>NZ_JBOJLM010000001.1:0-403932 GCF_050750585.1 Salinimicrobium sp. WS361
TCCTTTTTGACCCGCAGCGAGGTTGCGGCGGTAAAAGGCGTTACTTTCTTCGGCGGTTGAGAACCCGGCGTACTGCCGAATGGTCCAGGGGCGCATCACGTACATGGTGCTGTAAGGCCCCCGCAGGTATGGCGGAATTCCCGCAGCAAAATTGAGATGCTTCAGGTTCTTGACATCTTTTGCAGCATAAATTTTTCTACCTTCGGCCGCAACTTTCAGATTACCTGATTCATTTGGAGCCGTAGCGACTTGAGTTCCTGTCTCAGGTTCCAAAAGTGTCATATTTTGAAGTGATTTTCTTTTCATGGTTTTAGCTTTCGGTTAATATTCCCTGCTCCTTTTTAAGCCTTTCCTGTTCAAGCTTTTCGCTTAGGCGTACAGGGAAAAGAGGTTCAATAAGAGTATCTTCAGAAGAAGTTTTTGCAAAAGGATCAAATTCCAGTTCCTGCGTCATGAGGTCCTGTGAATTTTCAAATTTATTAGTGCCAATAAGAACCAGCTTACCTTCGTCAAAAAGCTGTTGTTCCTTTTGGGCGCTCTCTTTTATTCTTTTTTGAAGTTCGCCTTTCAGTAAAAGTTCCAGGTAGCCGCCTTCTTCTTCAATTTGCTTGAAGATCTCAAAGGCTTTACCGGCAAACTCGTGGGTTAGATGTTCAATGTAATACGCCCCATCGGCCGGGTTGGCTACTTTATCGAAATAAGCCTCGTGTTTCATCACAAGAAGCTGATTGCGGGCTATACGCCTGCCAAATGAGCTGTCTTTATGGAAAAGCAGGTCATAAGGCTGATTACTCACAGCATCGGCACCTCCCAATACAGCACTCATACACTGAGTGGTGGAACGAAGCAGGTTCACGTTGTAATCATATAAAGTTTTATCCCTTTGCGATGGTTGCGCGAGGATAAAGCAGGTTTCGGGAAGCCCGTATTCTTTTGCCAAAGAAGCATAAAGCAGGCGAAGCGCCCTTATTTTTGCAATCTCAAAGAAGTAGTTGCTGCCTGTAGCCAGGATGAACTGTGGCTGAAATTTATCTTGTTTTTCCCCTTTTTGACACACTAAGTTGAGGTACTCATTCACGTGAGCAAGAGAAAAAGCAAGTTGCTGCGGAATGCTGGCTCCTGCATTTTGGTACAGGTCGCTGTTCACGCTTACTTTAGAAGCAAAAGGAGACGCAGTTTTAGTTACAGATATTAAGGTGCTAAAATCTCTTTTTTGGTCAAAAAACCATTTTCCTGTGGCGGCAAGATTGCCCAAAATATCCAGTTGCAGGTATACTTCTGCATTTTTGTTTTTGAAGTAAGACTTCAGCCTTTCAACATAATCAGGAGAGAAGAATGAAAAACTTAAATGAACCTGCAGGTTCTCTAAATTAAATCCTTCAAAAAGTACATGGGGTTCTACATCTTCCGAAGAAATATGGAGCCAAAGGCTTTCTGCACCTTTTTGAAGCGCTTTTGCGGCCTGTGTATTGCCCTCGCCGGCCGAAGTTACATTGATCTTTTCACAGATGCGCCAGGGAAGTGGCGGTGGTAGCTGCATGTGGTCTTTTACATCTGTTAAAGTATAAAAGGGCTGTACCTCGATCCCGTCAAGAGATCTAAAAACTAATTTCTCATCGTAACTGGCACCTTTTAGGTCCTGTTTGATTTGATCTTTCCATTGTTCAGCTGGAACATCTGGAAATTCCTGAAATAATGATTCCTTCATTTTTATCGTTTTAATGAAAGTAATTGCATCGCTGCATGAGAGATTACGGGACTGTCTCGTAATCTGTTCTATAGATATCCCTAAGGGATCTTTTTGAAAAATTTACTTTAAATGAAATATTGTTGATTCTTAAGGTATCCAGCATTTGCTTTCGAAAATTGAGTAACTTCAAAAGTTGGTCCCGGCTAAAATTCGTAGTAGCCCGATATTGATCTCTGCTGAAATGGAACAAGATGTTCACGACCTAAATCTTAAGTGAAAGTTTTAACCGGTCTGTTTTTAGATTCAGTTGGAATTATAGAAGCAGAGAAGATTTTTAAAAATACTCACAGCTTCTATTTTTTCCCTTTATAAAAACATTACTTCTGTCTTGGTGGAAACATTTTATTATCTCCAGACACCAGCCAAATCTTCCCAGTAAATTTACTTATAACTTTTGTGAAAAAGGATCAAAATGAGGATGATTTTAATCATTCTTTAAGAAAAATTATTGGTCGATCTTTACGCAGTTATTTTTAATTCGGACCCTTTGGTAAGCCTTGCTATCACTACAACGATTGCGTTAATTTATAAAAAATTGCCGGGGTTTTCGAGGCTGTGAAAGTTAAAGTTTCGTTACCTTTATAGGACATTTATACAGTATCAAATGATACGCATTTTAAGTCATATTTTCCACTGGTTTAAGTTGTGCTTTTCTTACCAACAATTAAGAATTGCGTTACCTCCAATTTTGCCATGGAATCAAGATGAAGATTGTAAATTATCTCTTCCTGAAGAAGGGTTAAATATTTTTTATCGGTAAAAAACAGAAATCGCAGGGGTGCGATTTTTTTTTGCTCTAAACTGAAGTGAAACTAAAACTATATAAACCATGAAACCAACGCATATAGAACATATAGGTATTGCTGTTGAAAGCCTTGAAGAGGCAATCCCCTTTTACGAAAAAACCTTTGGGTTAAAATGTTACTCTGTAGAAGAAGTGAAGGACCAGAAGGTCAAAACGGCTTTTTTTAAAGTAGGCCAAACAAAAATTGAATTGCTTGAGTCTACAGCTCCCGATGGGCCTATTGGAAAGTTTATCGAGAAAAAAGGTCAGGGGGTACACCATATCGCTTTTGCAGTAAATGATCTTCAGCATCAATTGGATGAACTGGAAACAAAAGAAGTAAAGCTTATAGATAAAACTCCCCGAAAAGGCGCAGAGGGGCTCAATATTGCCTTTTTACATCCAAAATCAACTTTTGGTGTATTGACAGAACTCTGTGAACAACCTCAACAGTAATTTAAAAATTATATAAATGTCAAGTCAGGATAAAGTAAACGAATTGATCCAGAAACGGGAAATAGCCCGTTTGGGTGGTGGACAAAAACGTATAGATGCCCAACACGAAAAAGGAAAACTTACGGCACGAGAACGTCTGGAAATCCTTTTAGATGAAGGTAGTTTTGAAGAATTCGACATGTTTGTCACCCACAGGTGTACCAATTTTGGAATGGAAGAAAATAAGATTCTGGGAGATGGAGTCGTTACAGGCCACGGCACAATTGATGGCAGGGTAGTCTACGTCTTTTCACAGGACTTTACCGTTTTTGGGGGCTCACTGTCTGAAACTTTTGCCCAGAAGATATGTAAGGTGATGGATATGGCTATGAAGGCCGGCGCACCGGTAATTGGAATTAACGACAGTGGTGGAGCCCGTATACAGGAAGGGGTGACTTCACTTGCAGGATATGCCGAGATCTTTGAACGCAATATCCTTGCCTCCGGATTAATCCCTCAAATTTCTGCCATTTTTGGACCCTGTGCAGGAGGAGCTGTTTATTCACCGGCCCTCACAGATTTTGTAATGATGACCGAAGAGAACAGCTACATGTTCGTTACCGGGCCAAAGGTGGTTAAAACCGTAACCGGCGAAGATATTTCTGTTCAAAATCTTGGTGGTGCCAATATTCACGCCTCAAAATCGGGCGTATCACACTTTAAGGTTTCCACAGAGGAAAATGGATTGCTGTTAATAAGAAAGCTGCTTTCCTACCTTCCGCAGAATAACCTCGAAGAAGCTCCTATTCAAAATAGTACTGACCCTATAGATAGAAGGGACGATTTTTTAAATACCATTATTCCCGACAATCCAAACCAGCCTTACGATATGCAGGAGGTGATCTACAGTGTTGTGGATGAAGGTGAGTTTTTAGAGGTGCACAGAAATTACGCGAAGAATATAATCGTGGGATTTGGAAGAATGGACGGCCAATCTGTAGGTATAGTGGCCAATCAACCTAATTTCTTAGCCGGTGTGCTGGACAGTGATGCTTCAAGAAAGGCAGCACGGTTTGTACGCTTCTGCGATTCCTTTAATATTCCTATCCTCACCCTGGTAGATGTGCCGGGATTTTTACCCGGAAGCGGCCAGGAGTATGCAGGTATCATTATTCACGGTGCAAAACTCATGTTCGCCTATGGTGAGGCTACCGTGCCTAAGATCACTATCACCTTGAGGAAATCTTATGGTGGGGCGCATGATGTGATGAGCTGTAAACAACTTAGAGGAGACCTTAACTATGCCTGGCCATCGGCAGAGATTGCCGTAATGGGAGCTTCAGGAGCTATTGAGGTACTTGAAGGAAGAGCTATGGGTGCGATCAAAGATCCTGAAGAAAGAGCCGAATTCAAGGCTAAAAGAGAACAGGAATATCAGCAGAAATTTGCGAATCCATACCAGGCAGCTGCATATGGATATATAGATGACGTCATAGAACCCCGTAATACCCGTTTTAGGATCATTAGAGGCCTCCAGACGCTACAGACAAAGAAAGTCACCAATCCGCCGAAGAAACACAGTAATATCCCCCTTTAAATAAATAACTATGGAATATGCTTCAACATCGGCCACAGACTGGTCACAAATATGGATCATTACAGGGGTGGGTTATACCGTTGTCTTTCTTGCTCTCCTGCTGCTCATGTTCGTATTTAAGAAAATGCCGCAAATACTTAATCTCGGGATCGGAAAAAAGATCAAAGAGGTTAGAGAGAAATCACGTTATAAAGAAAATGGAAACGCCGAAGAAGAACGCTATCTCTCGGGAGAGATTAGTGCTGCTATAGCAATGGCGCTACATTTATACTTTAAGGAGCAGCACGATGAAGAAAGCGGTGTGATCACTATTAAAAGAGTTGCCCGCACTTATTCTCCATGGAGTTCTAAGATCTATGGAGTAAACAATAACCCACGGTAAAGAATATAAAAATGAAGAAATTCGATTTTACAATAAACGGAAATAAATATTCGGTTGATATCAAAGAGTTTGAAGATGAACAAGCTACCATTCATGTAAATGGAACCGAATACGTGGTGGAAGTCCACCAGGAAAAGAAGCGTGTTAAAACACCCAAGCTGGTAAGGGAAAACGTAGTGCGGCAACCCGGAGAGGGGCACATTGCGAAGAAAGCTTCCTCTGGAGGTTTCCCCGTAGAAGCACCTCTGCCAGGCAGTATCTTTAAGATGAAGGTGAAGGAAGGTGACACGGTAGCCAAGGGAGATTCCCTGCTTATACTTGAAGCCATGAAAATGGAGAATGATGTGTTGGCAGACCAGGCAGGAGTCATTAAGGAAATAAAAGTTAAGGAAGGAGATGCTGTTCTACAGAATGATCTACTCCTGGTAATAGGATAGACCTATTTCAACAAATCTTTCCCTAATTCTAAAAACAAGATTGTGAAAAAATTATTAACTGTTATAGTTGTACTGGGCATTCTTTACCTCATCCCAACCCTTTTGGGAGGAGAATTAATGGCTCAGGATTTAGTTCCTAACATACCAAAAGAAGGAGGAGGTCTTACAGAAGGGCTGCTTCACTTTTGGGAATACACCGGTTTCGCGAATGCGACCTTTGGTAATTTCATCATGATAGCTGTAGGTCTGTTATTTATTTTCCTGGCTATTCGCTTTCATTATGAACCTCTATTGCTCATTCCCATAGGTACAGGTATCCTTTTAGGTAATATTCCTTTTCCTGCAGGGGCAGGTGTTGGGATCTACGAATCTGGTTCTGTGCTTAATTATCTTTATTTCGGGGTCACCCAGGGTATTTATCCTCCATTGATCTTTCTGGGGATTGGAGCCATGACAGATTTCTCGTCTCTCATTTCCAACCCGCGTCTCATGTTGCTGGGCGCAGCTGCCCAAATTGGGGTTTTTGGAACCTTTATTGGAGCTATCGCCCTGGGGTTTGAAGTACATGAAGCAGGAGCAATTTCTATCATTGGTGGTGCCGATGGCCCTACAGCCATTTTTGCTTCGGCTAAACTGGCGCCTCAATTAATTGGTAGTATTGCTATTGCGGCCTATTCGTATATGGCTCTTGTACCGGTAATTCAGCCTCCTATCATGAAGCTGTTGATCACCAAAAAAGAGAGGCTTATAAGAATGAAGCCACCGCGTGCTGTCTCTAAAACTGAGAAGATCTTATTCCCAATTATAGGGATGTTGCTCACCACCTTCATTTCTCCATCGGCTATTCCGCTTCTTGGTATGCTTTTCTTCGGAAACTTACTTAAAGAAAGTGGGGTTACAGACCGTCTTGCCGATACAGCCAGGACAAAAATGATAGATATTGTGACCATTCTTCTGGGGGTAACTGTGGGGGCTTCAACACAGGCAAGCGTGTTCCTTACAGGGAGTTCAATCAAAATATTCGCGCTTGGGGCAGTTTCTTTTATCATTGCCACTGCCGGCGGACTCCTTTTTGCCAAAGTCATGAACTTATTCCTCAGTGAAAAGAATAAAATAAATCCTCTCATAGGTGCGGCCGGCGTTTCGGCGGTGCCTGATAGTGCCCGTGTAGTTCAACAGGAAGGGATCAAAAGCGATCCTTCAAACCACTTGCTCATGCATGCCATGGCACCCAATGTTAGTGGTGTGATAGGATCGGCTGTTGCCGCTGGTATTATGATTAGTTTCTTAATGTAGAAACTATTGGTAGTTGATTGAAAGGGCTTCGAGATACATGGAGCCCTTTCTTTTGCTGCCGCTTTTCTTTCTCCCGCTTAGTGTTCTTTTTGTTCTAAGAACCTTGTCTTAAAAACCATTCCCACTCTTAACCGGTCGTAATGTGCGCGCCTAAAATGGTTTTTTAAATACCCTATTTCTATTTTTAGATCTTGATGTAAGCTGTACCCAAGCCCAATATGGAACCGGTTTTGATTAAAATATGGCTCTTTCAGGTTTATAAACACCTCATTAAAAGCCGTAAAGTATAAACTTTTGTACAAAGGCCGGTCAAATTTAAGTCGGTAACGAACGCGATGGCTAAGATCATATTGAGGTTCCTGCCTTTTCTAGGTAGACTCCAGCCGAAAACGATGAGCAATATAGGGGCTCAAAAATGGCGTTTTTAAGGTCGCTTCTTCCCAGACCCTGTGCTGTATTGTGAAACTATCTTCGGAAAATGCTTCAGAATAGACATAATCGTAGCCCACAGAAGCCGAAAAATTCTTTGAAAAGGTATGGGTGACCCCGCTGCGCAGCATAATAAACTGAAATTTATCAAGCATCTCGTAATGCTGAAGTAGTGCCACCGTGGGAATGCTCCATTTTTCAGAAATGTGATGCTGGCCAATAATTTCTGTCCATGATCCTAAAAGATCCTCTTTGTTTTGTGCCGAAAGTGAAATAGTATAAAGAAACGAGAGAAGAAAAAAGGCCTTTTTGGGCATGGTAATAACTCTTAAATATGGAGTATAAAAATAAGCTATTTTTCGGCCTTAACAGTGGCCTACCTTGCTAAATTGGACTAATGGAAAGAGTATTTAGGAAGGGATGAAAAGTGCTGAAAATAAAAAAGGTGGAAAGATCCACCTTTTTTGCCCCAAATCTACCATGAACTTAACCTACTTATGTTATGGCTTTGTAAAAGTAGATATTAATCTTTGTTTCCAATAGCTTTTTAGATGAAGTACATAAATTTTAGTTAAACTGCACAATGGACTTCACGAGTGGCAGAAAAAGCTTATTTTAATATGCTCTGTCTGTACTTCCTTCATAAAAATTGATGAACGCCCGGTTTACTACCCTGTTACCTCCAAAGGTGGGGTAATCCCCGGTAAAGTACCAGTCTCCCAGGTTTTGAGGGCATGCTTTGTGAAGGTTTTCTACAGTTTGAAAGATGATCTTCACTTCAGCTTTAATAGTATCATTGCTTAGCAATTCGGCAATTTTATCAGAGATTTGTTGATTTGTAAAAGGTGCGTAGATCTCTTTTACAAAATTCTTTACATCCTTGTCATCAAGTTCTACCTGCTGCCTGCACTTCTCATAGACCTCATCTACAATTTGATATTGATCTGTTTCCTTAAGGAGCTCTAAAGCAGCCTGGAATGCCACAAGGTTCTCCAGCCTTGCCATGTCTATGCCATAGCAGTCTGGGTACCGTATTTGCGGAGCCGAAGATACTACAACAATCTTTTTAGGTTTGGTACGATCAAGCATTTTAAGGATACTCTTCTTCAAAGTAGTACCACGCACAATGCTGTCATCAATGATCACCAGGTTATCTTCAGGTTTTACCACCCCGTAGGTAACGTCGTAAACGTGTGCCACGAGGTCATCGCGACTACTGTCTTCAGTAATAAAAGTGCGCAGTTTGGCATCTTTTATGGCAATCTTTTCAGTTCTCAAACGGTGATTAAGGATCTCCTGCAGGCGTGCATCGGTCAAAGACTCTTTTTCAGCAAGAATGGTATCATTCTTTTGTTTATTGAGTTCATCCTGTGCAGCTTCTACCATGCCGTAAAAGGAAGTTTCCGCAGTGTTTGGGATGAATGAGAAAACGGTGTTTACGGTATCGTGGTCTATGGCCTTAAGAACTTCGGGCATCAGGAGCTTTCCAAGCATTTTCCGCTCGCGGTAAATTTCGGAGTCACTTCCGCGGGAAAAATAGATGCGTTCAAAAGAACAGGCTTTTCTTTCCAGCGGTTCAAGGATTTGCTTGATCCGCACATTTCCGTTCTTTTTGGTAATAATTGCATGGCCCGGTGGCAGTTCTTTGACTTTGTCAAAATCTACGTTAAATACTGTTTGTATCACCGGTCTTTCCGAAGCAACTACAACCACCTCGTCATCACAGTAATAGTAACAGGGCCTTATCCCGGCAGGATCCCTTAATACAAAGGAATCTCCATGCCCTAAGAGGCCGGCCATTGCATAGCCGCCATCCCAGTTCTTTGCCGATTTTTTAAGGATCTTACCAATTTTTAACTGCTCGGCAATGAGGGGAGAAGCTTCTACTTTTGAATAGCCTTCGGTTTTAAGTTTTTTGTAAAGTTTTCTAACTTCATCATCCAGAAAATGGCCTATTTTCTCCATTACAGTAACGGTATCGGCCTTTTCTTTTGGATGCTGACCTAACTCTACCAGGTTGTTGAAGAGCTGGTGCACATTGGTCATATTGAAGTTTCCGGCAACAATAAGGTTACGGTGCATCCAGTTGTTTTGGCGCAAAAACGGATGAACGCTTTCCACGCTGTTCTTTCCAAAAGTGCCATATCTCACATGTCCCAAAAATAGCTCTCCCAGGTAGGGAATATGCTTTTTTTGAAGGGCAACATCCTCGGCATATTCGGGGTGCTCCTTTATTTCGTCATTAATGCGTGCGTTGATTTGAGCAAAAATATCCTGTATGGGTTGTGCTGCATTAGATCTTACACGGCTTATATAGCGATCGCCGGGTTGGGTATTGAGTTTAATACTGGCAAAACCGGCACCATCCTGCCCCCGGTTGTGCTGCTTCTCCATCATGAGGTACATCTTATTTACCCCATAAAATGCCGTTCCATACTTTTCTTTGTAGTACTCTAATGGCTTGAGTAGGCGCAATTGGGCAATTCCGCATTCGTGTTTTAAAGCATCACTCATATCTTGTTGTTGTTTGGCCCGGGTTTAGTCATAAAAAAAGCCCTGAAATTACAGGGCACAATATTAAGTAAGTTTGATTTGGAATTGTGTTAAGGATTTAAACTCTTCCAGGCGTTGATGCACTTCTTCTTTTTTGAGGTCCTGCATCCTTTCGGTCCCAAATTTCTCTACGCAGAAAGAGGCGAGATTAGAGCCGTAGATCACTGCATTTTTCATATTTTTGAACGAAATGTCTCCTGTATGCGCCAGGTATCCTGTAAACCCGCCGGCAAAAGTATCTCCAGCTCCTGTAGGATCAAAAACCTCCTCTAGCGGAAGTGCGGGAGCAAAAAAGATCTGTTCGTTATGGAACAGTAAAGCCCCGTGCTCTCCTTTTTTAATCACTACATATTTAGGGCCCATTTTAGCGATCTTACGGGCAGCTTTCACTAAAGAGTATTCATCTGTAAGTTGCCTTGCTTCTTCGTCATTTATGGTAAGAACATCTACCTTTTCAATCACCTTCATAAGGTCATCCCAGGTATTGTCCATCCAGAAGTTCATAGTGTCAAGCACCACAAGCTTTGGCCTTTCAATTTGTTCAAGTACGCTAAGCTGTACAAGTGGGTGAAGGTTTCCCAGCATCACCACATCGGGAGATTTGAAATCTTCGGGCACCACCGGCTGAAAGTCGGCAAGTACATTCAATTGCGTGTCAAGCGTGTCGCGGGAATTAAGGTCGTTGTGGTATTTACCGCTCCAAAAAAAGGTTTTTCCGCCTTTAATTATTTCAGTGCCGCTAAGGTCGATATTCCTGTTTTTTAGCAGATCCAGATATTCCTGCGGAAAATCTTCTCCTACCACAGATACTATAGCGCTTTTAATATCGAATTGTGCTGCAGAGAGGCCAATATAAGTGGCTGCACCACCAAGAATTTTATCTGTTTTACCAAAAGGGGTTTCGATGGCATCAAAGGCGACCGTGCCCACTATTAATAATTTATTCATAACGTTCTTTAAAAATGAGGTGCAAATATACGTTTTTGTTTTTCAAGCCCTGATACTCAAAAAAGGCTTTTCGAGTCTCCTTCAAATCCTGTGTCTATTAAAAGGCGTTTTCCTTTTGAGGCCTCTACAGCCAGACTGTCGCAGCGTTCATTTTGAGGATGTGCATTGTGGCCTTTTATCCACTGGAATTTCACCTTGTGTTTGCGATATTCTTTCAGGAATTCTATCCACAGGTCCACATTCTTTCGCTCCTTAAAACCTTTCTTTTCCCAGTTAAAAACCCAGCCTTTTTCTACAGCGTCGGCAACATATTTGGAATCGGTAAAAACAACCACCCGGGTATCAGGATTTTTCAGTTTTTTAAGGGCATCTATCACGGCCAGCAGCTCCATCCTGTTATTGGTGGTGTGTTTATAGCCTTTTGCAAATTCCTTGCGGTACGGTTTTCCTACCCATTCCATTACTATTCCGTAACCGCCGGGCCCCGGATTTCCCCTGGCTGCCCCATCGGTATATATGTGAACATTGGCATCAATCATTCTCGGCAGGGAGTAAGAGGTTTTCTATTACCTTCGGAAAGTGTTCCTGTTCCAGTTCATGGATCTTGTGAGCAATATCTTCTACAGAATCTTCAGGATTAATAGCAGTGGTAGCCTGAAAGATCATTTTTCCTTCGTCATAATTTTCATTGACGTAATGTATACTTATGCCTGTTTCCACTTCCTTTTTTTCATGTATAGCTTTGTGAACATTCATGCCATACATGCCTTTTCCGCCGTATTTTGGCAGGAGAGCAGGATGAATATTGATCACCTGATTAGGGAAGTGTTGCAGAATATTGGTGGGGAAGATCCAAAGAAAGCCGGCCAGTACAATAAGGTCTGGGTTCATATCTATCAATAAACGTTGTACCTCATTGGACTGGTAAAGTGCCTGGCGGTCAAAATGCAGAGCCTTTACGCCCAGATTATGTGCTCTTTCCAGTACTTTTGCCCTGCGGTTGTTGGAGAAAACCGCGACAACTTCTGCAGTGTCTTTTTGCTGAAAGTACTTAATAATGTTCTCGGCATTTGATCCATTACCCGAAGCAAAGATCACAATTTTGTTCTTTCTGGAATTTTTTACTTGTTGCAAGCGTAGGGTGTTAACAATTATTGGCAGGTAAAAATACTGGCTTTAGGCGGAAATTATGTAATTTACATTCACATTTTTAAAGTAAAAACAGGTTTTAAAATAAAGTTTTTTATTTTTGCCACTTAAATTAAAAATTAAAAACACAAGTTATGTCAGACATTGCATCAAGAGTAAAAGCGATTATCGTTGACAAGTTAGGAGTTGACGAGAATGAAGTAGTAAACGAAGCTAGCTTCACCAACGACTTGGGCGCTGATTCATTAGACACTGTAGAGTTGATCATGGAGTTCGAGAAGGAATTTGATATTCAGATTCCAGACGACCAGGCAGAGAACATTGCTACTGTGGGTCAGGCAATCTCTTATATTGAAGACGCAAAAAAATAAAAAACTAACATATCCTTATGGAGTTGAAGCGAGTTGTAGTAACTGGATTAGGTGCCCTTACCCCCATTGGAAATAACATTGAGGAATACTGGGAAGCCCTGGTGAATGGTAAAAGCGGGTCTGCACCCATTACCTATTTTGATACCGAGAAATTCAAAACTAAATTCGCTTGCGAGATCAAAAACTTCAAGGTTGAAGATTATTTTGATCGAAAGGAAGCCAGGAAGCTTGACAAGTTCGCCCAGTACGCCCTGGTAGCTTCCGATGAGGCTATCAAAGATTCGGGGCTGGACCTCGATGTTATTGATAAGCTTCGTGTAGGAGTTATCTGGGGTGCCGGGATTGGAGGTCTCGAAACCTTTCAGGATGAAGTTTTGGCTTTTGGTAAGGGAGACGGAACACCGAGATTCAACCCTTTCTTTATCCCTAAAATGATTGCCGATATTGCTCCGGGAAATATTTCCATCAAGCACGGCTTCATGGGTCCCAACTATACTACAGTTTCAGCATGTGCATCTGCAGCCAATGCGCTTATAGATGCGTTGAATTATATTAGGTTGGGCCACAGTGATATAATAGTAACAGGGGGAAGCGAGGCGGCAGTTGCTCCTGCCGGAATGGGCGGTTTCAATGCCATGCATGCGCTTTCAACAAGAAATGAAAGTCCCGAGACTGCTTCAAGACCTTTTGATGCAACACGAGATGGTTTTGTCTTAGGTGAAGGTGCAGGCGCACTTGTTCTTGAAGAATATGAACATGCAAAAGCGAGAGGAGCGAAGATCTACGCAGAAGTACTTGGAGGCGGGTTATCTTCGGATGCCCACCACATGACTGCCCCACATCCGGAAGGAATAGGAGTAGTGGCTGTAATGGAGAATTGCCTTAGAAATGCAGAACTTAAACCGGAAGATGTAGATCACATCAACACACACGGAACATCAACACCGTTGGGTGATGTGGCTGAACTTAAGGCTATTAAGAAGGTGTTTGGAGAACATGCCAAAGATATTAATATCAACTCTACAAAATCCATGACAGGTCACCTGTTGGGTGCTGCGGGAGCTGTAGAAGCAATTGCCTCTATTCTCGCAATGAAACATGGAATTGTACCACCTACAATCAATCACAAAGTTCAGGATGAAAATATTGATCCCGAATTAAATCTTACCCTTAATAAGGCGCAGAAGAGAGATGTGAAAGTGGCTATGAGCAATACTTTTGGTTTTGGAGGTCACAATGCCTGCGTTTTGTTCAAAAAACTGGACGAGTAAATCCTTCCATGAGTGTAATAAGAAACATATTAAATTCCCGCTCTTCCAGAGGCGGGAATTTTTTTGTGGAATTAACAAAGATAATGGGGTTCAAACCCCGCAATATTGCACACTACAAAAAAGCATTCACCCACCGCTCTTTAAACCAGAAAGATGCAGAGGGCAACGCCATCAACTTTGAAAGGATGGAATTTCTTGGAGATGCTATGCTAAGTGCCGTTATAGCTTCGCACCTGTTCAATGAAGTGCCAAGTGGTAACGAAGGCTACCTCACAAAAATGCGCTCCAAGATTGTAAGCCGTAAGCACCTGAATGAACTTGGGAAAGATCTCGAGTTGATCAAATATATTCAGACTAATATTCCCATAGAGCAGTTTGGCACAAACATCCATGGAAACCTTTTTGAAGCCCTTGTAGGTGCCATTTACCTTGATAGGGGCTACAGGTATACCAAAAAATTTATCTATGAAAGGGTGATTGAGCCTTATGTAGATATCGAGCAACTGGAAGGCACGGTTATAAGTTATAAGGGTCTTTTAATAGAATGGTGCCAAAAGGAGAAGAAAGAGTTTAGCTTTGAAGTCTATGAAGATACAGGAAAAGACGAGCTAAAACATTTTGCTGTAAAATTAAGGATTGAGAACAGGGTTGTGGCTAAAGCCAGGGCGACCTCAAAGAAGAAAGCCGAAGAAAAAGCATCCAAAAGGGCATATTACGCCCTGCAGAGCAAAATTGACCACTCTTAAAAATATAGCAGAAACTATAACGTTTTCGTAAGATATTCTGAAAATATACCCCAAAAAATTACTTTTCTGCGATGCAATAATTATCTTTAGCCTTTGATGTAAAATCATATGCCGGCGCATAAACTGGTTTTAAATGACGTTTTTGAACAGCCCTACAAGCTACTTGCAGTACATTCTTCGGTAGAAGAGTACAAGCTGGCTTACCTGTTGAACAAACATTTAGGCCTTAAATTAGCCAGAACGCCAAAGGATATTGATCTTCATAAAGGAAATGAGAGCAACTATTTTGCGCATTTTATCTATGAAGATCTACGGCAATATTGTACTTATCACCTGGTAAGTAATGTTGCCAGGCGGGAAGGAAGAACGGGTTCTAATAAGGACTCTCTTTTTTTTGGGGATGAACTGGCTGTCCAAAAATCAATCCTTTTACCAGAATTTAAGCAGGTAGATTTTTTGCTGAAGATCGAGGATGAACTGGATGCGGTATCTTTAAAGATGCTCAACGCATTGATCCTCGAGATCCCACAGGTTTCTACGGCGTATGCCGTTGATTTTCATCACATAAAAACTAAAGAAAATTTAATTTTTGACTAATGCCGAATACGAAAAAGACTAAAATTGTGGCCACCCTAGGGCCAGCAACGAGTTCGAAAGACGTTTTGAGAGATATGATGCATGCAGGTGTAAACGTGTTTAGGATCAATTTTTCTCACGCCGATTATGAAGATGTAAAACAACGCATAAAGCTTATAAGGGAACTAAATGAAGAAAATGGCTTTACCGCGGCCATACTTGGTGACCTGCAGGGACCCAAATTAAGGGTAGGGAAGATGAAGGAAGAAGTGGTGGTAACCAAAGGAGATGAAATCACCTTTGCCACCGGTGAAGAATTTGAAGGCACAGCTTCAAGGGTTTACATGAACTACGATGAATTCCCTCAGGATGTAAAAGCCGGAGAGCGAATTCTTCTTGATGATGGTAAACTTATCTTTGAAGTGGTGTCTACCAACCAAAAAGATGAGGTTCTTGCAAAAGTGATACAGGGAGGCCCATTGAGATCTAAAAAAGGAGTTAACCTTCCTAATACAAAGATTTCCCTTCCGGCCCTTACCGAAAAAGATATTCAGGATGCCATTTTTGCAGTTGAGCAGGGTGTAGACTGGATTGCACTTTCTTTTGTAAGAAACAGCGATGACCTTATTCAACTTCAGAATTTAATAAAAGAACATACAGATCACAAGATCCCAATCATCGCCAAGATCGAAAAGCCTGAAGGTGTTGATAATATCGACAAGATCGTGGCTTATTGCGACGGACTAATGGTAGCAAGGGGTGACCTGGGAGTGGAAATTCCTGCACAGGAAGTTCCGCTTATTCAGAAGCAACTGGTGCTAAAGGCTAAAAAAGCCCGTATTCCGGTTATAATTGCTACCCAAATGATGGAAACCATGATCACCAGCCTTACCCCTACAAGGGCCGAGGTGAACGACGTGGCGAACTCTGTAATGGACGGGGCCGATGCCGTGATGTTAAGTGGAGAAACTTCAGTAGGTAATTACCCGGTGCAGGTGATTGAAAAAATGAGCCAAATTATTATGAGCGTTGAGAATTCACCGCTTATTAAAGTACCTCATGAGCCACCTCACGTGCGTACTAAGAGATACATCACCAAATCTATCTGTTACCACGCTGCCCATATGGCCAATGAGATCAAAGCTAAAGCTATTTGTACTTTGACCAATAGTGGTTATACAGCTTTCCAGATCTCGGCCTGGAGACCAGAATCTAATATTCTTGTGTTCACTTCTAATAAAAGGATCCTTAATCAATTAAGCCTTTTATGGGGGGTACGTGCGTTTTACTACGATAAAATGGTAAGTACAGACGAGACTATTGATGATATCAACAGGATTGCTTCAGAAAATAAATTTGTTGAAAAGGGTGATTTCACCATCAACCTCGCAGCCATGCCTATTACCAGTAAAGGAATGGTGAATACATTGAGAATTTCAGAAATTGAATAATATTTAGTATTGAATACTTAGTATTGAGTACTGAGAATTAATTTTAAAAAGCCATAGATCGCAAGATCTGTGGCTTTTTTCTTTATGGAATATTATATCTCTCAATGCCTTCAAAAATCAAACTTTAGCTGCACTGCAATTTCCTTCTTCTCCTCTTTTTCTTCCGCTTTATCGGTATTGAGGTTAGACAGGGAAATTCCGAGCAGGCGGACGCTTTCCCTCATTTTTTCCTGGTACAACAGCTCTTTTGCGGCTTCCAGGATCAATTCTTTTGAAGAGATGTAGTAAGACAGCGTTGTACTGCGGGTTTGCAGCGTAAAATCGCTGTATTTTATCTTTAGGGTGATCGTTTTTCCCGCAACCTTACTCCGGGCAAGGCGCCGCTCAATTTCTTCGGAAATATTCTCCAGCCGCTCCAGCATAAAAACTTCTGAAGATATATTCTCTTCAAAAGTGCGCTCTGCACCCAAAGATTTCCTTATTCGTGAAGGTTTTACTTCACTATTGTGAATTCCCCGCACCACCTGATAATAATATTCCCCGCTCTTTCCGAAGTGGTCATTGAGAAAATCAAGAGGTTTGGTTTTAAGGTCTTTTCCGGTAAAGATACCCAGCCTGTACATCTTTTCGGCAGTTACCTTGCCTACCCCGTAGAACTTCCTTATTTCGAGATCTTCCAGGAAAGCCTCCACCTCTTCGGGGTTTACGGTCTTTTGTCCGTTAGGTTTGTTGACGTCACTGGCTACCTTGGCAATGAATTTATTGATCGATATCCCTGCGGAAGCATTTAAACCAGTCTTCTCCTTTATCTTCTGCCGAATTTCTTTGGCGATCATCGTGGCACTGGGATTGCCTTTTTTATTCTGGGATACGTCAAGGTAGGCTTCATCAAGTGACAGGGGTTCTACAAGATCTGTATACTCAAAGAAAATATTCCTTATGCGCTGTGAAAGTTCCTTGTAGCGTTCAAATCTTGGCTTTACAAAGATGAGCTCGGGGCAATTGCGCTTTGCCAGCACACTGCTCATGGCACTTTTCACACCAAACTTGCGGGCTTCATAACTTGCCGCCGCTACAACGCCGCGCTGCGAACTACCGCCCACTGCAATAGGTTTACCGCGCAGTTCTGGGTTGTCTAACTGTTCTACCGAGGCATAGAACGCATCCATGTCTACGTGAATAATCTTCCGCTGTATGATCTCCTCCATCGCTGTAAAATTAGTGAATCTTCAGCTTCAAGTTTTGAAATGGCGCTACTTCCGAAGAAAAAATAAGTCTCAAAAATACCATTTTTGACTCCCTTTGATTTGAGACAGAAATCTGCTACCTTCATAAAAAAAGAAAAAACTATGAAAACAGCTATTATATTGGGAGCCACAGGCCTTACAGGTGGAGAGTTGCTCGAAAGGCTGCTGAAGGATAAGCGCTATGACAAGATCAAACTTTTCTCCCGCTCTACCGCAGGTGTCAAAAACGACAAAATTGAAGAACATTTAATTGACCTGTTCGAGCTGGAAAAACACGCAGATGATTTTGTGGCCGATGAAGTGTACTGCTGTATTGGCACTACCCAGGCAAAAACGCCCGATGAGGATACTTATCACAAAATTGACTACGGAATTCCCGTAAATGCTGCAAAACTGGCCAAAAAGAACGGAATTTCGAGGTTTTTGGTGATCTCGGCCCTGGGAGCCGATGAAGAAAACCGCTTTTTCTACAACCGTACAAAAGGAGAAATGGAACGCGACGTAAAGGCGCAGGGCATTGCCGAAACTTACATTTTTGAACCTTCCCTTATCGCCGGGAAGCGCGATGAAAAACGCCCTTTTGAAGCCGCCTGGCAAAAGACGATGAGTGTGGGCAACCACCTGCTTATTGGGCCGCTTAAAAAGTACAGGAGTATTCTTGCCGGAAAGATCGCCGATGCCATGATCTACGTGGCCAACAATAAATATTCGGCTACCTGTATAAAATCTTCGGAAATTAGGGAAATTGCCGATAGTTACCGTTAATCATTGTACATGCAGGAAATAGAACGCAAATTTCTCATTTTAGAGATCTCCGATTTTAAAGAGGAAGCCCGAAACAAGACCAGAATCGTGCAGGGCTATCTCAACTCGGCACCCGAAAGAACCGTGAGGGTGCGCATAAAGGCTGAAAAAGGCTTTTTGACCATTAAGGGAAAAAGCTGTAGCGACGGCCTCTCACGTTTTGAATGGGAAAAGGAAATTCCCCTTTTTGAAGCCGAAGAACTGCTGAAGCTTTGTGAGCCGGGTGTCATTGAAAAATTCAGGTATGAGGTTGAAGTAGGGGAGCACATTTTTGAAGTCGACGAGTTTATAGGTCTTAATGAAGGCCTGCTAATGGCTGAAGTGGAGCTTCAACATGAAAATGAAGAATTTTTAAAGCCGGCATGGCTGGGTAAAGAAGTAACAGGAGAAAAGCGTTACTACAATTCTTACCTCAGTAAATTTCCTTTTAAGGAATGGCAAATATCAAGACCATGAAAAGACTTATCTTTTTAGGAAGTGCACTTTTGTTGATCACATCATGCAACCAGAGCCGTGACACCAGGGGAATTCCAGGGCCGGAAGAGGTGGAGGCAAGAATGCCCGATACCATTAAGGATGCTGAACAGGAAGCGGCAGAGCTTCAGAAGCAGGGTTACCAGATTTTTTTGAATGGGCAGGGGGAAGAACAGCAGCTCATGCAGCAGTACTTTATAGTGTTTCTGAAAAAAGGAGAAGATAGAACCCAGGATTCTCTTACAGCTGCGAAGCTTCAGCAAGAGCACCTGGCGCATCTTGAGCGAATGGCTTCAGAAGGATATCTCAGCATGGCAGGTCCTTTTGGTGACGACGGTGATATTAGAGGAATTGCAGTTTATAATACCCCAAACCTCGAAATGGCCGACAGTCTGGCGAGGCTTGATCCCATGGTTGTGGCTGGAAGGTTAGCCATTGAAGTCTATCCATGGTGGGCAGCAAAAGGCAGCGCGCTTAAATAGGAACTGAAGCAAAAAAAAGCAGCCCCGAAAAAACGGGGCCACTCCAACAACTAAAAATCCAATCATGAAAAGTTACTCCCAGCCGCCTCCCAGCGCCTGGTATAGATCTACTATGGCACTAAGCTCATCATACCTTATATTCACCAGTTCCAGTTGAGAATTAAGAGCATTTTCTCTTGCTGTCAATACTTCAAGATAGTTTGCAAAGCCACTGTTAAGCAAGTCTTCTGAGTAAGAAGTGGCCAAATCGTAGGCCTCAAACTCATCCTGTTTGAAATCAAATTTTCTATCGGCTGCAGCATAATTATAAAGGGCATCCGAAACTTCTCTGGAGGCATCCAAAATAGCTCTTCTAAATTCCAGAAATGCAATTTCCTGTTGAGCCTGGGCTACTTCATACTGCGTCCTTATCTCTCGTCGATTAAAGATGGGCTGAGTAAGGTTGCCTATAATGGTGGCAAATAAGGAATTGCTGTCGATAAGTTCTTCTATGTCGAGACTTTGGAAACCTCCGGTTGCAGTGAGTCGCAGTGCCGGATAAAAGCTGCTTCGTGCAGCATTGGTTAGCTGGAAAGCATTGACAAGATTATATTCTGCCGCAATAACATCGGGCCTGTTTCTCAACAGCTGTACCGGCACTCCTGTTCTTAGTTCGGTATTGAGCTCCTGCCGTCCAAGGTCGCTCCTTACAATGGCATGAGGGGCTTCTCCTAAGAGGATTGAGAAAGTATTTTCCAGAAGCCTTATTTGGTTAGCAAGTTCTATTTCAACAGCTTGTGCCTGATATAGCTGGGCTTCAGTTTGTTTTACGCCCACCTCGGTCACATTCCCTGCTTCTTTAAGAGCTCTAATAGTTTCCACGCTATTGATCCTGTTCGCCACCGTTTCCCGGGTAATTTCCAGTTGTTCATCTAAAGCCAAAAGTTGATAATACAGGTTGGCAACATTGGCAACCAACCTGGTCTTCACAGCCTGGTGTGCAGCTACTGTTTGTAGGTAGGCCGCTCTTTGTGCCCTTTCATTGCTTCTTATCCTTCCCCATATATCGGCTTCCCAGGACAGGTTGGCGGTAGCATCATATTGAGTAATACCACCATCAAAGAAGCTTCCAAACTGGCTGTTTTGTGCTAATCCCTGATGGTTTACCTGCGCTGATAGTCCCAGCGTTGGATAATAACTTGCCTTGGCCTGCTTCAGGTAAGCACCTGCAGCTTCAATTTGCTGCAGTGCTATTCTAATGTCGATATTATTCTCCAGTGCCCGGTCAATATGGTTTGTCAGTACAGGGTCTGTAAAGAGTTCTCTCCACGAGATCCTGGCCATAGACAAAGTATCTGTAGGCAGATTATCGGTTCTGTAAGCTTCGTTTTCAACTACTTCTTCGGGCCTGGAATATTCCTTAGCTACAAAACATGACTGAAGAGATAGCAGGACCGCGGGAATTAAAATGAACTTGTATATATTTAGTCTTCTCATTTTCTATAGGTTTTCATTTGCGGCTTTAGGTTGTCCCGAGATTTTTTCCTGGAGCCATTGGAACAGGATGTATAGAATTGGGATGATAAAGATTCCCAGTAGGGTACCTATTAACAATCCACCAACGGCACCTGTACCAATAGACCTGTTTCCTGCAGCTCCTGTTCCTGTAGCGAACACCAGAGGAAGAAGCCCCACAATAAAGGCAAACGAGGTCATAAGAATAGGACGTAAACGTGCTTTTGCAGCTCCAAGAGCCGAGTCAACAATTGAGTTTCCGGCATTTCGCCTTTGCACGGCAAATTCCACAATCAAAATGGCATTTTTGGCAAGTAAGCCCAGTAGCATGATAAGCGCGATCTGGAAATAGATGTTGTTCTCCAGTCCTGTAAGGGCTGTGGTAACATAAGCTCCCATTACCCCAACCGGTAGCGATAGCAGTACGGCAAGCGGAAGTAAATAACTTTCATATTGTGCTGCAAGAATAAAGAATACAAATAGCACACTTAGAAAGAAGATGAAAGTCGTTTGGTTTCCGGCCGATACCTCTTCCCTGGTAAGCCCAGAAAATCCGATATCAAATCCTTCCGGAAGAGATCCTGTTCCCACTTCCTGTACGGCAGCAATAGCATCTCCCGAAGAAAATCCTGGTGCCGGTGCACCGTTCACACTGGCCGAGTTAAAGAGGTTAAACCTGGTAACCGACTGTGGCCCGTAAACCCTGCTTAGGGTTACAAACTGCGTGATAGGAGCCATTTCTCCCTGGGAGTTACGCACAAAGATCGAGTTGAGATCATCTACAGTGGCCCGGTCTTCGGGCAGCGCCTGTACATAAACCCTGTATTGTTTTCCAAAGCGGGCAAAATCGGCTGCGTATACAGATCCTATATAAGACTGCAACGTAGAGAAAATAGTACCTATATCTACTCCTGCTTCTTTTGCCTTCGGAATATTTAAGTCGATCTCGTACTGCGGATAATTGGTGTTGAAAGAACTGTTGGCGTACAGGATTTCGGGTCTGGCTGAAAGATCGGCCAGGTAATTTCGTGTTGCGGCATCAAGGTCTTCAAAACTACCCCCTGTACGGTCTAGTACCTTTAATTCAAATCCTGAAGAGGTCCCGAATCCTGGTACACTTGGAGGCTGGAAAAAGAGAATATTGGCATCAGATATTCCTGCAGCGGCACCAAAGAGTTTTGCTATGATATCTTCGGCCGACATGCCATCTTCGGTCCTTTCATCCCAGTTGTCTAGTTTGATAAAGCCAATTCCGTAGTTACTACCGGCACCTCCAAGGAAGCTGAAACCGTTTACTACAGAAGCCATATTAATTCCGGGAATTTGTTGTGCTCTTCGGCTCAATTCCGCAGTAACCTCGGCAGTTCTATCAAGAGAAGCACCTGCAGGCAATTCGATATTGGCGAAGATCATCCCACGGTCTTCATCGGGTACAAACCCGGTAGGAGTCGTAGATGAAGCCCAGAAGATCCCTCCTATGGCAGCTATAATGATCGCGCCGGTTATCCATTTGTTTTTGTATAGGAAAGAAACCGAATTCACATACTTCTTCGTAGTGACATCAAAAGCCACGTTAAAGGTTGAAAAGAAGCGCTTCAAAAAGCCTTTTCTTTTTCCTTCTTTTTCGTCGTGAGGCTTCAGAAAGAGCGCACAAAGGGCCGGACTCAGAGTTAAGGCGTTTACTGCTGAAATAGCGATTGCCACCATTAAAGTTACCCCAAACTGTTCGTAGAAAACTCCTGTAGGGCCTGAAATAAATGTAACCGGAATAAACACCGCACCCATCACCAAAGTAATAGAGATAATTGCACCTGCAATTTCTTCCATGGCCGAATGGGTTGCTTTTTTGGCATTTTCGGCACCCTCTTCCAGCTTGGCGTGTACCGCCTCTACAACCACAATGGCATCATCTACTACAATACCAATTGCCAGTACAAGTGCAAATAACGTAAGCAGGTTGATGGAGTAACCAAAGAGGTTGAGGAAAAAGAAGGTTCCAATAATAGACACCGGCACTGCAATGGCCGGAATAAGAGTAGATTTAAAATCCTGAAGGAAGATAAACACTACCAGGAATACCAGTAAAAAGGCTTCAAAAATTGTGATTACCACCTTGCTTATAGAAGCGTTCAGAAACTCGTTCGAGTCAAAGTTGATCACTGTTTTAAGTCCGGTAGGATAGTTTTTTTCGAGCTCATCAAGTTTATCGTGAACAGTCTCGATAATTTCCTGGGCGTTTGATCCCGGAGTTTGATAAACTGCCATACTCACCCCCGGTTTTCCGTTGGTGAAAGAGATCACATTATAACCCTGGGCATCAAGTTCTACTTCGGCAACATCTTCAAGTTTCAAGAACCTTCCGTCGTCAAGAGCTTTAATAACAATATTGTTGTAGTCTTCGGGGGTATTATATCTACCACTGTACCTAATCACATATTCAAAAGCTTCAGCATTATTTTGACCTAAAGATCCGGCTGCAGCTTCCTGGCTTTGCTCGTTAATGGCACCAATAACATCTGAAGGGATCAGGTTGTAGGCGGCCATTTTTTCAGGTTGTAACCAAACCCTCATCGCATAGGTTTTGGCTCCAAACACACTCACGTCACCAACCCCGTTGATCCTTTTAAGTTCAGGGATCACGTTGATGTTAAGGTAATTCTGAATAAATGTAGCGTCGTAAGCTTCATTTTCAGAAAGTACCGTGAGGAACATGAGGGCACTGGTTTGCTGCTTTTGGGTAGTAACCCCACTCTGAGTAACCTCGCGTGGCAGTAAAGGAGTAGCACGGGCCACCCTGTTCTGTACGTTTACCGAAGCAATATCGGGGTCTACGCCCTGTTTAAAGAATACATTGATGCTTGCACTACCGTTGTTACTGGCAGTTGAGGTAATGTAATCCATTCCCTCAACCCCGTTAATTTGCTCTTCAATGGGAATGATCACACTTTCGAGTACGGTAGCTGCGTTGGCCCCGGCATAATTGGCATTTACCTGCACCGTGGGGGGAGCAATATCGGGATATTGGGTCACCGGTAAAGTGGTGATGGCCAAAATTCCCAGCATAACTATAACTATCGAGACTACTGTAGATAGTACAGGTCTCTCTATAAAAGTCTTTAGCATTAGTCGTTCTTATTTAAAGATTGGTTTAATGGAAGTGGCAATACTGTCAAAGGATACAGGCTGAGGAATAATTGGAGTGTTATTTCTCAATTTTCCAACTCCCTGCGCTACGACCTTATCTCCAGGTTTAAGTCCTTCTCCCACTACAATAAGGTTTTGAACGCGGTCAAGCACCTCAATTGGTGCACTGGTAGCAAGGCTGTCTCCCTGTACTGTGTACACATACACAATTCCCTGTTGTTCAAAGGAAGCAGATTCGGGTACTACCGGAACGTCTTCATAGGTACGCGGAATTCTAATTCTCCCGCTGTTACCGCTGGCAAGAATACCGTTAGGGTTAGGGAACATCGCTCTAAAGCTCACTGTTCCTGTTGATGGATCAATTTGCCCTGTTACGGTTTGAATCTCTCCTGTTTCAGAATAGATCCTGTCGTTCACCAGTTGAAGTTGTACCGGCGGGAAATTTTCTATTTTTTCTGAAAGGTTTTCCCCTTCAGCATTTTGAATGAAGTCTAAATAATCTCTTTCATTCATAGAGAAAAAGGCATAAACCTCATCAATGTCTGAAACAGTGGTGAGTGGTGTTGGATCACCCGGACTAACCAGCGCTCCTTCTCTAAAATTAATGGCACCTACATAACCATCTACAGGGCTCTTTATAGTGGCGTAACCAATATTTGCGGCAATACTGCTATAACCGGCTTTTGCCTGCTCAAGTCTTGCTTTTGCAGTTTCAAGTTGTACCGGGCTTATAATCCCTTTTTCTACAAGGGGCTGTAATTTATCTACCTCTACCTGTGCCGCATTTACGTTAGCTTTAGCTGCACCGGCTTCCTGTGATAAAGACTCGGTTTCAAGCCTGAAAAGCGTTTGGCCTTTTCTCACTTTTTCTCCTTCATCTACTAATACTTGCGTAACATATCCGGGGACTTTTGCTCTCACGGCACTGCTTACCGTACCTTCAATACTAACGGGATATGAAGTAAAACCTGTGATGGTTCTTTGTGGAACTTCAATAACCGGAAAAGGAGTGGCAGCACCACGTTGGGCTGCGCCTGCCTGCTGGTCCTGGCATGAAAAAGCCATAAAGGCAATTAACATCATTCCTATAGCGTGTAGTTTTCTCATATTCTGCTTTCTGTCTGTTTTAATTGTTTCTAGATAAAAGTTTGTCCCTGAATTTTTTTACTGCGTTTGAAGTTTCCTCTAAATAAGTGAGAAAATCTTCCTGAAATTCCAGATCAAATTGAAAGCCGCCGGTTTCCCTGGCTTCGCAATTGCACTGCTCTTTATATGCCCGAATTTTGAGGTGGAGCCTTTTCTCTTTGTCCCATTTTGTGATCATTTCCTCCATTAGATTGAGGATAAGATTAGGGTCAATGACAAAGTACCGCTTGCGGTCCCCAGGTTTGGTAAAATATGTTACCCTGTTTGTTGCTTGAAGATGATCCAGATGAGTAGAAACCGTACTTTTTCCTGCACTTAATTCACACACCATCTCATCGAAAGTCACCCCTCTTCTTCCCGCAAGAATAAGAGTAGCAAGAATACGCGCTGCAAGGGGAGCAAGATTGTCCTCCTCCAGGTGTACTCCCAGTTCTTCTATTAGCGTCTTTCGCTGAATTTCTAAGTCCACGTTTTTAACTTCTCAAATTTGAAGCTGCAAAACTACCACTTAGTTCGGGAATTTCCGAACTAAAGGAACTATAAAATTTTGTTAATGCCTGCTGCCTGAATATGAAAAAAGCCGCCTAAAAGCTATTGTTGTCATCCTGAAGTTTCAGAAACGACATTTTAAGAGCTTTTAAGACAGCTTTTTAGGAGGTGTATTCTGAAGGAATATTACTCGCTGTAGATGCCTATTTCCAGGTCTCCATCCCGGTTCATTTTAGCGCGATACATGCCTGCGGTATTAAATTCCATGGCGACATTTCCATCGTGATCAATTGCAATAATGCCACCGTCTCCGCCCAATGCCGGCACCTTTTCCTGGATTACTTCCCTTGCGGCATCCTCCAGGCTTAATCCGCCGTATTCCATAAGTGCCGAAATATCATAGGCCACCATACCCCGGATGAAGAATTCGCCCCAGCCGGTGCTCGATACCGCCACGGTTTTATTGTTTGCGTAGGTACCCGCGCCAATTATTGGGGCGTCGCCAATGCGGTTGTATCTCTTGTTGGTCATCCCGCCGGTAGAGGTGCCTGCAGCAAGATTCCCATGTTTATCTAGCGCGGCACAACCCACGGTTCCAAATTTGGAATCTTTAATATAGGGATCCAAAAATGCCGTTTTTTGATCGTCGTGATCTAGCTGTGTTTTCTCCTGTTCCCTGATGCGCTGCAGACTCTTGTACCGGTTTTCGGTATAAAAATATTGCGGGTCTACGATCTCAATGCCCTGTTCTTTGGCAAATCTTTCGGCGCCTTTACCGGCCAGCATCACGTGTTCAGAATTCACCATGACTTCATAAGCCAGGTTGATGGGGTTCTTGATAGTAGTGACCCCGGCCACTGCACCTGCATTTAGGTTAGAACCGTCCATAATTGATGCATCGAGCTCATTAGTGCCTTCATTGGTAAAAACAGCACCTTTCCCGGCGTTAAACAATGGTGAATCTTCCATCACATTAATGGTTCTTTGCACGGCTTCTACCGCAGTACCGCCATTGGCCAGGATCTCATGCCCTGTTCTTATTGCTTCTTCAAGCTTTGCCCGGTATTGCTGCTCCAGGCTGTCGCTCATATTTTCTTTTAAGATGGTGCCCGCGCCACCGTGAATCACAATCCCAAAGTTGGGTGCTGTATCTTTCTCTTCGGAAGCTGCTTCAGGGGTTGCCCCCTCTACCTTACTTTGTTTTTCAGCATTATTACAGGCCAGGGTGCCAAAAATGGCAAAAACGAGAAGTATTTTTTTCATAACCGGAAGTTTTTCAGCAGGAAAGTTATAAAAAAAGAGTGGTATCACAGCAAGTAATGCTTTGGGTGGTGCTTCAGGAAAAGATTGCGTAAATTTAGGGTCCAAAAATAGAGACATGGCAATTTCAAAACCTTTTAATTTAAATAAGTGGATAGCGCAGAACCGGGACCTTCTAAAACCGCCTGTGGCCAATAAAAGCATCTATCCCGAAGCCGAAGATTATATTGTAATGGTGGTGGGCGGCCCTAATTCGCGGAAAGATTATCATTACAACGAAACCGAAGAGTTGTTTTACCAGCTTGAGGGGCAAATAAAAGTGCATGTTCAGGAAGAGGGTCAAAAAAGGACTTTTGAGCTGGGGCCCGGTGATATGTATCTCAACCCCGCAAAAGTGCCACATTCACCCGAGCGTACAGAGGGTTCTGTAGGGCTTGTGGTGGAGCGAAGAAGGATAGAGCTTGATGCTAAAGACGGTTTATTGTGGTTTTGTGAGAACTGTAATAATAAATTATATGAAGTCTATTTCCCGCTGAATGATATCGAGAATGATTTTCAGAAACATTTTGAACATTTCTACAATAGCGAAGAACTGCGCACCTGTAACAACTGCGGAATAGTGATGGAAAAGCCGAAGTAGGGGTTTAAACAGGGCTTTCCTCTTTAATTTTTTTATATTCGCAACTATCCAAACAAAAACATACTAAAACAACAACAAGAATGAGCGCAATTGCTGAAAAATTCGGAATAAATCAGGCTTTAAAAGATCTTGGTCTTAATGTAGACAAGGTGAACAACGGTACTTCTACCGGGAAGGAATGGTTTTCTTCGGGAGAGGTCATCGAGTCTTACTCCCCGGTTGACGGAGCTTTAATTGGAAAAGTAAAGTCTACTACCCGCGAAGATTATGAACGCACCATCAAAACTGCACAGGAAGCTTTTAAAACCTGGAGAACAATGCCTTCGCCTCAAAGAGGGGAAATAGTAAGGAAATTTAATGACGAATTGCGCCGCTTAAAAGAGCCTCTTGGGAAACTGGTTTCTTATGAAATGGGAAAATCTTACCAGGAAGGGCTGGGAGAAGTGCAGGAGATGATCGATATCTGTGACTTTGCAGTGGGATTAAGCCGGCAGTTGCACGGTCTTACCATGCACTCAGAACGGCCCGGGCACCGCATGTACGAACAGTACCATCCGCTGGGGATAGTAGGAGTGATCTCGGCTTTTAATTTTCCTGTAGCTGTATGGTCGTGGAACACCGCTCTTGCCTGGGTATGTGGCGATGTATGCGTGTGGAAAGGATCTGAAAAGACACCTTTAACCTCTGTGGCCTGCCAGAATATCGCAGCCAAAGTTTTCTCAGAAAACGGACTTCCTGAAGGTATTTCCTGTTTGATTACTGGAGACTATAAAGTTGGGGAAATGATGACCAATGATAAAAGGGTTCCTTTGGTATCTGCAACCGGGTCTATAAGAATGGGTAAAATAGTTGCCCAGGCAGTTGCTGCAAGACTTGGAAAATCTCTTCTGGAGCTTGGTGGAAACAATGCCATCATTGTAACTCCCGATGCTAATATTAAGAATACAGTAATTGGAGCAGTCTTTGGAGCCGTAGGTACCTGCGGACAACGTTGTACTTCTACCAGAAGAATCATTATCCACGATTCTATTTACGATAAGGTCAAAAACGCCATTGTTGATGCCTATAAACAAATACGAATTGGTAACCCTTTAGATGAAAATAACCATGTAGGGCCACTTATTGATAAGGATGCCGTCAAAAATTACCAGGCTGCTTTAGACAAAGTTGTTGAAGAAGGCGGAAACATCCTTGTGGAAGGCGGGGTGCTTGAAGGTGAAGGTTATGAAAGTGGATGCTATGTAAAACCGGCAATTGCTGAAGCCAAAAATGAATATGAGATTGTACAACACGAAACCTTTGCTCCGGTCTTATACATTATGAAGTATTCGGGAGATCTCGAAAATGCTTTGGAACTTCAGAATGGAGTGGTACAGGGATTATCATCTGCAATTATGACCAACAACTTAAGAGAGGCTGAAAGATTCCTTTCTGTAGAAGGATCTGACTGCGGAATCGCCAATGTGAACATAGGAACATCGGGTGCCGAGATTGGTGGAGCCTTTGGAGGTGAAAAAGAAACCGGTGGTGGTAGAGAATCAGGTTCTGATGCCTGGAAGGTCTATATGCGCCGACAAACAAATACGATCAACTACACGACTGAACTGCCACTGGCGCAGGGAATCAAGTTTGATTTGTAAGAGCTAAATACGCTACAAACAAAAAGAGGCTGTCCCGAAAGACAGCCTCTTTTTTTTGACATTTTTGGAACCTTATTTTAGAGCTGGTTCTCTTTCAGTTTTTACAGGGTAGTCCAGATATCCTTCTTTTCCTGGGGTGTAGAAGGTTTTATCGTCCCAATCGGTTAGCTCAATACCCTGCTCAAACCGCTCTACCAGGTCGGGGTTTGAAACGTAAGGTTTTCCGAAGGCTACAAGATCGGCATTTCCTTCTTCCAGAATGGCATTTCCGCTTTCCTGGTCAAAGTTGGTGTTAATAATGATCGTGCCGTTATACATTGGTCTGTAACGTTTTGCAATTTCAGTCTCGGCATAAGGAATATCTGAAACATCATTGAAAGGTTCAGAAAGGTGAAGGTAAGCCAGGTTGTAATCATTCAGCTTCTTAATGATGTAATCAAAAGTAGGAATGGTTTCTTCATCCATGGTCATTCCAAAGATCCCGTGCAGGGAAGGGTTGAGGCGCAGGCCAATTTTCTCTTCGGGCATTACTTCTTTAATGGCGTCAATCACTTCAAAAAGGATCTTTGCGCGGTTTTCAATGCTGCCACCATACTCATCGGTGCGCTGGTTTGAGGTACCGTTAAAGAACTGGTGCAGCAAATAACCGTTTGAGGAATGAATTTCTACCCCGTCAAAACCACCTTTCATGGCGTTTGCAGCGGCCTGTTTAAAATCCTGCACGGTAGATTTGATTTCCTCCACGCTCATTTCTTTTGGCGTGACCGTGTCTTTTAAACCTTCGGAAGTAAAGGATTTTGAATTTGGATTTATGGCTGAAGGTGCCACGGGTAAATTTCCGTTGTGAAAATCGGGGTGAGACATTCTACCCACATGCCAAAGCTGTATAAAGATCTTTCCGTCGGCTTCATGAACTTTATCGGTGACTTCTTTCCAGCCTTGAATTTGTTCTTCGGAATGGATCCCCGGCGTATTAATATAACCCACGGCCTGTTTAGAGATTTGGGCCCCTTCGGTAATGATGAGTCCGGCGCTGGCCCGTTGTTTATAATACTCCCCCTGAAGTTCTCCGGTAGGTTTATTTTCAGCATTTGCGGCCCGGCTTCGTGTCATGGGAGCCATAACCACGCGGTTTTTCAGGTTCAAACTTCCTTTATTATACGGCTGTAATAGTGCTTGTTCTTTGTTCATATCTATAGTTTTATTTGTCTTATTATGAGGTTAATCCTCAACTGTGTAAAGGTAATAAAGACCTGGCGGGTTAGAATTGATGTATGTCAAAGGAAAGGGTTAAAGTATGTTAAGTTAAGCCTGTTAAAACCCTTCCGTAGAAAAACCACTTCTTTTAAAGTGACAGATTCTTTATCTTAGAACAAACTAAACCAACTACTCAAATGAAAAGAATCTTTACACTCTTGTTGTTTATCGGCCTTATTTTCTCCTGCGTCCCCGAAGATCATGTCCTGGAACTGGAACTTGTCAATAATACTTCTGAAACAGTTAAAAACCTGCGGGTCTTCACTGCAGGAGAAAAAGTAAGTTTTGAGGTAGATGCTCTGCCTGCAGGGCAGGAAATAGCTCATACCCTTCAGGTGCCCGGAGATGCTGTTGATGGTAAGTACACCTTCAGGTTTACCCGCAATAACGGAAAAGAAGAATCGGTTACCGGAAGTTATCTCCAGGAGGGAGACGATTATTTCAAGAAGACCCTGGTTTTTGACATTCAGCAGAATGCGGTCAACGTGAGCCACAAGAATCTGGAGGTAAAGTAGAGATTCAGGAATAACAGGAACGGTTATTTCCGAAGAAAGGAAATGCTGCTAAGGGGTGAAAAATGGCATTTTTCGCCCCTAATTTTTCTTCAGAAAAGTAGATGCTTTGCTTGTGAATCGCGAAAGCACCATCAGTTTTTTCGTGGTGTTTATAAAGTATACTCCCGTGAGAAGAACGGCTGCGGCAATGGCCGACTGGCTTGTGATTTGTTCATCTAAAAAGTACCAGCCCAGAATCATGGCAATAACCGGATTTACATAGGTTGAAGTGGCTACTTTTTCGGGAGAGATCACCTTCAGCAGGTAGTTAAAGGCTGTAAATGCTACAATACTTCCGAAGATAATGAGTAGTAGCATCGAGTATTGTACCGGGGTGCTCCAGTTGAAAGGAGAGCTCCAGGGCTCGTTGAAGGCAAGGCTTGCTATGGCCAAAATGATGCCTGCTGCAAACATTTGATAGCCCGTATTGACAAAATGATTGGTTGGTAAATTTGCTTTTCCCACAAAAAGACTTCCGTAAGACCAGCTAAGAAGACAGCAGAAGATCATGATAATTCCCAGAACTGAATTTTCTTCTGAAGTAACCTGCTTCTGGCTCACGAGTAAGTAAATACCTGTTAAGCCCAATGCGACCCCTACCATAGACATGGGCAGGATCTTTTTACCTTCAAAAATGCGCATAAACACCAGCACTACCAGGGGTTGTGCCGAAATTACCAGGGCTGCAAAGCCGCTGTCTACATACCTAAGGGCCCAAACCACCACGCCGTTTCCAAATGCCAGGAAAAGGAATCCCGCAATCGCGGTATTGAAGAATTGTGCGCGGGTAATTCGCAGTCTTTTGCCCATGGCACGGCTTATCCCGAATATAAGGAGCCCCGCTGTGGCAAACCTGATAGAAGCCAGCATGAATGGCGGCAACTCGGTCACCGCGATCTTGTTGAGCAGGTAAGTAGAACCCCAGATCACGTAGATAGAGAAAAAGGCCAGAACTATAAAAAGCGGATTTTTGGTTGTACCCATGCTAAAAATTTGCTGTGCAAACTTAGCAATAAAACGGCTGCCTCAGCCATGGGAGATTTCGGCTTAAAAAATTGGAAAAATTCTTCAGCAGGAATGGTAATTTCCTCTTTAGTCTTCAGAATTTTTATTGGAAAAGGTTTATGGAAAAATGATGCTCAAAAATGCCATTTTTGGAAGGAAACTTCCGCAGAAAGAAAGCAAAAAAAAAGAGGCTGTCTTTTTAAGAACAGCCTCCCAATGCTTATAACTTTCCGTTTGGTGTTACCCAGGCAAACTGGTGCGGATCTTGTGGAACTTTGATCCTCTCAGCAATTCTCGTCATCCTGTCTGGAAGTTTCATGAGGTAATCGCGGGCTTTTTCGGCTTTATCTGTAAGGGAAGTCATTTTGTCAATTTCCCAGTAGTCATTCAGTTTTTGAAGGATCTCGATGTAATCTTGTGTAGTGTAGACGCCAAGCCTTTGAGCAGCATTCGAAAAATTCTCAAAAGCCTCGCCAATGCCCTGGCCACTTTCCCTAATGAACTGGGCAGGCATAACGATCTTCTTTTTCATCATATCTTCAAAAGCAAGCATCATCTCACTTGGATCGTATTCAAAAATGGTCTTTACAAACTCCCTGTAGGCAAGGTGGTGACGCATTTCGTCTCCCGCGATGATGTTACACATCTTGGCCAGCATTTTATTGCCTTTCTTTCTCGCAAGTTGCCCTACTCGTTTGTGAGAAATATTGGTTGCCAGTTCCTGGAAGCTGGTATATACAAAATTGCGGTAAGGATCACGCCCGGTACCAATGTCAAAACCATCATTAATGAGGTGTTGCGTAGTTTTTTCAACTTCCCTCATGTTTACTCTTCCCGATAAATAAAGGTATTTATTGAGGGTATCTCCATGACGGTTCTCTTCGCCGGTCCAGTGGCGAATCCATTTAGCCCAACCATTTTGATTTCCTTTTGAGGCACCGTGTTGTTCTACACCTTCCATGTCCATAAGCCAGGATTCGTAAGTAGGCAGGGCTTCTTCGGTCACCATATCGGCTACCAGTACCACCCAGAAATCGTATCCGAGTTCCTGAGCTTCTTCGCGGATTTGTGTCACTTCTTCAAAGAAATTCTCTTTCTGCGAATTTGGCAAAAGATCTGTAGGCTGCCAGATATCTTCCACCGGAATGAGATACTTTTCTACAAATTCATCGATAGACTTCTCAACAGTCTTCATTACTTCTAATCTAATATTCTCTAGGGCCATATAGGGTATTTTATGCAGTTATAATTTCAAAAACCACACCATTAATTTTTTGGTAATCTACAAAGATAGGAAGTTACCAGGGCAGAATGATTAAAAAAATCTTAATTTCTGCCAGATTCTTCAGGATAAAGGCTATGTACCGGGTCACTTTGAACCACCTTTTTTGAATTTACATCGAGTAAAGAAAGCTTTCCCATAAAGGCAGCACCTGTGTCTACATTGAAAACATTTGCGAAATTTGCAGGTTTGTCTTCGCCAATCCTGGTAACCGGCGTGTGGCCAATATAGATCTCCCTGAAGAGCTCAAGGCGCTTTGGATAGTGAATCTCCCCCGGATTCAAAGATGGATCTAAAGCCATGGCCATTTCCCAAAGCGTACGGTCCCAGTAGAAAGGGGTGGGCGTATATTCCTCTTCGGGCCCTTTTTGATTGGTAAAACCGGCATGTACAAAAAGACGGTTCTCCATATCTACATAATAATTGACCATTTCTTCAAAAAACCTGATGTGCTCCTGCTTTTCTTCTTCGGTAAATCTACGGTAGGCATCTATGCTTGACTGCCCGCCATGTTGCAGCCATTTATCATTCAGTTCTCCTGTCTTTAGCCATCTGTGGGTAAGATCGTCGTGATTTCCGCGTAAGAATATGCAGGTGTTTTGCTTTGAGAATTCTATAAGATAGGAAACCACATTGGCCGAGTCGCTCCAACCATCTACATAATCTCCCAGAAAGATGATCTTATCATCTGGCGTTATTTTCGCCCTTTCCAGTAATTGAACGAGCGCTTTCAAACCTCCATGTATATCTCCTATTACAAGAGTCCTTTTCATTTAATTATATTTTACTTTCCTCAATATCCGCAGGCTTTCTTTGTACTGCTGATATATTCTTTCATCAAAATTCTTCAGTTCTTCTTTAGCATCTTCCAGCCTGTCCAGGGCTTCGTTAAAGCCGTTGAAATGGCATAATAAGTAAGTGGCAGGCACATTATAAAGGTCTTTTTCTTCGGAAGAGGTCAGCTGCAAGTTTTGTTTTAGCTTTTGTACCAGCGCAATATTCGAATTGTAGATGTGGTAAAGCGTTCTTTTCTCGAATTGCGGAGGCTCAAAAAGCATGTTGGTTTTAATCTCGTAAGTTGCATTATCCTTAAAGAGGATCTTTACTTCTTCCAGCGGATAGTATTTGAACCTGTCATTAAGCCCCAGTTTTACATACTCCAAAATGGTAAAAAGGTCTTCAGAAATATTGATGCTCACCTCATCAAGTTCAGAATAAAAAAGTTTTACCTGCTCATTAATAAGTTCAATATCTACTCTCGAGTAGTAAACTTCCTGGTTAATTTCTTTCTTCTTGCCGCTCCAGCACACCACAAAGTACTCTTTGAAAACCTTATACTCGGGGCTCAGGTTCTCATGTTTTCCCATGAAGTCGAATACCCCGTCAAGGGTAAGTTGTACGTTATTCTGAGAATGCGCCTCAATGGCACCCACTACTTCTGAATTATCGCTTTGAATGCCCCGGGAAAATTCTGAAGCTATGCTTATGCTGCCTTCCCTGAAGAATATACTGTCCGCAGGATACTTCCAGATGCCTTTTCGCAACGAACAGGTTGTGCCTTTGTTGGGTTTAATGGTCACCAATCCCACCACCATGTCGTGGGGCAAATGCGGGAACGGAATATTCTCATAAGCCACCAGCGGAGGGTTCATAAGATAGGCATTCACGAGGTTCTGGATCTTGCTGTCATCAAAAAAATCTACTCCCTGTATTTCGTTGTCGGCGTCTTCTACGCCAATCACCATATAAGAATTATTGTTAGGGTTGGAATTGGCAAGGGCGCAAATATGTTTTAAAAATTTGGCCTTTCCTTCTTTTTCCCCCAGGTTGATCTGGCGCTTTTTATCGTAAAAACTATTTTCGCTGTTATGCGCAAGCAGGTTTTTGATAAGAAGGCGCTTATTAATCATTTCTTCCTATTCCTTGTGCACAATGGTAGAAGTTGCCTGTGCGGTAGGCAGCACGAGCAGGTCGGCAATGTTCACATGTGGCGGGCGGGTCACCACAAAAGCTACGATCTCGGCAATGTCTTCAGGTTTAAGGGCATTAAAGCCAGTATATACAGATTTTGCTCTTTCTGAATCTCCTTTAAACCTCACTTCACTAAAGTTGGTCTCTACCAGCCCCGGGTTAATGGCGCCCACTCTTATTCCCTTCCCGTTTAGGTCTATACGCATTCCCTGGTTTATAGCATCAACCGCGTGTTTGCTTGCGCTGTACACGTTCCCGTTGGGGTAAACTTCTTTTCCCGCCAGTGATCCAATATTGATGATGTCTCCGGCGCCCCTTTCCACCATCTGCGGAATGATCTCCCGGCTTACATACAACAGGCCTTTTACATTAATATCTATCATTGCGTCCCAGTCTTCAATGTTCCCGGTTTGAATTGGGTCAAGACCGTGGGCATTTCCGGCATTATTAATCAGTACATCAATGGTCTCAAAGTCCTGCGGAAGGCTTTGAATGGCCTCTTTCACCTTTTCTTTATCTCTCACGTCAAACTGAAGGATGTGAACTTCAGTTTTACCGCTTAGTTCATTTTTTAAGGTCTCCAGGGCTTCTTTTCTTCTGCCGCAAATAACGAGACGATAACCTGCACCGGCCAGTGCTTTCGCGGTTGCTTTGCCAATTCCACTACTGGCGCCGGTGACTAAAGCTGTTTTGTTCATAGGTGTCAAAAATGTGTTTTTTTCAAAGTCTTTCCGGCAGCTTTTTAAAATCCTCTTCAATTATAGAGGTATGGAAAGCTTTGTATGCCGAATCTATTATCGCTTCAGAATTTCCTTTAATCACAGCGTGAAACTGGGCTTTGTGGTGCAGTAACCATGCAAAAAGCAGCTCTTTTGGGCGCAGGTTGTACTTTCCGGCGGCTTTTTGGAGCTCTTCATGCTCATTTTCCCAGTCCCCACTTTCAGGAATGATCATTTGAGTGATCCCTTCGGAAGCAGCTTCAGCTAAGGTAAGGCTTTTCACGGCTGCGGGTGTAAAACTGAAGGCAGAAAGTGTGGCACTGGCAGGAAAATCTTCCAAAAATGCGTTTTTCTCTCCCAGGCGTTTTTCCACTATTCCTACTTCGACAATCTTACCCACTGCCCTTAGCTTTTTTATAGCCGAAAGAAGGACTTCTGATGGTACGTCAAAATCGAGAAGCAATAGATCGAGGTAGTCGGTATCCAGAAGTTCGAGAATTTCATCTACCCGGTCAAAAATAGCTTGTTCTTCTGTAAGATTTGTACCGGGACAGGCTACAATTTGTACCTGATCACGGCTTAATCCGCTTTCGCTAAACGCAGCTCCCAGGTCATGAGTGTAGCTTTGGGTCCTGGAAAGGTCGATTAAGAAACTGGTGATTCCTTTTTCCACGCAGTGTTGAAAAAGCTGAATTTTCTTTCCTTTTGAAAGTTGTTGCCAGGTTTCAGGATCCTGAATAATACGGGAATAAGAATTTCTTTGCCTCATGTTTTAAAAGTAATGAACTCTATTCTTCTACGAAGAAGGCGGATTGTTAAAGAATTCGAAGGAGAGTTAAAAAGAGTTAAACTTCGTTTATCGATAGATTAAACCCTTTCATCGAGCGTTATCATGCCTAAACCAAAACAAATCATTTATGAAAAAGTATCATTTATTTTTATTCTTTTCTGCCCTGCTTAGCGGGCTTGTTAGTTGTAGTTCAGACGACGATGCCAGTGGTTCCGACAGGGGTACTGCAAGAGTGGCAGTAGAACTAACCGATGCTCCCGGTGATTACAAGCACGTATACGTGGAAGTTGAAGATGTAATGATAAAAACAACCAACGAAGGTAATGACGAAGAAGGCTGGACGAGCCTTGAGGGAGTGAACACGGGAGTTATTGACCTTTTAAGCCTTACAGGTGGTGTGACCGAATTATTAGTAGACACCGAAATTGAAGCCGGTTACCTTCACCAGATAAGACTTATATTAGGTGGTGACAACAGTGTTGTTGTTATGAATGGAGATGTAGAGCAGGAATTTACTTTGAAAACCCCGAGCGGTCAACAATCTGGCTTGAAAGTAATGGTGGGGCAGGAACTGGAAGCAAATGCCGAGTACACTTTTATTCTTGATTTTGATGTTGACCAGTCTGTGAAAAGTACTTCAGCCGATGGTTACAACCTTCACCCTGTAATAAGAATGGCAGTTGAAGAGAATTCCGGTTCTATTGTGGGGAGCGTACATCCAACTACAGAGCAGGCTTTGATCAAAGTTCAAAACGCTACTGTAAATGCTTCTGCATATACCGATGCCAATGGAAAGTTTGAAGTACACGGGCTGCCTGCAGGTACTTATAAAGTTACCGCTGTCCCTGCCGAAGGTTCCGGGCTTAATTCTGCAGTAGTGAATAATGTTGAGGTTGAACAGGGGGAAACAGTGCCTCTTGATCCTATGTTTCTTGACGGAGAGTAAATAAGTTTTTAAAAAAGCATTTTTGAAAGCAGCGGTAATCCCGCTGCTTTTTTGTTTTAACAAAAATTTAAGATACTTTGGTTGAATATTTGCTGAGGTTGCGCCGTTGACAATAGATAAGTATCTTCACCTAAATAAAATTTTTTATCCATGCAGGAAAATAACAGCTCGGTAGACATAGCCAGTATCAATGAAAAAATTGAGCGCGAAAGTGCCTTTGTTGATATTTTAAGTTCAGAAATGAAGAAGGTCATTGTGGGCCAGAAGCATATGGTTGAACGTCTGTTAATTGGTTTGCTGGGCCAGGGGCATATTCTTCTTGAAGGTGTGCCGGGACTGGCAAAAACCCTTGCTATTAATACACTGTCACAAGCCGTACATGGTTCCTTCAGTCGTATACAATTTACACCCGATCTTCTTCCGGCAGATGTTGTAGGTACCCTTATATACAATATGAAGCTGAATGATTTCAGCATAAAGAAAGGGCCCATCTTTGCAAATTTCGTGCTTGCCGATGAGATCAACCGGGCGCCGGCCAAAGTGCAGTCGGCTTTGCTTGAAGCCATGCAGGAAAAGCAGGTGACCATTGGGGAAGAAACTTTTGTACTGGACAGGCCGTTTTTGGTAATGGCAACCCAGAACCCGGTAGAGCAGGAAGGAACTTATCCGCTGCCCGAGGCGCAGGTTGACCGTTTTATGCTGAAAACCGTCATTAAATATCCTGAAATGGCCGATGAGCAAATGATCATTCGTGCCAATTTAAAAGGTAGTTTTGAGAAGGTGAATCCGGTGGTGAGCCTGGATCAAATTGCCAGAGCCCAGCAAGCGGTGCGCGAGGTTTATATGGATGAAAAGATCGAAAAATATATCCTGGATATCGTTTTTGCAACTCGTTTTCCTGAAAAATACGGACTTGAAAGCCTAAAGCCCCTAATCAACTTTGGTGCTTCGCCAAGGGGAAGTATCAACCTGGCAACGGCGGCAAAATGCTACGCCTTTATTAAGCGCCGGGGTTATGTGGTGCCCGAAGATGTTCGCGCCATAGTACATGATGTACTGCGCCACAGGATTGGAATTACCTATGAAGCCGAAGCCGAAAATGTAACTTCTGAAGATATCATCAACAAGATCGTCAACGAGATCGAAGTACCTTAAACAATGAACAATTAGCAATTAACAATGAACAGAATTTGAAGGTCTGTCAGCTGTTAATTAGTCACTGATAATTGTTTATTGATCATTGTCAATTGAAGAAATGGATACTAAGGAGTTACTCAAGAAAGTACGAAAAATAGAGATTAAGACCCGCCGGTTAAGTGACCACATTTTTGGCGGGGAATATCACTCTACCTTCAAAGGGCGGGGAATGACCTTTAGCGAGGTACGCCAGTATCAGTTTGGGGATGATGTAAGGAATATTGACTGGAATGTTACTGCCCGCTATTCTGAACCTTTTGTGAAGGTGTTCGAAGAAGAGCGCGAGCTTACCATGATGTTGGTGGTTGACGTTTCCGGCTCCGGGTTGTTTGGTACCCGCAATGGGTTCAAGCAGGACATTATTACTGAAATTGCCGCTACTTTGGCATTTTCGGCTACCCAGAACAATGATAAGATAGGGCTTATCCTGTTTTCAGATATTATTGAACTTTATATTCCGCCTAAAAAAGGGCGTTCTCATGTACTTCGTATTATCCGCGAATTGCTGGAATTTGAGCCTAAAAGCCAAAAGACTAACCTGGAAAATGCGCTGAGTTATCTTTCGCGCGTAATGAAGAAGAAGGCCATTGTTTTTGTGCTTTCCGATTTTATTGCTGAAGATTATCAGCGTACCCTAAAGATCACCAGCGGTAGGCATGATGTGACCGGGATTAGAGTTTTTGACGAGCGCGAGGAAGAAATCCCTAACCTCGGAATGGTAGCCATGCAGGATGAAGAAACCGGAAAAAGGATACTTGTAGATACCTCTTCCAGGTCGGTGCGCCGCAATTATTCGAAGTATTACCACGAAAGGGTGGAGTATTTTACTGAAAGCTTCCGAAGAAGTGGAGCAGGAAGCCTTAGCACCCGTGTAGATGAAAGTTATGTAAAAAAATTACTGGGCTATTTCAAGGCCAGATAAAAGAATACCAATGCAAAAAATAGTAAGGCAGAATGGCATTTTTGACACCCCCGCGAAGAGCGTTCTCTTTTTCTGCCTGTGTACATTTTTTCTACTGCTCAACAGTTTTACGGGGCAGGCACAGGAAGTTTCTGCTTCCGTAGACACCACCACGATAAAGATAGGGGAGCAGATCACCTATAAACTTGCTGTGGAAACCAATCGTGAAGACCTGGTTGTTTTCCCCGAAGGGCAGAGCTTCTCTCCGCTCGAAATGATCGAGGCTTTTGCAATAGACACCAGCGAGATAAGCGATCGTTACCACCTTACCCGCGAATATGCGCTCACTCAGTTTGATTCAGGCAGCTATACCATTCCGCGGCAACGTGTTTTAATAAACGACAGGGAATTTCGCACAGATTCGTTTTCGGTTGAGGTGAATGATGTGGTAGTTGATACTACCAAACAAAAAATGTTTCCCATAAAACCAGCTGTTGAAGTACCGCCGGCCTTTGGTGTTCCCACCTGGCTCTGGTGGCTGCTGGGGCTTATTCTTTTGGGAGTAGTAGTATATCTGCTGTACAGGAGCAGGAAAAGAAGGAAAGAAGCTGCCAAACAACTTCCGCCTTATGAGCGTGCACTTTTTGAGCTAAAGCAGCTGGACGATTCTCATCTTTTGGAGCAACGGGAAATAAAAGAATATTACTCCCAGCTCTCTGCCGCAGTAAGACGATATTTGGATGGGGAGATCTATGACCATGCGCTGGAAAGTACCACCAATGAGCTTATCACCTACCTTGAAGCTGAAAGAGATAAGGGAAAACTGAAACTGGAAAACACTACCATTAGCAGGTTAAAAGAGATACTGGAAAGAGCTGATCTTGCAAAATTTGCCAATACAAAACCCGATGTGCTTACGGCAAAAGAAGACCGCAGCAGTGTTGAAAATGTTATAAACGATACCAAAGCTTCTATTCCGCAGCCAACAGAAGAAGAACTGTTGAGAGATCGTGAATACAGGGAGCGACTTGAAAGAAAAAAGAAAGTCAAAAAGATCATTTTTGGGATCGTTGCAGTTGTGCTTCTTATAAGTGCGGGTGCTGCATACCTTATTTCTACCCGCGGGATAGAATATTTCACAGATACCTACATTGGTAACAGCAGTAAAGAAATGCTTGAGAGCGATTGGATCTCCAGTGAATATGGTACTCCCTCTGTTACTATTGCCACGCCCGATGTGTTGGTAAGAAATATCCGCGATAGCGTAGGAATGTCCCAGGGCAAAGAGACTTTTAACTATGGCAGCCTTGATACCAACCTCTTTGTTAGTGTAAGTACGAGACCTGCCAGTGAAGATTTTGATGTGGAGATGGCTGTGGAAGATGTTTATGCTTTCCTTGAGGCTAACGGTGCAAAGAACATAATCACCAAACAGGAAGATTATGAAACTTTGAACGGAGCTCCCGGTTTCAAAATATTTGGAACCATGAGCCTTCAAAAAGATGAAAAATCACAACCTGTTTCTAAAGAGTACACTATCCTAAACTTCGGAATGGGAGAAGGATTTCAGCAGGTGGTAGTGATCTACAATGAAAATGACAAATATGCCGATGAGATCGCCCAGCGCATCACCACTTCGGTTGAACTTATAAACAACAGCAATTAATGTTCGAAAGATTAGTTTTTGAAGATCCGCAGTTCTTTTGGCTACTGTTGCTTTTGCCACTTGCCCTGGGTTGGTACATTTGGAAACGGCACCGGCAAACTGCCGAACTCAGGATCTCGAGCATCAAAGGTTTTGAGGCTAAACCCGGTATGTTAGGGAAGTTGCGACCCATTCTCATGGTGCTCAGGTTGTTGGTACTTGCACTCGTTATTACTGCCCTTGCCAGGCCTCGCAGCGTTGATGTCTCGTCTCGTACCAGTAGTAACTTTGGTATCGACATTGTCATGGCTATAGATGTTTCGGCCAGTATGCTCGCACGCGATTTAGATCCCAACCGACTGGAAGCTACAAAAGAAGTGGCAGCCGATTTTGTAAAAAACCGTCCTGCAGATAGAATTGGGCTTGTAGTCTATGCCGGGGAAAGTTTTACCCAAACCCCAATTACAAGTGATAAGAGCATAGTGTTAAGTGCGCTTGAAGATATTGAGTACAACAACGTGCTAGAAAATGGTACAGCGATTGGGATGGGCCTCGCTACAGCAGTAAATAGATTAAAAGACAGCAAAGCCGAAAGTAAAGTAGTGATCCTGCTTACCGACGGGATGAACAATGCCGGTTTTATAGACCCAAAGATTGCCAGCGAACTGGCAGTAGAATTTGGAATTAAAGTTTACACCATTGGGGTGGGGAGTAATGGAACTGCGCTTTCTCCCATAGCAATTTTGCCTAACGGAAGTTTCCAGTACGGCAGGGTACCGGTAGAGATCGATGAAGCTCTATTGAAAGATATTTCTGAAACCACCGGTGGGAAATACTTCCGGGCGACCGATAATAAGTCCCTCGAGGCGATCTATGATGAGATAGATGAATTGGAAAAAACTGAAATAGAAGAATTCAGGTTCTATAATTATGAAGAGAAATTCCGGCCTTTGATTTTACTGGCAGGATTCCTGTTGTTGGTGGAAGTGCTATTGAGATTTACTATTTTCAGAAGCTTTGTTTAAAAAGAGGATAAGATGTTTTTGTTAGAAGATAAGACTTACTTGTGGTTATTGATAGGCATCCCGGTCATTGTACTGCTGTATGCCATGGTCATCTTTTGGCAAAAAAGGACTCAGCGCAAGTTTGCCGATAAGGAGTTGCTGGATAGGTTGAGCCCTAATCGCTCTACCGGAAAGCAGGTGCTTAAAATTGTGCTGCTTTGCCTGGCTATTGCCAGTTTTGTTATTGCCTTGGTGAACCCGCAGTTTGGCACAAAATTGGAAACTGTAAAGCGGGAAGGGGTTGATGTTGTTTTTGCAATAGATGTCTCGAAAAGTATGCTGGCCGAAGATATTGCTCCCAACCGGCTTGAGAAATCAAAACAACTGGTAACCCAGATCATCAATAACCTGGCGAGTGACCGCGTGGGGATCATAGCTTATGCCGGAAGTGCTTTTCCGCAGTTGCCAATCACGACAGATTATGCTGCGGCAAAAATGTTCCTGCAGGGCATGAATACTGATATGCTTTCATCGCAGGGAACAGCTATAAGGGAAGCCATTGAGCTGTCTAAGACCTACTTTAATGATGACGAGCAAACCAATAGGGTTTTGTTCCTGATTAGCGATGGGGAAGATCATGAGGGTAATATTGAAGATATAGCTGCTGAAGCTGCCCGCGAAGGCATCAGGATAGTAACTATTGGAGTGGGAACTGCCAAAGGAGGGCCAATTCCCATCAAAAGGAACGGAGTAGTTCAGAATTATAAGAAAAATAATCAGGGGGAAACGGTGATCACCCGACTTGACCAGGAAACCCTGAAGGAGATAGCTTCCGAAGCAAACGGCAGATATATTGATGGCAGTAATACAGCGCAGGTAGTGGAAGAAGTGACCGACATTCTTCAGAATATGGATAAGAAGGAATTTGAATCCCAGCAAATTGCCGAGTACAAAAGTCAGTTCCAATGGTTTTTAGCTCTGGGTCTGCTCTTTCTGTTGCTTGATATTCTTTTGCTTGAACGGCAAACCTCCTGGTTAAAAAGGTTAAATTTGTTTAACGAAAAAAGAAGCTGATGATGAAAAGGATGATGAAAACATACCTGCCAAAAATGCTGTTTTTTGGTCTGCTTTTTTCTTTTCCGTTTTTTGCAGGTGCACAGGAAAAACCTGAAGCAGCAACCAAAGCTGCAAAGAAATACATGCAGGAGGCCGAAGCTGCTTTGGCAGATAACGATCCTGCTACGGCCGAGGCTTATTATCGTAAAGCCATAGCAAAAGACCCGGCAAATGCCGAAGCAAAATACAATCTCGGAAACCTTTATTACAACAAAGATGTAACTAGTCAGGCACTTGAGCGGCATCGGTCAGCGGCCAATACAGCCGAAGAAAAACCTTTGAAGCATGATGCATTTCACAACCAGGGGAATGCTTACATGAAGCAAAAGAAATACAACGAAGCTGTAGAAGCTTATAAGCAGTCCCTGCGCAATAACCCAAAAGACGACGAAACCCGCTACAATTTAGCTTTGGCTAAAAAGATGCTCGAGGAAGAGCAAAAGCAGGGAGGCGGCGGCGACAGCAAGGAAAAAGATCAACAGGACCAACAAAAGCAAGACAATAAGCAGGAGCAGCAGGACGGCGAAGGCGAAAAGGAGCAGAACGAAGATGGCCAGCCCGATGACAAGGAAGGCGGGGATAAGAAAGAAGACGAGAACAAGGAAGGCGAGCAAAAGAAGGATGACGCAGGCCAACCCGATGATAAAGAAAAGAAAAAACAGGAGCAGCCAAAAGAGGGACAGGAGCCTAAACAGCCACAACAGCGCCCGGGGCAGCTTTCTCCACAACAGGTGAAAAACCTGCTGGAAGCCATGGGGAATGAAGAAAAGAAGGTTCAGGAAAGGATAAATGCTAAAAAAGCAAAAGGCGTTCCTGTACAAACAGAAAAAGACTGGTAGTCAATGATGAAGCATAAACTGGTACTTTTAATGATGTTACTTGTCTCAGGCTTTGCCATGGGGCAGGTGCAGTTTCAGGCTAAGGTTAGCAAGGATAAGCTGGGTGTAAATGAACGTCTTAGGGTCGATTTTGAGATGAACCAGGACGGAGATAACTTTAATCCACCCGAGTTTACTGATTTTACCGTAGTAGGTGGGCCAAACCAATCCGTCAGTCAAACTTGGCTGAACGGGAAAAGAAGCTATTCCAAAACCTACAGTTATTTTCTTGCCCCAAAAGGTCGCGGTAAATTCAACATTGGGCAGGCCGAGATCACTATTGATGGTAACGTTTATAAAACCACTCCTGTACAGGTGGAGGTTACTGCTGCCGTGGATCAACCCACAGACGGTGAGAATTCAGAATACGTTGCCTCAGAGAATATTCATCTGGTGGCAGAGATATCCAACACCAATCCCTATCTCAATGAAGCCATTACAGTAGTTTACAAGCTGTATGTGAGTCCGCGGATTAACGTGAGTGACTGGAGACAGCTGGATAGTCCTAAGTTTAGTGACTTTTGGAGTCAGAATATCGACATTAGAAGACTGGAAGTGGAAAACGGCACTTATGAAGGAGAGCCTTATCGCTTTGTAGTACTTCGGAAAACAGTCCTTTATCCACAGAAGACCGGGAAGCTGAATATAGAACCCCTTACACTGAATATTTCAGTAGAAGTTCCGGGGAACCGAAGGGATATCTTTGGAAACAGGTTCTACGAAACAGTAGATAAAGTAGTCGCTGCGGGTAACCGGGTGATTGATGTAAAACCGCTACCACAGGAAGGTCGCCCTGCCGATTTTACCGGGGCTGTGGGTAAAAAGCTTAACCTTAAGGTCACCACAGACAAAACTGAGCTGAGAGCAACAGAATCTTTACAGGCTACAGTTGAGGTGCGGGGCCAGGGGAACCTTAAATTATTTGATCTTCCGCCGTTAACAGTACCGGCCTCTATGGAAAAATATGAGCCGGAGTATACTGAAGATGTAAACACCACGATCAACGGGATGCAGGGAAGCATTGCCAATCAATATACCCTTGTGCCACAGGCCAAAGGCAAGATTCCCATTCCGCCGGTGAGTTTTAGTTACTTTGATCTTGATTCCCGCTCATACAAAACCCTTACTTCACAGGAGATCCTGCTAGAAGTTGAGGCAGCGCCGGCAGGAAGCCGTGCCACGCCGGGTGGTAATCAGTCTGCGGTAGCGCAACAGGTGCCTGCAGCGACAAATCAATTTAGGTATATCAAGCTCAATACTTCTCTAAAAACGATTGGAGAGGCAGCATTTATGGGATCGGCTTTATTCTGGACCTTGTTTTTGAGTCCGTTACTTTTCATTCCGCTGTTAATTCTCTTCGGAAAAAGAAGACAGGCAAAAGCAGGTGATGTGCGGGGTAACCGAATAAGAAAAGCTGACCGACTGGCGCGTAAATATTTGTCTGAAGCTAAAAAGAACCTGGGAGACCAAACCAAGTTCTATGAATCTCTCGAAAGGGCACTGCACAATTATTTAAAGGCGAAACTGCACATACAAACCAGCGAGATGAGCAAGGAACGCATAAAGGAACTGCTGGAAAGTAGAGGTGCCAATGCAGGCACAGTAGCAGAATTTAATGAACTGCTTAAGAGCTGTGAATTTGCTCGCTACACCCCGGCTTCAAATGTTGCCATGCAGCAGGATTATGATAAGGCAGTACGTGTAATTTCAGAATTGGATAAACAAGTATGAAAAAGCTGATCTTTTTACTGGCACTGTGTTTCAGCTTAAGTGCAATAGCACAGAACTCTCAGGTTTTTGAGGCTGCAAATAAAGCTTACGCCGCAGGAAATTACGAGGAAGCCATAACTCAATATGAACAGATCCTTGAAAATGGACAGACTTCGGCAGCACTGCATTACAACCTGGCAAATAGCTATTATAAGCTTAACCGGGTTGCGCCAAGTATTTTCCATTACGAAAAAGCACTGCAACTCGCACCCGGGGATGAAGACGTGCGCAATAACCTGAATTTCGCCAGGAATATGGCAATTGATGCCATAGGAGAGGAAGAACAGGCCGGCTTTAGAGGCATTTTTGAGACCTCTACTGCAGCGTTCTCAGCTTCAGGATGGGGATGGGTAGCTATTTTTTGTATGCTCGCGTTTGTGGTCTTTTTCCTTGTCTACTACTTCAGTAACAAAACCCTGGTAAAAAGGCTGCTGTTTATAGGTGCGATGTTCTTTTTGGTGATGGCCATATCTTCAGCAGTAGTGGCTGCGACAAAACAGAGCTTTGATAAGGAGAGTAATTATGCTATTGTTTTTTCTGAAGAAGTACAGATAAAGAACGAACCCTCTCCCAGGGCCGAAGATGCCTTTTTGCTTCATGAAGGTGCGAAGGTGAAGATCACTGAAAATTTCCAGGACTGGGTGGAAATAGAGCTGCCCAACGGAAGCCGGGGATGGTTAGAAGAAGACAATCTCAAAAGGTTGTAAATCAGCCTTTCTGCAAATAAGTATAAATTTTGCTTATTTCCCATAGCTAAAAAGAATTTAAAATTTCCCCATTTCCTGTGTGTTAGGAGATTTGGAGAGGTTATAAAATTTGTGACACTCGTCAAAAATGTTATTTTTGTAACCTTTGAAAAAGATTGCTTACATATTGTTCTTTGTTTTCCTCACATTTATTGTGGGGCCTACAACTATTGCTTTAATAGACGACTCTGTAGATATATCTTTTGCCTTTACCGCAAACGAGGAGGAAAACTCTTCAAAAAACCTGTCTTCTTTTGAAACGGTAATTGAAGATAATTATTCAAACCACGTTAGTATTGAATATCTAAAAGGTCATCAAAAAGAAAATTTTTCCTACACAAAAAATTATTATCCGGTTTACCTAGAGGTAATTTCTCCCCCGCCCAAGAGCATATAATTATATCCGTTTTTTAGGTCTGCTTTTATGTGGCTGCACTTTTGCGGCCCAGATATTCCATGTGCTGTGTTTGCACTTTTGGCCAGGCCTTTCATTTTTCATCAAGTTTTAATAACCAATTGCAGGAGCAAAAGAAGTTCCTGTGAGTAAACGTATATATTTTATGTTCAAGCAACTCAAAAGTGATTTGCCGGCCAGTGTTGTAGTATTTTTTGTCGCCTTACCACTTTGTTTAGGAATCGCCTTAGCCAGTGGCGCGCCTTTGTTTTCAGGATTAATTGCCGGGATTGTAGGAGGTATTGTGGTTGGGGCCTTAAGTGGTTCCAGTTTGGGGGTGAGTGGCCCCGCTGCCGGGCTGGCGGCCATAGTTCTTGCCGCAATTGCCAGCCTGGGAAGTTATGAAGACTTCCTCTTAGCCGTTGTTTTATCGGGAGTTATCCAAATTTTATTTGGTGTGCTCAAAGCCGGGATCATCGGGTACTATTTTCCATCATCTGTGATTAAAGGAATGTTGACAGGAATTGGGATAATTATTATTCTAAAACAGATCCCGCACTTCTTTGGATATGATGGAAACATTGGAGATATTTATTCTCTTGAAGGAATAGGTAATGCTTTTAATAATATAAGTGTGGGAGCCACTGTAATTGCCCTCATAGGAATGGGTATACTCATTCTGTGGGATTCGGTGCTTACCAAGAAAAGCAAGGTCTTTAGGTTAATACAAGGGCCGCTCGTGGCAGTGGTTGTAGGAATCATCTTCTTTATTGTAACACGTGATTCCTCCATGTTTGCTATTGATGAAAAGTTCCTGGTGAACGTGCCTGTACCTGATAGTTTTGACTCTTTTATAGGACAATTCACTTTTCCTTCTTTCAGAATGATTGGAAGTTCAGAGATTTGGATCACAGCTTTTACAATTGCGCTTGTTGCCAGTCTGGAAACCCTGCTTTGTGTAGAAGCTACAGATAAGCTGGATCCTCATAGAAGAACTACGCCTACCAACAGAGAGTTATTTGCACAGGGAACCGGAAACCTTGTCTCCGGATTTATTGGAGGTTTACCTATCACCCAGGTAATTGTAAGAAGTTCGGCTAACATCCAGTCTGGGGGGCAAACCAAACTCTCTGCCATCATCCACGGATTTTTGTTGCTTATCTCTGTAATTATTATTCCTACAATCCTTAATTTCATTCCGTTGTCGGTACTCGCAGCAGTGTTGTTTCTTGTGGGTTATAAACTTGCAAAACCGCAGCTTTTTGTGCAGATGTACAACGCCGGATGGAAGCAATTTGTACCCTTTATAGTTACGGTAGTAGGTATTATCTTTGGAGATTTGCTGGTAGGGATTACCATGGGATTACTGGTTGGTATTTGTGTGATCCTTATCAAGAGTTACCAAAACTCTTACTTCCTGCATAAAGAGGATGTGCAAAACGGGCAAAAGACGGTGAAAATGAGGTTGGCCGAAGAAGTTACCTTTATCAATAAAGGGGCAATTATAAAAGAGCTTAATCGGCTTGAAGAAAATTCATATCTCATCATGGATGTGAGCAAAACTCATTATCTTGATAGTGATATTATAGAGATATTTGATGATTTCAGAATCAAGGCAGAAGAGAAAAAAATTAACATTAAAATTATTTCTCAAAGAGGCACGGTAGAAAACCCGGCCAGCTATCAGCAGTTCTTTATGAGACCTAAGACAGCTTAAGACAAACTAAATTCAAACAGAATATGCCTGCTATAGCAGGTGAATCTAAAAAACTAAATAATAAATAAAATGGCACAATTATTTGATCAAATATTAAAGAATAACAAGGAGTGGGTAGAATATGAGTTAAATAAAGACCCTGAATTTTTTAAAAGGCTTGAAAAGGGACAACAGCCACCGCTTCTTTGGATAGGTTGTGCAGATAGCCGTGTACCGGCCAACCAGATTATTGGGGCGGCACCCGGGGAAGTTTTTGTCCACAGAAACATAGCCAATATGGTTATACACAGCGATATGAACATGTTAAGTGTGCTCGATTATGCTGTAAATCATTTAAAAGTAAGACACGTGATGGTTGTGGGCCACTATGGCTGCGGGGGTGTGCAGGCTGCAATGAAGAACCAGTCTATCGGGCTTATAGACAACTGGATTCGTCATATAAAAGATGTGTACCGTGTGCATAAGAATACACTGGATAGTATCGCTGATGAAAAAGAGCGATTTGACAGGTTTGTTGAGTTGAACGTGGTAGAGCAGGTTTATGACCTGGCTAAGACCACTATTGTTCAAAATGCATGGAACAACAATCAGGATCTATTCCTGCACGGCGCTGTGTACGGGGTTGGCTCAGGAATTATCAAGGACCTGGGTGTAAACATCAGCAACAATTCTGAACTAGACGAGGTTTACCAGTTAAACTTCTAATATACCTTTCAAAAAGGGGATTTTTCGGGTATTATTTTGGAGTTGTTTCAGCTTCAGAAGAAGTCTCAAAAAGATCCCCTTCTTTTATTTCCTTAATAATAGTAGGAAGAATTGCCGGTGCAAGTACACTCACCGGGGCGTATAATACAGATTCTTCTTTCGTAGCTTCTTCGGCATCAAAGACTTCAAAGCCCTCTACGAACATTATAAAAATACTGGCCAAAAATGCCATTTTTAACACCCCTAAAGCTGCACCTGCCAACCTGTTGATAATACCCAGTGCCACCATATGCACCATTTTGGTGAGAAAGCTCCCCGCCAGGGAAATGATGAGGGCCACCACGAAATAGGTAAGGGAAAAAGACAGGATACTCAGGTATTTTTCTTCCCAATTGATAAAGGAATCGAGAAAAACATAGGTGCTGCCCGAAAAGTGAATGGCAGCATATATTCCCAAAATGAGAGACAACAGGGCTGCAAGTTCTGCAAAGAAACCTTTAAACAGCCCTCTTACGAGCCCTAAAAGTAGAAAAATGCTAAGCAGCAGATCCAGGATATTCATATTCCCAAAGATAGCAATTTCCGGTTCTTAGTAATTATCTTTGCGCCATGTCTAGAGATGAACAATTAAAACAACGTTGGGCCGAGGTCGAAACTAAACTTTCAAAGCAGTTTGCCGACGGGGAGAAGCTCGAGGTCGATGCTATCATATATATTATTGGCCTGCAGGAACTGGGGCAAATTCACAGAAAATTCAAAAAAGATCACAAGCTCGATTTGATGCACATCGCCATTTGCCGACTCCTGGAGCCTTATGGTTACTACGAATTTGAATATTTTGATGATGAAGGCTGGCCTCATTATAAGGTGATTGAAAACCTGCCTACTTTAAAACCCGGAGAACAGGCGGTACTTATGAAAGAAGCTATAGTGCAGTATTTTTTGGAAAAGGAGTATATAAAATAACATTTTTGGCAGGTTAGCTACCCAAATATTGCACCGGCACCCACAGTTGGAGTGCCGTATTATTTTCCTAAATTTGCAGCTTCCTAAAGACAAGGGACCATGACAGAAACTATTAAGGAGCATATCTCTGAAATTGAAGCCTTCACGGCAAATACTAAAGATGAAGTTGAAAAATTTCGTATAAAATACCTTGGCAAAAAGGGCATTTTGAACGGGTATTTTGCTGAATTTAAGGCGGTGCCCAATGAAGAGAAAAAAGCCTTTGGGCAGGCGGTGAATGAGCTGAAGGATGCTGCTACCAATAAAGTTCAGAAATTAAAGGAAGAACTGGAGAGCCGCGAGGAGGAGAAAGGGGTATATGGAGACCTTTCACGACCCGGGGAGCCGGTTGAGATAGGTGCGCGCCATCCAATTTCTATCGTAAAGAACCAGATCATCGAGATCTTTTCTAATATTGGGTTCAATGTTTCTGAAGGGCCCGAGATGGAAGATGACTGGCATAACTTTACAGCATTAAACCTTCCTGAATACCACCCGGCAAGGGATATGCAGGATACTTTCTTTATCCAAACCAACCCCGATGTGCTGTTGCGCACGCATACTTCTTCGGTACAGGTGCGGTATATGGAGGATAACAAGCCGCCAATTAGAACGATCTCTCCCGGAAGGGTTTTCAGAAATGAGGCCATTTCAGCAAGATCACATTGTATCTTTCACCAGGTAGAAGGCCTGTATGTTGATAAAAATGTGTCGTTTGCAGATTTGAAGCAAACTTTGTTGTATTTTACAAAGCAGTTGTTCGGGAAATCTAAGATCAGGTTACGCCCTTCTTACTTTCCTTTTACAGAGCCAAGTGCAGAGGTTGATATCTACTGGGGCCTTGAAACCGAAACCGATTACCGCATCACAAAAGGTACGGGTTGGCTGGAGATCATGGGCTGCGGTATGGTAGATCCAAACGTACTTCGCAATTGTAACATAGATCCTTCAGAATATTCAGGTTTTGCTTTTGGAATGGGAATAGAAAGAATTGCCATGCTACTTTACCAAATTGGGGATATTAGGATGTTCTATGAGAACGACATGAGATTTCTGGAACAGTTTAAATCGTCTATATGAAAACAGCAGGCCTGGTATTTATTGGAATCATTGCAGTTGCGATCATCATCCTATTAGTAGCTATTGAGATCATTGAATTCACCATAGGAGCAATTTTAGTGGTTGTTGCCGCATTAATTTTTTGGGGTGTTTACAAATGGGCTAAAAGCAAATTAGATCGTTAGTGAAAAAGGATATTGATATCCCGCAGGTGAAGAATGTTTTCATTGCAGCCGTACGTGAAAAACATGAAGAATATGGCAGCCTTGACTGGAACATCTATCTCATAAATGATCGTCCCGAAGCCATTGAAGGAGTCCTGATCGTTTCTAAAGGTTACGACGGAAAGAAGGAAACTTCAACCATGAGGCACAGTATAACCAACCTGCCGCCGCAATCTTTTGCTAAAGTGGAATTTTTACAGGACGACGTGTTGCAACTGAACAACGAATTCTCGGTTTCTTTTTTTGCTGAAGGAAAGATGTTTCACAAGAAATTTGTCTTCCAGAAGAACAGCATCAATGAAAAAGCCCTGCAAGACCTTCCGGTAATGCCGAAGAAAGGCGTGCTGCTGAAGTAAAACCTCTTCCCCGCCTCTCTAAAGGAGAGGAGTAGATTTGCGATAAATATTTGGAAGACCTGCAAGGTCTTTTTTTGACCTTGTAGGTCTGATCAAGTTGAAAAGACCTACGAGGTTTTTAAACCTCGCAGGTCTCCGTATTAGTCCAGTTTCTCGGCCAGTTTATTGAAAACCTTCTTTGGTTCTTTTCCCTGGTATAAAATTCCGTAAACGGCGTTTATAATAGGTGTCTTAGCTCCCGTTTCCTGCACTATTTTGTAAGCACTGTCTGTAGCGTAATAACCTTCGGCTACCATGCTCATCTCCATTTGTGCACTCTTTACTGTGTAGCCCTTTCCAATCATATTCCCAAACATCCGGTTACGGCTAAAGGTAGAATATCCCGTCACTAAAAGGTCGCCCAGGTAAGCCGAATCGTTGATATTCCGTTTCATCTTATGCACCTTTTTGATGAACTTCTTCATCTCCCTTATGGCGTTGCTCATCAAGACACTTTGAAAATTATCTCCATACCCAAGGCCGTGAGCAATACCTGCAGCAATAGCGTAAATATTCTTGAGCATTGCAGCATATTCGGTACCCACAATGTCATCACTTGTTTTGCAGGTGATATAGTCGCTGCTAAGGTGTTTGGCTACCAGTTTTGCCTTCTCTTCATCAGAACAGGCAATGGTGAGGTAAGAAAGACGCTCCAGTGCCACTTCTTCTGCGTGGCACGGCCCTGTGATCACCCCAATGTTTTCGTAAGGTATGTTGTAAGTCTTGTGAAAGTGTTCACCCACAATAAGACTGGTTTCGGGTACAATTCCTTTAATTGCCGAAAAGATGATCTTCTCCTGGAGAGATTCGGTGAGATGGTCAAGTTCCCGCTTTAGAAAAGCTGAAGGAATTGCAAAGATCAATACATCTGCCCGTCTAACGGCTTCGTTTATGTCGCTGGTGAGATAGAGTTGAGAATTGTCAAATTCTACCGAGCTTAAGTAATTGGGGTTGTGGTCCTGTTTTTTAATGTGTTCAATAGCATAAACGCTGCGCATGTACCAGGTAACCTCGTCGAGGTTCTCACAAAGCATTTTTACATTAGCTGTAGCCCAGCTCCCTCCGCCTATAACGGCAAATTTCGGCGATTTCTCCATAGAATGGTAATTGTGTCACCAAAAATAAGCAAAATAAAGGGGTTGATAAGAATAGCCGTAGCAAAGAATAGTTTAAAAAGCTATTTATAAACTTTAAAACTTTAACATTTTGCAGGTGTTAATGATGTACGATTAGCACTTCAATTTCGTTATGATATAAGAAAGATTATAATTAAAAGAAGAGTTTTCTTTTTTGGTTGGTTAGTTAGTGAGGATTGCCTCCGGAAGCTTAAGCTTCGGAGGCAATTTTTTTTTAGCGGTAGAAGTTCATTTGATCAATATACTTCCAAACTGTGGGAGGTAATAAAGGCCGCACATCTTTTCCCTCTTTAATCGCATTCCTTATAAAAGTGGATGAAATTTCTACTCTTGGGGCATCGGTAAGCGTAATTCTTGGATGCTCCAGCAATTCGGGGTGATTTTCTCCTTCAGAATATCTAGGGTACACCAGGATATCATGCCTTTCGAGAATAACTTCATAATTTTTCCACTTCGGGAAGCTCTTGAGATTATCTTCTCCCATGATCAATACAAAATCGTAACCCGGATATTTTTCTTCCAGGTGTGCCAGGGTATACACCGTGTAATTGGGCTGTGGCAGATTGAATTCAATATCACTCGGTTTTATTCCGGGGTATTCTTCGCACAGCTGCCAAACCATTTCAAATCGGTGATGGTTATTTAAGAGGCTGCTTTTCTTCTTGAATGGGTTGTGTGGCGTTACCACCATCCATACTTCATCGAGGTTTGAATACTGTAGCAGGTGATTGGCCAAAATAAGATGCCCTACATGTACAGGGTTAAAAGTGCCAAAAAATAAACCTATTCTTTTTTTCACTTTTTTGAGACTTTAGTAGCGCCCACAAAATCGGTCACCAAAGTGTAAGCCTCTTCGAGGGCAGTATTGAGGTCGTTGTTGATGATAATGTGATCAAATTGTGGGGCAGTAGCCAGCTCAATAGAGGCTTTTGCCACCCTCATGCTAATCTTGTCGGCCGATTCTGTCTTGCGTTTCTTCAGGCGTATCTTTAACTCCTCAATACTGGGTGGTTTTACGAATACGGCCAGGGTTTTTTCAGGATAGATGTTCTTAATGTCGAGCCCGCCCACCACATCGATGTCAAAAATGACATTTTTGCCATGTGACCAAATGCGTTCAACTTCACTCTTAAGCGTACCGTAAAAATTATCGCGGTAAACTTCTTCCCATTCCAAAAATTCGCTGTTCTTGATCTTATTTTTGAACTCCTTAAGGTCCAGAAAGTAGTAATCTTTGCCGTGCACTTCTGTACCTCTTGGTTCGCGCGAGGTTGCAGAGATGGAGAATTCAAGATTTAGTTCTTCCTGGGCAAGCAGGTATTTTACTATAGTTGTTTTTCCCGATCCTGATGGTGCCGAAAAAACGATTAATTTGCCATCAGCCATTAGAGTACGTTTAGAAGTTGTTCTTTGATCTTTTCCAGTTCGTCTTTCATTTGCACCACCAGTTGCTGCATAGGTGCATAATTTGATTTGCTGCCAATGGTATTGATCTCACGACCCATCTCCTGAGAGATGAACCCGAGTTTTTTACCGTTGGAATCTAATGATCCAAGCGTCTTCTGAAAATAGTCCATGTGATTTTCCAGTCTCACCTTTTCTTCGGTAATATCGAATTTCTCGATGTAGAAGACCAACTCCTGTTCAAAGCGGTTCTGGTCAACGTTTTCTTTTAGTTCGGCTACTCCTTTTTGCAGGCGTTCTCTCACACCGGCAATTCTTTCGGGGTCCATGGCGATTACTTTTTGCAACAGCTCCTGAATGTTTCCGGCTCTTTGCTCCAGTTCATCTTCGAGTACCTTCCCTTCAGCCGAGCGAAAATCGTTGATCTCTCTAAGAGCTTCATCAACGGCTTCTTCTATAGCCTGGAATTCATCTTCATCAATTTCTTCTCTTTCCGTCTTAAAGGCATCGGGCATACGCACTGCCATTTGAAGAAGGTCACTATCGGATGCCGGGTAGATCTCCCGCAACTGGTTCATGTATTTTTTCACTGCAGCCGCATTGACTGCCGAGCTGGTTTCTTCTCCTGTAACTTCAACATAAACCGAAAAATCAACTTTTCCGCGGGTGAGTTCGCGTGAAATTTTATTGCGTAGCTGCAACTCCTTTTCCCTGTACTGGGATGGGATGCGCGCATTTAAATCTAAATTTTTGCTGTTGAGGGATTTGATCTCTACGGTGATCTTTTTGGAAGGCAGCTGTAAAACGCTTTTTCCAAAACCGGTCATGGACTGAATCATACGGTAATTTTATTGATGCACAAAGATAAACAAATTCAAGGCGGTACAAAGAAAAGTGGCTATAGGTGGGAATGTATGAACTGGTATGCGCGCTCTTCGGTGTAGGTCTCCGGTTTGTTTTGCATGAATCCTACATGTCCGCCATACTCAGGGGTTTCCAGGTAAAGATATTTGCTTTCTTCAGCAATTTTAAAAGGATAGCAATCGGGAGATAAAAAGCCATCATTCTTAGCATTTATAAGCAGGGTGGGCACCCCAATATTTTCAAGAAAACGACGGGAGCTGTTTTTGTGGTAGTAATCTAGCGCATTTTCAAAATCATGAGCCCTGCTGGTATACAGGTCATCAATGTCTAACAGGCTGTCACAGGCATTGATTTCTTCAGTGGTTAACTGGTTGGGAAAATGCTGTGCGCGCTGGCGTAAATGATTTTGTAATTTGATCTGGAAGCGTTTCGCGTAGAGAAAATTCTCCCTCTTCTCGAGTTGTTTCAAACTGCCATGTAAGTCGCAGGGTACCGAAACCATCACTGCTGCTTTGAGTTGCTTCGGAATTTCTCTTTCTTCACCAAGGTACTTCAGCATAAGATTGCCGCCAAGACTAAAGCCGTTAAAGGCCATTGTAGCATACTTATTTTTATTCAGAATATGCTCCACCACTTCCTGAAGGTCATTGGTGGCCCCGGCATGGTAAGACCTGAAATGGCGGTTGATCTCGCCGCTGCAACCTCTAAGGTTCACGGCAGCAACATCCCAGCCTTTTTGGGTGAAATATTTGGCCAGGCCGGTAATGTAAGGGCGTTTTGCGCTGCCCTCCAACCCGTGAATTACAATAAGTACTTTTTCTGATCTTTCTTCAGAAAAGCTCCAGTCAAGATCCAGAAAATCTCCATCCTGAAGGTTTATCCGCTCGCGCTGCTGCGCTACAGGTGCCCGTCTAATCATGGCAGAATACACCGTTGAGACGTGATAATTCCTGAAGATCATTGGAGGTTTATATGTGCTTTCTACTATGGGCATCGAGCGGTGTAAGGTTTTAGAACTGTAAATGAAAGAAAAATTCGTTATGCATGCATAGTATAAATTTGTAATTTTATCTCAAAATTTGAAAAATGTACAAGAAGAGTTTTGAAATAAGGTGGAGTGATATCGATGCAAACAGGCATTTGGCCAACACTGCATATATAAATTTTATGAGTCATACCCGAATGGGTTTTCTAATGGAAAACGGGTTTGGACAAAAGGAAATGGCGCAGCACAACCTGGGGCCGGTGGTATTTTATGAACATATCTCCTACTTCAAAGAAGTTTTTGCAGGTAAGCCGGTAACCGTTACTTTACAATTAAAAGGCATTTCGGAAGACGGAATGTATTTTGAATTTATACATGATTTTTACGATCACAAGGGCAGGAACTTTGCCAGCTGTGAAATGATGGGCGGCTGGATAGACTTAAAAGAACGAAAATTGACTGGTCTTCCTAAAGAGCTGTTTGACAATATCAATCATCTTTCTCATACCGAAGATTTCAAGATCCTTACCCGTGAAGATACCAGGAGGTATGGTAAGAAGCCAAAAGATATTGATCCGGCTATATTGCAGGCTTAGGTTTAGGCTTTCGGGTTACCATATAAACCCCTGCAAAGACTAGAAGTGCCGCCACTATTTTGAGCATATTCAGGGAATCGGCCCCGGTTGAAACTGCGTAAATAATCGCAATAAGGGGCTGTAAGTACACAAAAGCGCTTATGGTGGAGGCGCTTAGCTGTCTAAGTGCATATACGTTAAGCAGGTAGGTGAGAAAAGTGGTTCCCACAACAACAAAGCTCATCCCTAAAATGGCTTCGGTAGGCAGGCTGCTCCATTCAACTTGGGTAAATTCCTTCAGGGTGAATGGCAAATTGATAATAACCGCCAGCGAAAAAAGCCATTTCATTAAGGTGACCGGGTGATACTTACCCGTAAGTGGCTTTACCAGGATGAGGTAAAGTCCGTAAGAAGTGGCATTAATGAGCACCAGGAAATTTCCCAGCGGGATATTACTGGCGTTCCTTACTTCGCTACTGCTAAAAAGTATGAGGCCAAGTGCCCCGGCAAGCCCTGTTATTATTCCTATCGTTTTTAGCAGGGTTATCTTTTCTTTGATAAGAATGGCAGCCAGCACCAGCACAATAATTGGCGTGATGGTGGTGATCACCGAGCTGTTGATTGGGGTAGTGAGATTAAGGCCTTTGAAGAAAAACAGCATATTAATACACATTCCCAGCACAGCGCAGCCAAGCAGTCGCGGCCAGTCACTGGTGGCGATTTTCTCTTTGGGTCCCAACGGACTAATAAGCCAGAAAAGAATGGCGGCTCCGGTTACCCGCAGCAGGATAAAACCAAATGGCTGGATGTAAACAGGCATCAAACCTTTGGCTACCGTGTGGTTAATACCATAGATAGTGCCGGCACCAATGGCTGCGAGAATTGCCAGCAGCCTCTTATTCACTTAGCGCAGCTTTTGCGGCAGAGACTTCCTTTTTGGAATTGCCAATAAAGATTTTTTGTCCGTTAATAATTACCGGCCGCTTAAGAAAAGTATAGTGTTCTAAAAGGAGGTTTTTGCAGTCCTCTTCCGAAAGTTGTTTATTCTTTAAATCCCGCTCCTGGTACATTTTCGCCCGTTTATTAAGAAGAGATTCATAAGTGCCCGCTCTGTGTTTTAATTCCTGAAGCTGGTCTAAAGTAAGAGGTGCTTTCTTAACGTCCTGCAGTTCATAATCAGCAGGTGGGTCGAGTTCTTTTAGAATCCTTTTGCAGGTATCGCAGGTAGACAGGTAATAGATTTTCTTCATGGGGTAAAATTATTCAATCTTCACGAAAGGCCGAACTTCTTTCAGCGGAATTTCCATTACGATATCCCCGGCTGCATAAGGAGCGATCTCATAGGAGTTGTATATAAGGATCACTTTTTCTTCGGAAAAGCCAATATTTTCGGGCAGGCTGAAGGTTTCATTTTCAAACCAGAAACCTGTGCTGTTGATGTTTTCATCTTCGGGAATTCCCTGTTCCTGCCGAAACCTTTGTTCTACGAATGGAGAAAAATCCTCTTCAAAAATGTCATTTTTGGATAACTTTTTCCCGGTGGCAGGATCAATATTAAGAAAGGTAAGGGTTTTATAGCCGTGGGCGCCGCCGCTAAAGATCTCGGTGGTTATACCAATAGAGATCAGGCTGTCAGATTGCATATACACCTTTTGATCTACGTATGCTTCCCATGGTGGTTCTTCCGAAAAATTTTCGGCAGCCTCGCGATAGTCTCTCAGGAATTTTTCAGCCAGTTCCTCGAGATTCGCAATATCAGGATTTTCCTGGGTAGCAACCAGTCCGATAGTGTGCTCGTCAAGCCTCCGGTTTATCTTTTCTGAAACTTCCGAAGCACCTTTGGCCCTCACCACGTCCAGCGCGATGATAGAACAATCATAATCGGCCGTATCACAGTGTTCTCCGGCCTTTCTAACCAGGCTCTCCTTTTGAAAGCTCAAAGGGGCTAAATATTTTACCGGTTTTTCTTCTTCTTTGTCTTGTTTACACCCTGTAAAGACCAGTGCCATAAAGAACAGGGATAATAAATTGCGGAACATAAATTCTTGATGTTAAACTGATCTGAAAGGTACGGGCTATTTTGGGAAAGCCCAAGGTCAATGCTACCTTTGTATCTTAAATAAAATGTAAAAATGAAGTTCAATACCAAAACCATTCATGGAGGCCAGGAGAATACAGACCCTGCTTATGGATCTGTAATGCCGCCCATTTACCAGACAAGCACTTACAAGCAAGATACTCCGGGAGGCCATAAAGGTTTTGAGTATTCCCGAAGCGGCAATCCTACCCGCGCTGCACTCGAGAGATCTCTTGCCAGTCTTGAAAATGGCAATTTTGGCCTTGCTTTTGGGTCGGGCCTTGCCGCTATAGATGCGGTGCTAAAGCTTTTTGACCCCGGTGATGAGATTATTTCTACAAATGATCTCTATGGAGGTTCTTACCGACTTTTTACAGGGATCTTTGAAAAGTTGGGCATTAAATTCCGGTTTGTAAGCATGCAAAATGCCGGTGATATTGAGCAGTATATCAATGAGAATACCAGGATGATTTGGGTGGAAACTCCAACCAACCCAATGATGAATATTATTGACATAGAAGCCATGGCCGGTATTGCTAAAAAGCACGGGCTGTTGCTGGCGGTAGACAATACTTTCGCAACCCCATATTTGCAGCAGCCTTTAGATTTGGGAGCCGATATTGTAATGCATAGTGCTACAAAATACCTTGGTGGGCATAGTGATGTGATCATGGGGAGCCTGGTGGTGAAAGATCAAAAACTTGCTGAAAAATTATATTTCATCCAGAATGCCAGCGGGGCTGTTTGTGGGCCGCAGGATAGTTTCCTGGTGCTGCGCGGTATCAAAACCCTGCACCTGCGTATGCAGCGGCATTGTGAAAATGGAGAAGCTGTAGCAAGATTTCTGAAGGCACATCCAAAGGTTGAAAATGTTTACTGGCCCGGATTTCAAGATCATCCTAATCACGAAATTGCAAAAAAGCAAATGAGCGGGTTCGGCGGAATGGTTTCGTTCACCACTGCTGAAGGAACTATGGAAAGCGCTGTGAAGTTCGTAGAAAAGCTGAAGGTTTTCACGCTGGCAGAATCCCTTGGTGGGGTGGAGTCTCTTGCAGGTCATCCAGCCACAATGACCCATGCCTCTATTCCGAAGAAAGAGCGGGAAAAAACTGGCGTGGTAGATTCCGTGATTCGACTAAGCGTGGGTGTTGAAGATGAAGAAGACCTCATCAACGACCTTAAGCAGGCTTTAGAATAAGCGGTCAAAAATGTCATTTTTGAAAGGTATTTCGAAATTTTGATATTCATTATCAGCCACAGTTTTTGTTAAACATTTTCGTTTATTTCGATTGTTTCGTTTATTTCGATTAAATTTATATTATATCATTCTCGTGAAGCAATGGAAGAATTAAAAAATATTAAGGGACCATCTAAGGAAGAACAATCTGCGGCATTTGAATCTTATAATGCGCTGGAAGCGGTGTTGAAAGAAATCAGAGATAAATCTCCTGAAATTGAGATAGAAGAAACTAAAGATAAAATAAGAATCCCTCTTAAAGCTTTAAAACTATTAGCCAAAATTTTAAAAGCCATGGGTGAGGGAAAACCTATTTCGGTAGTGCCTATCGCTGCTGAAATGACGACTCAGGCAGCAGCAGAATTTTTAAATTGTTCCAGACCTCATTTTGTAAAACTTTTAGAGGAAGGGGAAATCCCATTCACAAAGATTGGCAAACACCGAAGAGTAAAATTTGAAGATGTTTCTAATTATAAAGATCGAATGAAGAAAGAGCAGGAAGATTTAATTATTCAAATGATGAAATCAGACGAAGAATCTGGTCTATATGATTCATAGTGTTAGGTTTATTTGTGTTTTAGACACCAATGTAATTTATCCTTTATTAGTTAGGGACCTAATGTTTTGGTTTGCTTATTATGAATTGTTTACTCCTAAATGGAGTCAACATATTTTTGATGAATGGATTGATGTAATGGGAAGAAAAGGCATTCCAGAAGAAGAAATAACCAAACGAATTAATATAGCTAATAGAGCATTTCCTGACGCAATGGTTTATAATTATGAGCAACTAATAACAAGCTTAGAATTACCCGATGAGAAAGACAGACACGTTTTAGCTGCAGCTATAAAGACTAATGCTAATATAATTGTAACTGAAAACCTGAAGGATTTTCCTGAAGATTACCTGGCATCTTTTGGTTTAAGTGCTAAATCTAGTGATGAGTTTTTAACTGATATAATTGACCTAAATCCAGAAAAAGCAGTTGAAGCATTTAAAAAGCTTGTTCTGAATAGAACAAATCCTGATTTAGATGAATTTGAAATTCTTGATCGATTAAGAAATTTGGGCTTAAATAATACAGCAAACTATTTACACTCCTGTCTGTAATATTTGCTTCTAACTTTCAATAATTCTACCGTCTACCGTCTAATTAAAAATTCAGGTAATAAATATACCCGAAGTTTAACCAGAACATCATGTCGTTAAACTTGTTTTGGGGGTTGTCGTGATCAAGCCCATCCAGCCAGTCGGTGTCGTAATACCGCCACTGCATATTCATCACCAAATCGCTGGAGACTGCCAGTCTGTAACGGAATCCTGCGCCTACGGTCACGCCCCAGGTAGAGCCTTCTTCCTGGCTTACATAACCTTTAAAGGTGGGGAAAATATTTTCGTCAAGAGGCCCCAGGGTTGAATAAGTATTAGGGTCATAACCCACAAAGTTGAAACCAAGGCTTACATAAGGGGCAATGGGATAGGCAAAAGCTGTATAATCTCTAATGCTCAACGGATAATATTCAAGATGGGCGCCCATCTCATAAACCTTTACTTCTCCAATCATTGAACGCAGCTGTTTACCACCTGTGCTTGCTTTTTGAGCAAGAGGCCCATAGTGATTAAGTTCACCCTGGTGATAATCAATTTCGGCCCTAACTCTAAAATGATCGTTAAAATAACTGTAACGGGCATAACAATTACAATCGGCCCTATATGCGAAGTTGAGATAGTACACCAGGCCAATTCCAAGGCCTACGTTAGATGAATTTGTTTCAAGATTCCAGCGCAAACCGTAATCGGTGAAATAGGCTACCGGTCCCGCCACTATACCTATTTCCTGGCCTACCATTCCCACCTGTGCGGTAGCAGTTCCTTTTCCGAAGAAAAAAAGGAAGAAACCCAGCATTAAAGATTTGAGAATGTTGGTCATATAGAAAATTGCGATACGAGCAAATATATAAAAACATCTTAAGGAAAATTGGAATTATGGGGCTTTCAGAAAATGATTAATTATAAAAGGAATAACAAAAATTTCAAGGCTAAAATTTGCAGATAATGTATATTTGCATCGAATCGTATAAAACGTTTTCGTTAATGTAATTTTAGCCAAAACCATGGAACAAAATGTAAAAGAATTTCTAGATAGCGTTTCAAAAAGGAATAGTAATGAACCCGAGTTTTTACAGGCGGTTCATGAGGTTGCTGAAACTGTTATCCCATTCATTGAAAAAAATAAAAAGTACCAAAATAAAAAATTGCTGGAACGTATGGTCGAACCAGAGCGCGTGATCATGTTTCGTGTGCCCTGGATTGATGACAACGGGGAGGTACAGGTGAATCGTGGTTTCAGGATCCAGATGAACTCTGCCATTGGACCTTACAAAGGTGGTCTTCGTTTTCACCCTTCCGTAAACCTGTCTATCCTTAAATTCCTCGCTTTTGAGCAGGTGTTTAAAAACAGCCTTACTACCCTGCCTATGGGCGGTGGTAAAGGAGGATCAGACTTTGATCCCAAAGGAAAGTCAGATAACGAAGTGATGAAGTTCTGCCAGAGCTTTATGACCGAATTGCAGCGTCATATTGGTGCAAATACAGATGTGCCTGCAGGAGACATTGGAGTAGGTGGGCGTGAAGTAGGATATTTGTACGGGCAGTACAAGAGACTTCGTAACGAATTTACAGGAGTGCTTACCGGAAAAGGCCTTTCTTACGGCGGATCTTTAATTCGTCCTGAGGCAACAGGTTACGGTAACGTATACTTCGCCGAAAATATGCTGAAGACCAAAGAAGATACCATAAAAGGTAAGATCATTGTGGTTTCAGGTTCAGGTAATGTGGCGCAGTACGCTGCCGAAAAAGCGACCGAGCTGGGTGGTAAAGTAGTAACTATGTCCGATTCTTCAGGATATATCTACGATAAGACCGGAATTGACGCTGGGAAACTTGCTTTCATCATGGACCTCAAGAACGTGAAAAGAGGCAGGATCAAAGAATACCTCAACGAATATCCGGATGCCGAATACTTCGAAGGAGAAACTCCGTGGAATGTGAAGTGTGATATTGCGCTACCATGTGCAACACAAAACGAGCTGCAGGAAGATGACGCACGCGCTCTTGTGAGCAATGGATGTATGCTTGTTGGTGAGGGTGCTAACATGCCTTGTACTCCCGAAGCTATTGCAGTTTTCCAGGAGTCTAAGATCCTTTTCTCGCCGGGGAAAGCTTCAAATGCCGGTGGGGTTGCAACATCAGGACTTGAGATGTCTCAAAACTCCCTGAGGTTCAACTGGACTTCAGAAGAAGTAGATTCAAAACTTAAACAAATCATGAACGATATTCATGCCCAGTGTGTGAAATATGGTACAGATGAAGACGGTTACGTTGATTATGTAAAAGGAGCCAACATCGCCGGATTCGTAAAAGTAGCCGACGCCATGCTAGCGCAGGGAGTTGTATAAACTTTTGCTGAAATAAATTATGAAAAGGCCGCTTTTGCGGCTTTTTCTTTTTTTAGCTTACATTTATTGCTTCTGAAGAACAACTGCTAAAAATGCCATTTTTGACAGGTAAGCTGAAGTAATATTACCCTTCAAAAATGCCATTTTTGAAACCCGTTTTCTCCTGAAAGACCAGTAATACATGTTGATCACAACCAAAGGAATTGTTTTTAGCGCCTTAAAGTACGGGGAAGCCGATCTCATTGTGAAATGTTTCACCCTGCAAAGCGGTTTAAAGACTTACCTGCTACGCGGAGTGCTAAAGTCTAAAAAAGGCAAATTCAAGGCCTCACTTTTTCAGCCGCTCACCCAGCTTGAAATTGTGGCCAATCACAAAGACAAGGGTACGCTGGAGTATATGAAGGAAGCCAAGCTTGGTAAAGTTTATCAAAGCCTGCATACAAATGTGGTGAAGGCCAGTGTAGTGATGTTCCTTTCTGAAGTTCTAAAAAATGCCATTAAGGAGGAGGAAGCTAACCCGGCACTGTACAATTATCTCGAGACGAGCCTGGAATGGTTTGATACGCACAGCAGCACGGTAAATTTTCATTTGCTTTTCCTGCTGAAGCTTAGTCGCTATCTCGGGTTCTATCCCGATGATTATCAACAGGATGCGCCGGTTTTTAATCTTGTAGATGGTACTTTTCAGGATGTGGAAACCAATCCAGATTGCATAAATGATGAAAACGTGGTACTTCTACAGCGCCTGTTAGGCACAGACTTTGATGCGCTTTCTGCCATTAAACTTAACCAAACCACCCGTTCGGGATTTCTTTTAATGCTTTTGAAATATTACGAAATTCACCTTCAGGGTTTTCACAAGCCAAAGTCTCTTGCGGTAATGAATGAAATCTATAATTCCTGATGAGACTTTACTCTAGTTTAGCCCTGTTTTTCCTGCTTTTTTCTGTTTGTTCGGCTCAGGAAATTACGGTGCTTGATAAAGAAACAGGGGAGCCTGTTTTTAATGTTGCAGTTTTTAACAAGGATAAGTCGAAAAACCTTCTTACCGGTTTTAACGGGGAGGCCAATCTTTCAGATTTTTCATCTAACGAGGTCATCTTCTTCAGGCATGTTTCGCATTCAGATTTTCATGCGACCAAACGGCAAATCCTTCAGAAGAAAGGAAAAGTATATTTGGCATCTACTAAAAATGAACTTTCAGAAGTAGTGCTTTCGGTCTCAAAATTTGAGCAGAACCGAAACATGGTCCCCCAAAAGGTCATCACCATTAACCGGAAAGATATACTTACCGCGGCACCTCAAACTTCAGCCGATCTACTGGAGAGTACCGGGCAGGTATATGTTCAAAAGAGTCAGTTAGGTGGTGGGAGCCCCATGATTAGGGGATTTGCAACCAATAGGTTGTTGATCACTGTAGATGGGGTTCGTATGAATACTGCCATTTTTAGGGGTGGTAATGTGCAGAACGTGATCTCTATAGATCCTCTTTCGGTTGAAAGGACCGAAGTTGTTCCCGGCCCCGGATCTTTAGTTTTTGGGAGCGACGCTATTGGTGGCGTGATCAATTTTCTCACCCTTTCTCCTGCTTTTTCGATGGCAAAAGGAGGAAATCTTTCCGGTCGCGTTTACAGCCGGTATGCTACTGCCAATAATGAGAAAACCGGGCATCTCAATTTGTCTTACGGCCTCAAGGAATGGGCATTCTTAAGCAGTGCTTCTTATTCAGATTTTGGAAATATGCGCATGGGAAGCCACGGGCCCGAAGAATATTTGCGTCCCAACTATGTGGTGAGGCGAAACGGGCAGGATGTGATGGTAGAAAATGACAATCCGCAGGTGCAAAAACCTACGGGATATGAGCAGCTCAATCTACTTCAGAAAATAAGATTCAAACCCAATGAAGAATACAATTTTTCCCTCGGAATGATCTATTCAACTACTACCGATTATCCGCGTTACGACCGGCTTTACCGTAAAAAGAATGGAGTTTTAAGAGCTGCCGAATGGTATTATGGCCCACAGGAATGGCTGCAAACTAATTTTCAGCTTAATAAAGTTGGGAATGGAAAAATTTATAATGAAGCAAAATTGACTGCAGCATACCAAAATTTTGAAGAGAGCCGTAATGACCGTGCTTTTGGAGATGACATCTTTTATCATACGCAGGAAGAAGTCGATGCTTATTCTCTTAACCTTGATTTTGAAAAGAACTTCCACCTTACCACACTTTCTTACGGAGCAGAATATGTGTACAACAAAGTAGGGTCTAAAGGGAGTGAAAAGAACATCATCACCGGAGAGTGGTCTGCCGGCACTTCGAGGTATCCCGATGATGCCACCTGGCAATCTTTGGCTGCCTATGGTAATTTGCAGTGGGAAATTGATCCTTCCCTTACGTTGCAAACCGGGGCCAGATATAATTACATTCTTTTAGACGCTGTTTTTGATGAGGATATTTACGATTTTCCATTTTCAGATGCCAATTTACGAACTGGCGCTTTAACGGGAAGTGCCGGATTAAACTGGCAGCAAAATGACATTTTTGGATGGCAATTCAACCTTTCTACCGGCTTTAGATCGCCTAATATAGATGATGTAGGGAAGATCTTCGATTCGGCTCCGGGCCTTGTGGTAGTGCCCAATCCCGATCTTGAGCCCGAAAAAGCCTATAACGCAGAGCTGGGGCTTGCGTTGAACTTTGATAATGTGGTAAAGTTCGATCTTGCCGGCTACTACACACTTTTGGAGGATGCTTTGGTGCGGCGGGATTTTGACCTCAATGGTGAAACTACAATTGAATACCACGGCGAGCCCAGTAGGGTGCAGGCTATTCAGAATGCGGCTCGTGCGCATGTGTATGGATTCGAGGCCGGGGCAAAAATCAGGTTTAGCGAACAACTGAAGTTAAAGGCGCAATTAAGTATTACTGAAGGAGAGGAAGAGCAGGATGATGGTACAACAGCACCTTTGCGGCATGCAGCACCTCTTTTTGGAAATGCACACCTGGTTTGGGAGAAAGACAGGCTTAGGTTAGACCTTTTTAGCGAGTACAATGGAGAGATTAGTGCCGATGAGCTGGCGCCTTCAGAAAGGGACAAAGACTACCTGTATGCCATAGATGAAAACGGGGATCCTTATTCTCCTGAATGGTATACACTTAACTTTAGTTCTCAATACCAGGCAGGGAAAATGTGGCTGGTCACTGCCAGCCTTGAAAACATTACCGATCAACGCTACCGCACGTACTCATCGGGAGTGGCGGCTGCCGGCAGGAACCTTATCCTCGCGCTGCAGTACTCCTTCTAGTGTAAACTTCAGATTATAAATATTTTATAGCTGATAAAAATCAGGATGTTTTCAGGTTTTCCCATTTTAAACCACTCGATTTACTAAAAATCATTATTTTCGCGCAACTATTTTGAAAGAACAAGATGATGAGCGCAAAGTTCCCTGAATATAAAGGACTTGACCTGCCAAAAGTGGCCGAAGAAATTCTGCAATTCTGGAAGGAAAATGACATTTTTGAGAAGAGTGTAACTTCGAGAGATGGAGAAGAGCCGTTTATCTTTTTTGAAGGGCCACCTTCAGCAAACGGTCTGCCCGGAATCCACCACGTTATGGCGCGTGCCATTAAAGATATTTTTTGCAGGTTCAAAACCCAGAAAGGTTACCAGGTAAAGCGAAAAGCCGGATGGGATACCCACGGCCTGCCCATAGAACTTGGGGTTGAAAAGGAACTGGGCATCACTAAAGAAGATATTGGGAAGAAGATAAGCGTAGAGGAATACAACGAGGCGTGTAAAAATGCCGTGATGCGTTATACCGATGTCTGGAATGACCTTACCGAAAAAATGGGCTACTGGGTAGATATGGATGACCCGTATATCACCTACAAATCCAAGTACATGGAGACTGTATGGTGGCTGCTTTCCCAGATCTACAAAAAAGGCCTAATTTACAAGGGCTATACCATACAGCCATATTCTCCAAAAGCGGGAACAGGCCTTAGTTCACACGAACTAAACCAACCCGGTACTTATCAGGATGTGACCGATACCACGGTTACTGCTATGTTTAAGGCGAAGAAGGAAACACTTCCCGATTTTCTTTCAGAAATTGAAGGTGAGTTGTTCTTTATTGCCTGGACCACCACTCCTTGGACGCTCCCATCTAACACCGCCCTTACAGTTGGCCCCAGGATCGAATATGTGACGGTTAAAACTTATAACCAATACACTTTTGAACCTATTACAGTTATAGTTGCAAAAGACCTGGCCGAAAAGCAGTTCGATAAGAAGTTCCAAAAAGTAGATTCTGAAGAGGCTTTACAGGCGTACAAAGAAGGGGATAAGAAAATCCCATTTTTGACAGGTAAGTCTTTCACCGGTAAAGAAATTGCAGAAAGCAGGTATGAGCAGTTGATGCCTTATGTGCAGCCGTATGAACATCCCGAAAATGCTTTCCGGGTAATTCTTGGGGATTTTGTTACCACCGAAGACGGTACCGGAATTGTTCACACTGCCCCAACTTTTGGTGCCGATGATGCTATGGTTGCAAAGCAGGCAAACCCTGAAGTGTCACCAATGCTGGTAAAAGACGAGAATGATAATCTTGTTCCGCTGGTAGATCTACAGGGAAAATTCAGGCCCGAGCTAAAGGAGTTTGGAGGCAAATATGTCAAGAACGAATATTACAATGATGGTGAGGCCCCCGAAAAGTCGGTGGATGTTGAGATTGCCATCAAATTAAAAGAAGAGAACAGGGCTTTTAAAGTTGAGAAATATCTTCACAGTTATCCTAACTGCTGGAGAACCGATAAGCCTATTTTATATTATCCGCTTGATTCCTGGTTCATTAAGATCACAGAGGTCAAAGACCGGATGCATGAACTGAATAAAGAAATTAACTGGAAGCCAAAATCTACCGGGGAAGGCCGTTTTGGAAACTGGCTTGCCAACGCTAATGACTGGAACCTTTCAAGATCCAGATATTGGGGGATCCCGCTACCTATTTGGAGGACTGAAGACGGGAAGGAAGAAAAGATCATAGGATCTATTGAAGAGCTGAAGCAGGAAATGAGCAGGGCCGTAGAGGCCGGACTTATGGAAGCCGATCTTTTTGAAAGCTTCCAGCCTGGAGATTTCAGCGATGACAACTATGACAAAGTTGACCTGCATAAAAATGTGGTTGACGGGATTGTACTGGTATCAGGTTCAGGAAAACCCATGAAGCGCGAGGCCGATCTTATCGATGTTTGGTTCGATTCAGGTTCTATGCCTTATTCCCAGTGGCATTATCCTTTTGAAAATGCCGAAAAAGTTGAAAAAACCTGGCGTAAAGCCGATTTTATAGCTGAAGGTGTTGACCAGACCAGAGGATGGTTCTATACGCTGCACGCCATAGCAACCATGACCTTTGACGATGTAGCATATAAAAATGTGGTTTCTAACGGACTTGTACTCGATAAGAACGGGCAAAAAATGTCCAAGCGTCTTGGTAATGCCGTAGATCCATTTGAAACCCTGGCGGCTTTTGGGCCCGATGCCACCCGCTGGTACATGATCTCTAATGCCAACCCATGGGACAACTTAAAGTTTGATATTGAGGGAATTTCAGAAGTAAGACGTAAATTCTTCGGAACCCTCTACAATACGTACTCTTTCTTTAGTCTTTACGCAAATCTTGATAATTTCACTTATTCCGAAGCCGATGTGCCATTGGAGGAAAGACCAGAAATAGACCGCTGGATACTTTCAGAATTACACACGCTCATTGAGAATGTTGATAAATTCTATGCCGATTATGAGCCTACGCGGGCTACAAGGGCAATTTCAGAATTTGTACAGGAGAATTTGAGTAACTGGTATGTGAGATTGTGCCGAAGAAGATTCTGGAAAGGCGAGTACGGCACCGATAAAATCTCGGCTTATCAAACGCTTTACACCTGCCTTGAGACCGTAGCCAAGCTGGGAGCTCCCGTGGCACCTTTCTTTATGGACAGGTTGTACAGAGATCTTGAAAAAGCTACCCAAAAGGAGAGTTTTGAATCGGTACATTTAGCGAATTTCCCTGAGGTAGATCTCAGTTATGTGAATAAGGAGCTGGAGCGTCAAATGCAAAAAGCGCAAACCATCTCTTCCCTTGTACTTTCCCTTCGGAAAAAAGAGATGATCAAAGTGCGCCAGCCTTTACAGCGAGTGATGATCCCTATTCTGGATGAGCAGCAAAGGAAGGAAATTGCTGCAGTGGCCGATCTCATCAAATCTGAAGTGAATGTAAAGGAACTGGAACTTATTGATGATGCTTCGGGCATACTCGTAAAGCAAATCAAGCCTAATTTTAAAGTTCTGGGCCCACGCTTTGGAAAAGATATGAAGCAGGTTGCCGGTAAGATCAACAGTTTTTCAGCCGAAGACATCAAGAAAATTGAAAGTGACGGCACAATCGATGTTGAAATTAACGGGAATTCGCTTACATTAGAAAGCGGAGATGTAGAAATCACCTCTCAGGATATTGAGGGATGGTTAGTGGCAAACTCCGGGAATATTACTGTTGCTTTAGACATCACCATTTCTGATGAGCTTAAGAAAGAAGGAATAGCCAGGGAGCTGGTAAATCGCATTCAAAATATGCGTAAAGATTCCGGTTTTGAAGTGACAGATAAAATAGATGTGACCCTACAAAAGGACGGCACTGTCGAGGATGCTGTTCAACAAAATATTCAATATATTAAAACTGAAACCCTCACTGCAAATCTCGACTTAGCAGAAGAAGTGAACAACGGACTGGAAGTTTCTTTTGATGAAGTGACCACAAGGTTGTTAATTAAAAAACATTAAGAACTATGTCAACAGAAGTAAAAGAACGCTACAGCGACGCAGAGCTGGCGGAATTCAGGACATTGATCCTTGCCAAGATTGAAAAGGCAAAGGAGCAACTGGATCTTTACAAGAGCGCTTACATGAATGACGGGAACAACGGTACAGATGACACCTCTCCTACGTTCAAGGCTTTTGAAGAAGGCAGTGAAACAATGAGCAAAGAGGCTAACTCTCAATTGGCAATACGCCAGGAGAAATTCATTCGTGACCTGAAGAATGCCCTTGTGCGCATTGAGAGCAAAACCTACGGAATTTGCAGAGTTACCGGGAAGTTAATTGCCAAAGAGCGATTAAAACTGGTTCCTCATGCTACTCTAAGTATTGAGGCAAAAAACATGCAGCGATAAACTGTGATGTTATCTCATGATAAAAAACGCTCCTGCCGTTGGTTTGGAGCGTTTTTTGTTTTTCTCCCGCTATGAAATCTTATCTCGTTATCTTCTTCTTCATATTATCTCTTTCGGCAAGTGCGCAGAAGGTGACGCAGGATGTTTTAGCTTCAGCTCACCTTGACAAAATCGTTTTGTCAAGTGACGAGATTTACAGGATCAATATTAAAGCAAGCACTACAGAAGAGATCCAGATTAAGACCAAAACCGAAGGAGAATACTTCAACCAGATTAGTCTCGATACCAAACTTGAAGGCAATACTCTTCTTTTGAGCTCCCGCTACAGGGAAATTTTGCAGAGTGGCTATGACAAATTGAGTGCGCATAAAGTTTTTTCTATGGAAGTAGACCTGGAAATACCTGAAGGCATGGTGCTGCAGATAACTTCTAACACAGCCAGTGTCTATCTTTCGGGCAGGTATAAGTCGGTATTTATTGAGCTGAAGAATGGCTCCTGTTACCTTAGCGATTTCAGCGGGGAAGCAGTGATCAATACTTATGACGGTAACATCCTGGGAACGGTGAGCAAGGTGAATGTGGAGGCGAAAACAAGGCATGGCACTGTGAATTTACCACAAGTTCCCGATGGAATTCACAATATGGTATTAACCAGTATTAACGGGGATATAAAGCTTACTGAAACTAAATAATATTAGTATTTTTACTCCGTTTAAAAAACTCCCGATGTCCTTAAAACAAGCTTCTGCTCTTATAGTTGTGATCCTCTTAATTGATCAGGTTTCAAAATTCTATATTAAAACCCACTTTATGTTGGGAGATGAAATAAGGGTTTTTGACTGGTTCAGGATTCTTTTTGTGGAGAATAAAGGCATGGCGTGGGGCGCCCAGATTCCCGGCGAGTATGGGAAGTTACTGCTTACCACCTTCCGGTTAATTGCGGTACCGTTTATTGGCTACTGGTTATGGGATTCGGTGAGAAAAAATGGATCAAGTACTCTTATTACTGCCATAGCTTTGATCTTTGCAGGTGCCGTGGGTAATATTATAGATTCAGTTTTTTATGGAGTGATCTTCGAGCACAGCTACAATCAGGTAGCCGATTTTATGCCCGAAGCGGGAGGTTATGCTCCCCTGTTGTACGGTCATGTTGTAGATATGCTGTATTTCCCTCTCTGGTCTGGTTACCTTCCGGAGTGGCTTCCAATTTGGGGAGGTGAGTATTTTACCTTTTTTGAGCCTGTATTCAACATCGCCGACTCTGCCATTACTGTAGGATTTTTCCTATTGATCATCTTTAACAAGAAGGTTTTTCCGCAGGAGAAAAAAGAGCAGGAACAGTCTAAAGAAACCGTTAGTTAAGCGACGTCCTGATCAAAGATCTTTTCAAATTGTTTTAGCTCAATGGGCTTGATCAGGTAATCTGTAACCAGGTTAAAGGATTTTGCCCTTTGCAGGTCCCTGGGATCTATTGAAGAACTCACTACGTAAAGTGTGATCTTCTTATTGAAGTTGTTTTTAATTTTTACGAATTCACTTAGAAATTCCCAGCCGTCCATCACCGGCATATTGAGATCTAGAAAAATGATATCGGGAAGCCTGTTTTCACTTATGTTCCCGAGAATAGCTTTAAAATAATCAAGAGCTTCTTTGCCATTTTTGAAGATGATGAGGTTTTGCGAAAGCTTCTTGATCTCAATGATCTTCTTTACCAGATTGACGTAGATCCTGTCATCATCTATAATGCACGCAAGTTCTATTGGCTGGTCCATAGATTAGAATGTAATTTTAAAAGTGGTGCCAATATTCACTGTGCTGGTAACTGAAATTTTTCCACCCATGGTTTCTACCTGATTTTTGGTAATAAATAAGCCTATTCCGTTTGCTTCGGGATGCCGGTGGAAGGTTTTGTACATTCCGAACATTTTGTCCCCGTGCTCATCAAGATCAATTCCCATCCCGTTGTCGCTTATCTCAAGAATGTTTTCTCCATTCTCTTTGTAGGTCTGGATAAAGATGACCGGTTTTCGGCCCTCGAACCTGTACTTTATGGCATTTGTAATCAAATTTAGCAAAATACTTTCCAGATATTCCGGAATGTAATTTATTTCGTTCAACTGATTAAATTCGGCGATGATCTCCGCATTTTCTCTCTTGATAAGAGAATGGGCAGAGGCAATAACCACATCGAGAGCATCCTTAAATTTCACCACCCGGCGTTCTTTTTTAAGGTTGTTCTGTTTTGTGACTATTGTGTTGAGGTCAACAATCGCCTTTTCGAGATTTTTTGAAATGTCATTTACATTGATAAGCAGGTCAAGCTTATCTTCAGCAGTTTTTGACTCTTCAAGAAGTTGAGAGATGAGGCTTAGATTACTGCTATGGCAGCGTAGCTGGTGAGATACAATATGTGCAAAATTGAATAATCTGGAATTTTGGGATGCTATAATATCCAGGGAATTTTGAAGGTTCAATTCGTTGGTCTTCTGCTCATCTATATCCTGAAATACCCCGCGAATCCCAATGATTTCCTGGTCGTTATTGTAAACCGGCTTGCCAGTGGCCCTCACCCAGAACTCCCTGTTGTGAAGGGTGCGCATTTTTATCTCCACCTTGAAAGGGATCCCATATTTTGAACATTTATGGAACATGTTCGTTACTTTCTCCCGGTGATCTTCGGCATAGAAACGCATTTTATCTTCGGGCTTGGGCTCATGATCTAAAGGGCAGTCTAAAATCTTTTTCGTTACATTATCCCAGTAAACAGCGCCCGAAGTCACATCGTAATACCAGCCACCCGTAGAGGTCATTTCGGCAGTTTCGCGATAGTAGAAGAAATTTTCTTCAATGGTGTATTCGTCTCTCTTGGCCTGGTGAATGTTCACGAACAGGAGTATGGCTGTATCGCCAAAAGCACCTTCGTCGCTCTTTAAATTCCTGCATTCAAACCAACGGTATTTTCCGTTCTCCAGCTTGATGCGGACTTCAGCATTAAAGGGTTTAGAATGAGTGGTAAGATCTTCAAAATGCTCCCTGAAGTCATACCGGTAATCTTTGTGTAGAATGTTATTGAGAAAGTACTCAAAATGGTCACCTCCTGTATCTGGATCTCCTACGAGATGATTGAAGTGAGGAGACCAGGAAATCTTTTTCGAGAAGACATTGATTTTCCAATAAGCAACATCAAAGTCTTCTAAAATACTGTTTAACTGGAGATCGTTGAGCATTAAAATTCCAATAAGGGAGGTAATAAATGTAATTGAAAACCAGTAGGTTTACAAATTTTTGAAATTATATATTTTGTCGGGAGTTACGCAGTAGTCCAATGGAACGTCATGTTCGTTAATTTCTTCAATCTCTTCTTCAGCCGGAAATAACGATAATCCTACTTTTACTACTTCTTTTGTGCAAAGCGAAAGAAACCTGTCGTAGAACCCTTTTCCGTAGCCTATTCGGTTGCCTTTTTTGTCGAAAACCAGTAGCGGAATAAAAACCACATCAATCTTTGTCGCAGGAATCTCAATGCCATCTACGGGCTCCGGAATTCCCCAGTCGTTAACTTTAATAACGGTGGAGTCTGTGAGCAGGTAATTTGTTAGAGAGCCACTTTTGAAATCTGACTTTGAGAGTACGATATTCTTATCCTTGCCCTGCAGGATGTGTAAAATGAGCTGTGTATCAACTTCTTTTTTTTCTGAAATGCTCAGAAACAGGTGGTAATAAGAAAAGTTCCAGATAGGAAGATCCAGGAGGCGATTGGCGATCTCCAGGCTGCCTTCTTCAATATGTTCCGGGGTGAGGGAGTCTCTTAGTTCTTTGTACTCAAGCCGAAGCTGTTTCTTGTTCATATGATTCTTTTGAAAGAGAAATATGGAAAATGGCATCCCCCTGGTAAACAATGGGCGATTCATTCACATTAATAATGTAACCTGTATTTGGAGCTTTTACTTTGTGCCTCAGCTTTCCGTAAGGGTCGGTAATAGTAGCAATATATTCACCTTTTTCCACGTGTTTGCCGCAGGGTATCTTTACATGTAGAAGGCCACTATATTTTGCCCTCATCCAGCTGCTGTATTCTATGATAATTGTTTCTCCTGTAGGATCGGGTACATCGAATTTTGGCTTGAGCATTTCAAAATGATCCAGAATGCGCATCACACCTTCTACTCCCTGTTTTGCAATGGTTTTGTTGCTGTCCTGAGATTTTCCTCCTTCAAAGAGAAGCACCGGTTTGCCCTGTTTTGCACAGGTTTCCCGGTAAGATTTGGTAATGGTCTTGGAGATGATCGTAAAAGGAGCATTAAAGATCCTGGCGTAATGCATGGCCATTTCCTCCCCTTTTTTTATTCGAATTTGAGCTGCGTTAAAACGACTTGCCCCACCGGTATGGAAGTCCATACAAAAATCGGCTACCGGCAGTATCTTTTGTACAAACTGATAGGCAAAACGACTCGCCAAAGAGCCATTTTTGGAACCCGGGAAAACCCTGTTAAGATCGCGCCCATCAGGAAATTCGCGTGCCATGTTTAAAAATCCGAAGACATTTAGAATGGGAATACAAATAACGGTGCCCCTGGCAGGTTTGTTTATTTCCTTTACAATAAGCTGGCGCACCACCTCTACGCCATTGATCTCATCACCATGGATACCCGCTGTAATAAGTACCACCGGCCCCGGTTTTTTTGACCTTTCAATAATAATTGGCACTTCTACATGGGTAGTGGTGTAGAGTTTTGCCATGTTAAAGTTAATCGTTGCACTTTTACCGGGAGGTACTCTTTTCCCTAAGATCTCAAGAACATTGTTCTCATCTATAGATGCCATACACTAAACATTTCGCTCAATATAACGAATAATGGTTTTAGCTATATCTTTTCCAGTGGCTTCTTCTATACCTTCGAGCCCTGGAGAAGAGTTTACTTCAAGAATAAGCGGCCCGCGGGAGCTTTGAAGCATGTCTACTCCGGCAACACCCAGTCCCATTGCTTTGGCTGCTTTAATGGCTGCGTTCTCTTCGTCGTCTGTAAGCTGAATGATACTTGCAGTACCGCCACGGTGAAGGTTAGAACGGAATTCCCCTTCTTTTCCCTGTCTCTTCATGGCGCCCACTACATGACCATCCACAACAAACGCCCTAATATCGGCACCACCGGCTTCCTTTATGAACTCCTGTACAATTACCCTTGCCTGCAGCCCGTTAAAAGCTTCAATGACCGATTCGGCTGCATTTTTTGTTTCAGCAAGAACAACTCCGAGACCTTGTGTTCCTTCAAGCAGTTTAATAATTAAGGGTGCTCCGCCCACATGATCTATCACTTCCCCAACATCTTTAGAATAATTGGTGAACACAGTTTTGGGAAGCCCAAGACGGGCGCGGGAAAGTACCTGCAGGCTTCTCAGTTTATCGCGGCTCCTTACCAGAGACTGTGATTCGGTAGTAGAGAATACGCCCATCATCTCAAATTGACGTACCACTGCCGTACCGTAAAAAGTAACCGAGGCTCCAATTCGTGGAATTACCGCATCGGCGTCTTCAATATGTCGCCCTTTGTAGTATATACTCGGGTGTTTCTTTTCAATAATAAGGTCACACTTGAGAGGATCAATGATCTCAACGTCGTGATGTCTTTTTTTAGCTGCCTCTACAAGTCGCTGTGTAGAGTACAGGCTACTATTCCTGGAAAGGATCTTTATATTCATTCTTGTTTCTTCTTATGAGACAGATCGTAATACTCGGTATCTACGATATATTTTCTTGTTATAAATTTACGGCCCAAAAGTACGGGAAATCTCATCTCCTGCCGTGCCGAAAGGGACAGGGAAATTTTCCGGGTCTTTCCAAACAGGGTGATCGTGGTCTGGATTTGATATCGTTTTTGAACTATGCCATTGCTGCTTTTTACAAAGACGATGTCGTAATCTTTAAACCTATACGTCCTGCCGTTATACAGGGGGTGTTCTTCATCTAAAAAAGTGCATTTAAGCACTCCTTTTTCTTCAACGATGTGGTCGCAATGAATTGATGAGGTATAGGCTCCTGTATCTACCTTAACTGCTATGTCTTCGAGGTGTAGATCGGGAAAATCTGCCTTGTCAAAACGGCCAATGGTAATTTTTTCCATGAACGCAAGGTACTAAAAGCAGATTTTTAAAATCTTAACTATTTCTGAAAATATATTAAGCTGAAAATGAAGTAACTCCCCATCCGTTTTATGCTTCGGAAGTCACTTTAAACCCTCTTTATGATTCCGGTTTCTTCCGAAGTAATCCTTCTTTTTGACATTTTTGACACCTGAAGCTTCAGAAGAAATTTTTAACACTATACACCCGAAGCTATCCAAAAAGGCAAATTCTAATATTTTACCTTTGAAGCATGGAGGAAAATAAGCTGGAAGTACAATTAAAAACCCTCCCCGAAAATCCGGGAGTCTACCAGTACTTTGACAAAAACGGAAGGATCCTTTACGTGGGAAAAGCTAAAAACCTCAAAAAAAGGGTCACTTCATACTTTACCAAGAACAATGACAGCCATCGCATTCGCGTGATGGTGAAAAAAATCCATGAGATAAGGCATATCGTGGTTTCTTCGGAAACCGATGCGCTTCTCCTGGAAAATAACCTCATTAAGAAGCACCAGCCGCGCTTCAACGTAATGTTGAAAGACGATAAGACTTACCCGTGGATATGCATAAAAAATGAGAGATTTCCGAGGGTTTTTGCTACCCGCCGGTTAGTTAAGGATGGCAGTGAATACTACGGCCCTTTTACCAGTTTCAAGACCATCCACACGCTTATGGATTTGATTAAGGGCGTTTATCCTCTTCGCACCTGCAACTATGATCTTGCTGAAGATAAAATAAGGAACGGGAAGTACAAGGTGTGCCTGGAGTACCATCTTGGGAACTGCATGGGGCCTTGTGAAGCTTATGAAGCTGAAGCAGAGTACCAGAAAAAGATTGACGCAATACGCCAAATCGTCAAAGGGAATTTTAAGGACTCTTTACAGCAGTTTAGGCAGCAAATGAAAGACCACGCCGAAAAAATGGAATTTGAGGAGGCACAAAAAATCAAGACAAAAATTGACATTTTAGAGAACTATCAGGCGAAGTCTACGGTGGTGAACCCAAAGATCAATAATGTAGATGTGTTTTCAATTGTGAGCGATGAGGGGTATGGCTATGTGAACTTTTTGCAGTTGTCACATGGGGCCATTATAAGGTCTCATACTATAGAAATGAAGAAGAAGCTCAGCGAGACAGATCAGGAGCTACTGGAGCTGGGCATCACCGAGATCAGGCAAAGGTTCAATTCTCTCACCCGTGAAATATATGTTCCTTTTAAGGTTGATGTGGGTGAAGAAATTAAGGTGACTGTACCCGTCCTGGGAGATAAAAAACAAATTGTCGATCTCTCTACAAGAAATGCAAAATACTTTAGGCAGGAACGCTTCAAGCAAATGAAGATCGTAGATCCAGACCGTCATGTTAATCGGATTATGGCCCAGATGAAACAGGATCTCAGGCTAAACGAGGAGCCAAGGCATATTGAATGTTTTGACAACTCAAACATCCAGGGGAGTAATCCTGTGGCAGCCTGTGTGGTCTTTAAAGATGGTAAGGCCAGTAAAAAAGATTACCGCAAATTCAATATTAAAACTGTTGAGGGGCCTAACGATTTTGCTTCTATGGAAGAAGTGGTCTTCAGGCGGTACCGCAGACTTCTTGAAGAAGGTGAACCTTTGCCGCAGCTGGTGATAGTTGACGGTGGGAAAGGCCAGTTATCTTCGGGCGTAAAAGCTTTGGAGACACTCGGGCTAAGAGGAAAGATCGCCATTATTGGAATAGCAAAAAGGCTCGAGGAAATTTTTTATCCGGGAGATTCTATTCCTTTATACCTCGATAAAAAATCGGAAACCCTTAAGATCATTCAGCAGTTGAGGAATGAGGCGCACCGGTTTGGTATTACCTTTCACAGGCAAAAGCGCAGCAGTGTTGCCCTTAACACCGAACTTGAAGAGATTCCGGGAATTGGAGAAAAGACCGTGGTAGAGTTGCTCAAAAATTTCAGGTCTGTAAAAAGAGTGAAAGAAGCGTCGATAGAAAGTTTATCTTCGGTCATTGGGAAATCTAAGGCCACGCTGATCTATCAATTTTACCATTCAGAAAATGACTAAAAAACTGTGCATATTTTTCCTTTTTTTGGGACTCCTGCCGGGAATTGCCCAGGAACAGGAAGATCCAAAGGTAGGCTTGGTACTTAGTGGGGGCGGGGCCAAGGGCCTGGCTCATATTGGGGTGCTTAAGGTGCTCGAAGAAGCCGGGGTGCGCATTGATGTTATTGGCGGTACCAGTATGGGGGCTATTGTTGGAGCTCTTTATTCTGCAGGCTATTCGGCTCACCAGCTGGACAGTATTTTTCAAACCATCAACTTTAATATCCTGCTCCAGGACGAACTGCCCCGCAGTGCCAAGACTTTTTACGAGAAAAGGGATTCAGAAAAATATGCACTTACGCTGCCCTTCGATAACTTTAATATTAGTTTTCCGTCTGCGCTTTCAAGGGGGCAAAATGTCTACAACCTCATGTCTAAGCTAACGCTGCATTTGGAGGAAAATCAGGATTTTGAGACTTTGCCTATTCCTTTCTTTGCTGTTGCTGCCAACATTGAAACCGGAAAGGAAGTTTTGCTTGATGAGGGGCATCTACCGCAGGCCATTTCGGCAAGTGCAGCCATCCCAAGCCTGTTCAGTCCGGTGATCATTGACGGCCAATTGCTGGTAGACGGGGGAGTTGTAAATAATTATCCGGTAGAAGAGGTGAAGCGCAGAGGCGCAGATATCATTATTGGGGTCGACGTGCAGGACACTCTTATGAAGAGGGATGAACTCAGGTCGGTCTTTGATATCCTTACCCAGGTAAGTAACTTCAGGACCATCACCGATATGCGCGACAAAATTGAAAAGACCGATGTTTATATAGATCCTGACATCAAACCTTTCTCTGTAGTTTCGTTTGAAAAAGGTCGGGAGATCATTGATGAGGGCGAGGCCGCTGCGCGGGCAATGTTGCCCAACCTGAAGGAGATTGCGGCCAGGCAGAAAGAAAAGCCGGCGCCGCAGAATTACATTTCACCTGTTGAATCTTTGTACATCACCGGGGTTCAGATAGAAGGGAATACCTCTTATCCCAGGGCATATATTATGGGGAAATTGAAAATTCAGTCGCCCGATACTATTACCTACAAAGATTTAAACCTTGGGATCAATAACCTTTCGGCCACCAGGAACTTTAACCGGATAAATTACCGGCTTGTCCCTTCAAACGGAGGTCACGCCCTCGTGCTGCAGCTTGAGGAAAATTCAAGTAAAACTCTTTTGAGAATGGGAGTTCATTATGACAATGTCTATCACAGTGGTGTGCTCCTTAATATTACTCATAAAAGTTTACTTGTGGCTAATGATGTAAGTTCCCTTGATGTGGTTCTGGGAGATGACTTCAGGTATAATTTCAACTACTATATTGATAAAGGCTACTATTGGAGTGTGGGGTTTAGGTCAAGATACAATAGCTTTAGTAAAGGAGTTTCGTTTGACCTTGCTAATGAAAATTCGGGATTTGAAAGTGACGGGATCAATAAATTGGAGATAGACTATGAAGATTTTACAAATCAGCTTTATTTAGAGACGCTTTTTCAGCAGGTATTTTCTTTTGGGGTAGGCCTGGAGCACAAACATCTTAGTGTAACTTCAGAGACTGTTAATACCTCAGGTCCTGCACAGTTGTCAAATGGTGAGTTTGATGACAGTTCCTATTATGCTCCTTTCGGGTATTTGGTTTATGACAGCAGGGATTCTAAATATTTCCCCACACGCGGTGTTTATTTTGAAAGTGATTTTCACTGGCACCTCCTGTCCTCAAGAGATGATTTTTCACCATTTTCTGTTACAAAGGGAACTCTTGGAGCTGCTTTTTCTCCTGTAGAGCAGTTGGCGGTAAGAATTTCTTCGGAAGCTGGGTTCAGGATTGGTAGTCGTGCGAATAATATTTTTGACTTCTTTTTGGGCGGTTACGGTAATGACTTCATTAACAACTTTACCTCTTTCTACGGTTATGAATTTATAAACCTTTCGGGAGATAGTTTTACCAAAGGTCTGCTGGAGCTCGATTACAAATTTCTGGAAAACAGCCACCTCATTCTTAGTGCTAATTTTGCCAATGTTGAAAATAAACTTTTTGAAGGAGGGAATTGGATCAAATGGCCGGAGTATTCGGGATATGCTATAGGATATGGCCTGGAGACCTTTTTAGGCCCTGTCGAGGTAAAATATTCTATTTCACCCGAAAGGAAAGAAAGTCAGTGGTATTTTAGCCTGGGCTTCTGGTTTTAGAGGTCCTTTAACGGATATTTAGCTAAAAATTGTTCATATTTGTAGCTGTTCCTTCAGGAGTTTTGAGACTTATTACGGGAATTTACGAAAACGTTTTCATTAAAATACGCTAACATGCCTTTTTATCATACCCTCGGAAAAATTCCGCATAAAAGACATACCGTCTTTAGAAAGACCGATGGAAGTCTGTACTATGAACAGCTTTTTGGAACCATTGGCTTCGACGGAATGTATACCAATATGTATCATGAGCAGCGGCCTACGCAGGTAAAAGAGATTAAAGGAAGCTATGATGTACAGCCGAAAGTGGCTACTGAAAAGAATATACAGTCTTACAGGTTTAAAGGTTTCCAGGTAAAACCAGACCCAGATTACCTGAAGAGCCGAAGAGTGGTGCTTACCAATAGCGATGTAGATATAGCCCTGGCTGCGCCACAAAAATCTACAGAAGATTATTTCTATAAAAATGCAGATTCAGATGAGTTGCTTTTCATTCATAAAGGCAGCGGGAAGTTAAGAACCCACCTGGGAAATCTCGATTTTAAATACGGAGATTACCTGCTAATTCCCCGCGGAACCATTTATAAACTTGATTTTGATGATGAGGTGAACAGGTTGTTCATTGTAGAATCGAGAAGGCCAATTTATACTCCTAAACGCTACCGGAATTATTTTGGGCAGTTGCTGGAGCATTCGCCTTTTTGTGAAAGGGATATTAGAAGGCCTTATGAGCTGGAAACGAATGACGAAAAAGGGGACTTTTTGATCAAGATTAAGAAACAGGGGAAAATATTTGATATGGTATATGCGTCGCATCCGTTTGATGTGGTGGGTTACGATGGTTACAACTATCCCTATGCTTTTTCAATTCATGATTTTGAACCTATTACCGGCCGAGTTCACCAGCCGCCGCCGGTACACCAAACTTTTGAGACCGATGCCTTTGTGGTATGTTCTTTTTGCCCCCGTCTTTACGATTACCACCCCGAAAGTATACCTGCACCTTACAGTCACAGCAATATAGACAGCGATGAGGTGTTGTACTACGTAGACGGTGATTTTATGAGCAGGAACGATATTGAGGCCGGGCATATTTCTTTGCATCCGGCGGGTATTCCTCACGGGCCACACCCGGGAGCCGTGGAGCGAAGTATAGGCCAGACCGAGACCGAAGAGCTGGCAGTAATGGTAGATACTTTTAAGCCCTTAATGGTGACCGAAGATGCCATGGAGATCGCCGATGACTCTTACCATAAATCATGGCTTGACCATTAAAAAATAAAACCCTTCAAAAATGGCATTTTTGAGGGTTCATTAAATTACACCTTAAAGAAACATGTCGCGCAGCGGCCTAAAATATATTTATATATGTCTACAGAACACACAACAGAAATAAAAAAGACGGTGCCACAAGCCGAAGATTTCCTGCCTATATTGGGTACAGACTTTGTTGAACTCTATGTAGGAAATGCAAAGCAGGCAGCCTTTTATTATCAACAAGCCTGGGGCTTTCAGCCTGTAGCTTATTCGGGATTGGAATCTGGGAGCAAAGACAGGGTTTCCTATGTGCTGCAGCAGGGAAAAATTAGATTGGTGTTAACCAGTCCTTTGCAGCCGGGAGGCGAAATAAATGCACATATAGACAAGCATGGAGATGGCGTTAAAGTAGTAGCGCTGTGGGTAGATGATGCCCGTAAGAGCTATGAAGAGACTACAAAACGGGGTGCAAAATCTTACTTTGAGCCTAAAGAAGTGAGTGACGAACATGGGCATGTAGTGCTTTCGGGAATTCACACCTATGGCGAAACAGTGCACGTATTTGTTGAAAGAAAAAATTATTCAGGCCCATTTATGCCTGGCTACAAGGAATATAAACCTAATTTCCAGGTGAAAGATGTAGGTCTAAAATACATTGATCACATGGTAGGAAATGTGGGATGGAATGAAATGAACAAGTGGTGTGAGTTCTACGCTAAAGTAATGGGCTTTGCGCAAATGGTTTCTTTTGATGACAAGGATATTTCTACGGAATACACTGCTTTGATGAGTAAGGTGATGAGTAACGGAAACGGCCGGATCAAATTTCCTATCAATGAACCCGCCGAAGGAAAGAAAAAGTCCCAGATAGAAGAATACATCGATTTTTACAATGGTGCCGGCGTACAGCACATCGCTGTGGCCACTGATAATATCATTGAAACTGTCACTGCTTTGAGGGACCGGGGAGTAGAATTCCTTTATGTTCCCGAGGCATATTACGACGATGTTTTAGATCGTGTGGGAGAAATTGATGAAGAACTCGAGCCACTAAAGGAGCTTGGGGTTTTGATAGATCGTGATGATGAAGGTTACCTGTTGCAGATATTTACCAAGCCGGTTCTTGACAGGCCAACTATGTTTTTTGAGATCATTCAAAGGAAAGGAGCACAATCCTTTGGGAAAGGTAATTTTAAAGCCCTTTTTGAAGCTATAGAAAGAGAACAAAACTTGCGGGGAACGCTGTAATTTGGATACCAACTCATTGATTATTTAGATTAAGACTTAAAAAAATAGGTTTTTACAAGAAGTTGCGTTAAAGTTATTTTTTTAGTTGTGTAATAGCGACTTATGTAAGACTTTTGCACCGCAATTTTGGAGTGGTTACCAGGATTGGGAAAAAAAATTACTTTTTTTTCATAATTTAAGTTTTAGTTGGTTAATAAGATTAAAAGCCCCGTCATTCATTTGACGGGGCTTTTTGTTTTTAATACATTTGGAATAGAAATTGTAATTGTCATATCAAAAAAAACCTATTTGTATAAAATGAAGAAGATTACAGCGATTATAATTTCACTTATAGCTCTCAATGTTTCGGCTCAGTCTCATCAGGCTTTTGACGCCGGCGAATGGTTTAGGTTCCGTATTCACTACGGCATGTTCAACGCGAGCTTTGCGACCCTTGAAGTGAAGGAGACCACCCTAAGAAATAAACCTGTGTATCATGTGGTGGGGAAGGGAAAATCTACAGGTTTACTGCACCTGTTCTTTAAAGTTGATGATAACTATGAAACCTTTATGGATAAGAAGAGTGGTGCGCCACTCAGGTTTGTAAGGCAAATAGATGAAGGTGGCCATACCCGAGATCTACTTGTAGATTTTGATCATGACAGTAATACCGCCCATGTTTTTAATAGGAAACGCAACACCAGGAATACCTACTCTATCCCCGAGAATGTTCAGGATATGCTTTCTTCTTTCTATTACTTGCGTAATAATCTTGATGTAAGTGCTATTGAAAAGGGAGAGATGTTTAGCATCAAAATGTTTATAGATGACGAGAATCACGATTTTAAGTTAAAATTCCTGGGGAGGGAGGTCGTCAAAACAAAAATGGGTAATATTGCGGCATTAAAATTTCAGCCCTACGTGTTAGCAGGAAGGGTTTTTGAAAAGAAAGAAAGCCTTACAATATGGGTTAGTGATGATAAAAATCGCATGCCTCTTAAGATCAAAGCCGATCTTGCTGTAGGTTCTCTGAATGCTGATATTGATGCTTTTAAAGGCTTGAAATATCCGTTGAATATAATAATGAATTAAATATGAGCGTCATAAAGCCCGAGATAGCCGAAAAGGTGCGGCAGCTGGAAGAAAAATTCCGAAATTCTGGCCAGGACCTTGGCTCTTATCTCGATGGTCTACTATACGACAAATACCTTACCTACTGGGATTATATCGAACTCGATACCCTTTTGAGCCTGCAGAAACCCAAAACTCATTTTCCAGACGAGGAGATCTTTATAGGGTATCATCAAATTACAGAACTTTATTTTAAGCTGGTGCTCCATGAAATGAAGCAGCTGGTTGAAGCTGAAGAGCTCAAAGCCGATTTATTTACTGAAAGACTTAATCGTATCGTACGATACTTCCACATTCTAACCCATTCTTTTGATGTAATGATTAAGGGGATGGACCGGGAGCAGTTCCTTAAATTCAGGATGGCCCTTTTACCGGCCAGCGGATTCCAGTCTGCCCAGTTCAGGATGATAGAGATTTATGCAACTCCACTTCAAAACCTGGTGTTGCAGGCAAATCGGGAAGCATATTGCACTAATGATAACCTTCAGGAGGTGTATCAAAACATCTATTGGAAGCGTGGCGGGATTAGTTCAGATACGGGAGAGAAAACACTTACCCTTAGGCAGTTTGAACAAAAATATGATGATGAGTTCTTGCGGCTATCTCATAAGCTTCAGGGTAAAAACCTTCTTGCGCTATATGACAAACTTCCGCAGGAAGAAAAAAACAATAAAAATCTTATTTCGGCGTTGCGTAATCTGGATGTTGCAGTCAATGTAAACTGGCTTCTGGTTCATATTGGTGCAGCGCAACGTTACCTTGTAGCAAAGAAACATGCTGTAAAAGCTACGGGAGGTACAAACTGGAAAGAGTTTTTGCCACCCAGTTTCCAAAAGATTTTCTTCTTTCCCGAACTTTGGAGTGAAGAGGAAAAAAAGGAATGGGGTAGACAATGGGTAGAAGAAATGATAAATTAATAAAATATTGAAAGTGAAAAGACTTGGTTACCTGCTAATGCTGATGATGGTTATGACTGCCTGTAATAACCACAATGAAAAACCTGAAATAGCCGATAACACTGTTAAAGTAAAGGCGCCAGCTATTGTAAAAGAGTTTGGTTTTGTATTAAATGATTATGAAGTGGTGCGCGACACCATACGTTCTGGTGATAGTTTTGGACTTATTCTGGGTACGCATGGGGTAGACCCGAATAAGATTTTTGAAATCGTCAACAAAGTACGTGATACTTTTAATCCGCGTAAAATAGTTCTTGGCAAACCCTATGCCATTTTAAAGAGCCGGGATTCGGCTGCAACTCCAAATGTATTTATTTATGAGAATGACCTTGTAAATTATACCGTGGTAGATCTACGCGACAGCATTTCGGTATATACTGCCAAAAAGCCCGTTACCATTACAAAAAGATCAGTTTCTGGGGTTATAAATTCCAGTTTGACCGAGGCTATACAAGACGAGGGGCTAAGCTATCTCATTGCGCATGAAATGAGCAATATCTATCAATGGAGTATAGATTTCTTCAGGTTACAGAAAGGAGACAGGTTTAAGCTGGTCTACAACGAGCGTTACATTAATGACAGCATTTATGCCGGGATCGAGAATATTGAGGCTTCGGTTTTTTACCATGAAGATAAGCCTTATTACGCCTTTAATTTCATGGTAGATTCTACTTCGGGAGAACGCGACTACTACGATGAAAAGGCGCGGCCACTACAGAGTTTCTTTTTAAAGGCACCTCTTAATTTCACCCGTATTTCATCTCGTTTTAGCCCTAGAAGATTTCATCCGGTGCAGCAAAGATGGAAGGCTCATAAAGGTACAGATTACGCAGCACCTCATGGTACGCCAATCTGGAGTACAGCAAATGGTGTGGTTATCGCATCTTCCTACACTGCCGGAAATGGTAATTATGTCAAGATAAAACACAACGGCACCTATACCACCCAGTACCTGCACATGTCAAAACGTGCAGTAAAGCAGGGGCAGCGTGTAAAGCAGGGAGATATTATTGGCTATGTAGGTAGTACAGGACTGGCCACCGGGCCGCATGTTTGCTACCGCTTCTGGAAGAATGGCGTGCAGGTAGATCCATTCCGTCAAAACCTTCCGGCAGCCGAGCCTATTGAAGATAAATACATCCCGTCTTACTTTGCGGCTATTGAGCCTTTGAAGACGGAGCTGGGAAAAATTGAATTTAAAGAACCTATTTAAAATGACTAACACTAATCCAATCCATACCAAAGCCTGGAAAAAACTTCAGGCTCACTTTTCTGAAATAAAAGATCTTAACCTAAAGGAAGCTTTTCAAAAAGACCCTAATCGGGCCGATGCCTTTACTCTTAAGTGGGAAGATTTTTATGTAGACTACAGCAAAAATTTAATTACTGAAGAAACACGTGACCTCCTTACTGCTCTTGCTGAAGAAGTCGGATTAAAGGATGCTATAAATGCCCTTTTTGAAGGGGAAGAAATCAACAGGACCGAGGGGCGTTCCGTATTGCATACAGCCTTGAGAAGCAAAGCTGATGTCGATGTGAGAGTTGACGGTGAGAACGTAATGCCTGAAGTCTATGAGGTCAAAGAGAAGATCAGGGAGTTTTCTTATTCGGTTATTACAGGTGCCAAAAAAGGCTTTACAGGTAAGGCTTTCACCGATGTTGTGAACATTGGGATTGGGGGCTCAGACCTTGGCCCGGTAATGGTTACTGAAGCACTTGAGTATTATAAAAACCATCTGAAAGTACATTTTGTATCTAATGTTGATGGAGACCATGTACAGGAGGTAATTAAAGACCTTAATCCTGAGACTACCCTCTTCATTATCGTATCAAAATCTTTCTTAACTCAGGAAACTTTGGCAAATTCCACTACAATTAGAAAGTGGTTCACCAAAAAAGCACCGGCCGATGCTGTGGCTAAACATTTTGTAGCTGTTTCGAGTAATGTAAAGGCGGTAGAAGAGTTTGGGATTGAAACTCAGAACATTTTCCCCATGTGGGACTGGGTTGGAGGCCGTTTTTCTCTCTGGAGCGCTGTAGGGCTTTCTATAAGTCTTTCTATTGGGTATGATAATTTTAATTCGCTACTCGAAGGTGCCCGTAAAATGGATGAACATTTTAAGGAGACATCGTTCGAAAAAAATATTCCCGTTCAACTGGCACTTTTGACAGTCTGGTACAACAACTTCTTTAAAGCTGAAACCCAGGCAGTCATTCCTTATACGCAGTACCTTCACCGTTTCCCTGCTTACCTGCAACAGGCAATTATGGAAAGTAATGGAAAAGGTGTAGATCGCAATGGTAACGAGGTGAACTACCAAACCGGAAATATTGTTTGGGGTGAACCCGGTACTAATTCGCAGCATGCTTTCTTTCAGCTAATTCACCAGGGAACAAAACTTATTCCTGCCGATTTTATTGGCTTCAAAAAGTCACTCCATAACGAGCAGGAGCATCATAATAAGTTGATGGCAAACTATTTTGCGCAGACCGAAGCTTTACTGCAGGGGAAATCTTCAGAAGAAGTTCGAAAAGAACTGGAGGATAAAAATACTTCCGAAGAAAAGATTGAAAAAATATTGCCATTTAAGGTTTTTAAGGGGAACAATCCGACCACCACTATTCTTGTAGACCAACTTTCTCCTGAAAGCTTTGGAAAGCTAATTGCATTGTACGAACATCAAATTTTTGTACAGGGTATTATCTGGAACATATACAGTTACGACCAATGGGGGGTGGAATTGGGCAAGCAACTTGCAACTGCTATTCTTGATGAAATCGAGAAAAATGACGTGGGAGCGCATGATTCTTCCACCAAGAATTTGTTAAAATTTTATCTTTCAGAATAACAGTTAGTTAGCTAAATACGCATTTTTTAAGCAACCCTCTGGTAAACAGGGGGGTGTTTCTTTTTGTGCTTTGTTGAAAACCTTGCGGTTTTTGTGAAAAATTCTTAACCTTTAGTTAAAGGATATTTTTAAAGAAAGTTGTTCTTTTGCAGCAACTTTATAAACACAAACTAACAAATTACACAATGAGAAAATTTTTAGCGTTAGCGTTTTTTTTAACGTCAGCTACAATTTTTGCACAAGGAACTATTACCGGTACGGTAATCGATTCTGACATGGATGCGCCGCTGCCAGGTGCAAACGTACTGGTAGTGGGCACCAACGCAGGTGGCATGACCGATTTTGGTGGTAAATTCAGTATTCAAACCGATCGTACATCGGGAGTTGTTGAAATTACTTACGTAGGATTTGAAGCAATTCGCGTGCCATTTACAGTTCAGAATGGACAAACTGTTGATCTTGGCAGAATTTTAATTTCGCCAGATGCTGATGCATTAGAAGAAGTGATTATTACTTCTTATTCAATTGCGATTGATCGTAAAACTCCGGTGGCTGTTTCTACGATTAAAGCTGAAGCAATTGAGCAAAGATTGGGAAATCAGGAATTTCCTGAAATTTTAAAATCCACTCCGGGAGTTTACGCAACCAAAGGTGGTGGTGGTTTTGGTGATGCAGAAATTAGACTGAGAGGTTTCGATTCTGAGAACATCGCCGTGATGATCAACGGGATTCCGGTGAACGATATGGAAAATGGTCGTGTATACTGGAGTAACTGGGCTGGTCTTTCAGATGTTACAAGATTTATGCAGGTTCAGCGTGGGCTTGGAGCTTCAAAAGTTGCTGTGCCTTCTATTGGTGGAACAATTAACATTGTGACTAAAACTACCGATGCAGAAAAAGGTGGAAGCATTCTTTACTCTTTAGGAAATGACGGGTATAATAAAGTGGGCGCAACACTTTCAACCGGAAAAATGGATAATGGCTGGGCAGCAACTGTGTCTGGTTCCAAAACTGAGGGAGATGGATATGTTGATGGAACTCAATTCTCTGGTTTTTCATACTTTGTGAATATAGCTAAAGAACTTGGTGAAGATCATGAACTTTCCTTTACTGCCTTTGGTGCACAACAGGAGCATGGTCAACGTCAAAATGCTGAGCAGTTAATAACTTACAGACAAAGTGAAAGCGGTACCCGTTTTAACAGAGACTGGGGTTATCGTGACGGACAGGTGGTTAGTATTGAAGACAACTTCTTCCATAAGCCGCAAATATCTCTAAACCATTACTGGGATATATCAGATAACACAAAATTGTCTACAGTTGCTTATGCTTCCTTCGGTTCCGGTGGAGGTGGAGGTTTTGGTGGTGTCAACAAGTTTGGCCTTGATTCCAAATACAGAGACGGCTTTCTTCAGCCTGTAAACCTTGACCTTATTGTAGAAGAAAATGTGGAGCTTGGAGCTTTAGGTTCAGAAACTTACTTGAGGGCTTCAAGAAACAACCATGAGTGGTACGGACTTCTATCTACAATTTCTTCCGAAGTAGTAGAAAACCTTGAAGTAACGGGAGGTATAGATGTGAGATATTACGAAGGTGAGCATTATACTGAACTTACTGATTTATTAGGAGGTCAATATGTTTTTGATGATTCTAATGTAAACAATCCTTTAAATACAGCACAGGTTGGAGATAAGATTGATTACTATAATGACGGTCTTGTAGGGTGGCTAGGTGCTTTTGCACAGGCAGAGTATTCAAAAGATGCACTTTCTGCTTTTATTAATGTTGCTGCTTCAAACACTTCCTACAAAAGAATCGATTACTTTAGATATGAAGTAGGAAATCAGGAAACCGAATGGGTAGACTTCTTTGGTTACAGTGCAAAAGGTGGTGCTAACTACAACCTTACTGATACTCATAATGTTTTTGCAAACATTGGTTATTTTGAAAAAGCGCCTTTTATGAACGCTGTATTCCTTAACAACACCAATGATATCAATGAAGATGCTGAGAATCAGAAAATCTTTAGTGCAGAGTTGGGATACGGTTTTAGAAGTCGTAACTTTAGAGTAGACCTTAACGCTTACTACACGAAGTGGGATGACAAGACATTAACCGAGACTTTCCGTCAGGAAGATGGAACTTTTGGTTCTGCAAACATTCTAGGTCTTAATGCGCTTCACCAGGGTATAGAGTTAGAAGTTAACTATCGCCCATTTGAGAACCTTACTCTTAATGGTATGGCCTCTATTGGAGACTGGACCTGGGAGAATGACGTAACAGGAGTTGCCGTTATTGATGAAACCGGAGAATTTTTACGCGAAGTAAACCTTTACATCGGTGGTCTAAAAGTTGGTGGTTCTGCTCAAAACAGTTTTGCTGCCGGTGCCGATTTCGAGCCAATGGAAGGTACTCACATTCGTTTAAACTGGAATTACTTTGACAGTCTGTATTCCGATTTTGATCCTGCAAGACGTGATGATCCAACGCTTGGGCAGTCTTATGAAGTACCTGCTTACGGTTTGATAGATTTTGGTTTAACCTACAATTTCGACTTTGGCGGATTTGATGCTACATTGATTGGAAACGTAAACAACGTATTGGATACAGAATATATTTCTGTTGCGAGAGACAGTGGTTTCTTCTATGGTTTTGGAAGAACCTTCAACATCGGAACTAAGCTTAATTTCTAAAAAAAGGAAAAATGAAAAAATTAGTTTATTTATTAATGATGGTCATAGGTGCGACTTTTACAAGTTGCGATCCTATGGATGACATTCATGCAGAGATCGATGAAATCATCGCGACCGATCCTTTGGTAGGAACTCTCGAGTACACCCTTACCGAAGAAGATTATACGGCTATGGGTCTTGATAATGAATATTTTGCGTCAATAGACAGTGCAAATATTGAGATCCCTGCATACCTTGATGAAACCTATCCGCTTTGGGGTAACCAGTCTTTGGCTTCTATAACTGCTAATATTGCAAACCCTTTAATTGAGGTTGGTGAAGCAGTAGCATATACTGTTACCGAAGAAGATTATCTGGCGTTGAATTTCAAATACAAGAATTTTGACAGCTCCGATGATATGGTGAGGTTCCTAAATTATAAATTTCCACAGGCAGAAGGTGGTGATGCAGTTGAGCTTACATACAAGTACTACTCTTCGGGAAATACCAGTGATGAAACAAAGCTTTATGTAAAAGCTAATAATACCTGGGTGGTACCTTACACTTTAACCGATGAGGATTATGAGGAAATGGGACAGGGTCGTTATAAAAACTTCTCTAACCGTGAAGATGCAGAAGAGATTATTCCTAACTTTTTAAGATTGAAATATCCTTATGCTCTTAAAGGGGACACTGAGACTATTCTTTATAATCTTCACATAGGTAATGGTAATACCATTGAAGTAATTCAGATCTTTAACTACGATGGTCAAAAATGGTCAACTACTGCTGGTGTTGTAGAAATGGTATTGCAGTATGGTCACAATGGTACTGCATGGGAGCCAGACAATACAATTATCTATACATTGACTCCTGCCGACTATGCACTTACAGGAAATGAACAATATGGTAACTTCAACTATTGGGATCAGGATGATTATGATGCTGCATTTGAAAATATTGTTACCATACTTGAAGCCAGATTCCCAGAAGCTGAAACTGGCCAGAAGTTCCTCGTTTACTTTATAGGTTATGCAGGAGCACCTGCTACATATAGCGTAAATGTCATCGTAAATGATGAAGGGGAATTCGTCCTCAACGAATAACAGCTAAACAATCCAAACCGTCACTTTTAGTGGCGGTTTTTTTTTATCCATATTTACAAGAATGAAAAAATACATTTATTTACCATTAGTCAGTATTTTATTTCTAATTTCCTGTAGTACAGACGATGACAATAATAAGGTTCCTAATCCGCCGGTAGATCCCGAAGTTCCTGAGCAAGAAAGTATTTATGTGATTCCCGATGCACTTGTTGGGTATTATGACGGTGTAGATTTTACACTTTCTACTGAAGAGCTTTATGATGAACTTGCAGTTCTTACCATAGAGAAACATAAAAATATTCTTGGGTATACAGATCGTCATGTTCACCTCTATGATGCCGATGAAGATCCATCTAACCCTGCAAATGTCCTCTTACTATATTCGGGCGAAAGCAGAAGTAAAGATGAGTACCAATCTTCAGGTAATCCTAATGATGTTCAAACATTCAACACAGAGCACGTTTATCCAAAATCCCTTCTTGAAGGTGACGCCATTGCCGACCTGCACATTCTTCGGGTAGCCGATATTGAAATAAATGAATCAAGGTTGAACTTTCCTTATGTTGATGGAGATGGGAAGTATAAACTGGTAAATAATAACACTTTCTATCCCGGTGATGAATGGCGTGGTGATGTTGCCAGGATGATCATGTACATGAATCTGAGATACAATGAACCTTTTAACGAAGTTGGTGATCTTGACCTGTTTCTGGAATGGAATGCTGAAGACCCGGTTTCCAATTTTGAGATTCAGAGGAATGAGGTCATTTACGATGCCCAGGGTAACAGGAATCCTTTTATAGATAACCCTCACCTGGCAACCAACATTTGGGGTGGAGACGAGGCTGAAAACCGCTGGGATGGCGAAACCGATTCTACTGATGATGAAGCTCCATCTGTTCCTGAAGGTCTTACTTTAGATGAAAGAGGTTTTGAAAATATCAAGATCTCCTGGAATACTTCAACAGATAATGTTGCGGTAACAAAATATTACATTGAAGTAAATGGAGAGTACTATACAACTGTTACTTCAACAACTGCTAATATTATCGATCTGGAACCTGGAACAACTTACTCCATCACAGTAGCTGCTGGAGATTCTGCTGGTAACGATTCCGAGGAAAGTACAGCTCTTGAAGTAACCACCATTGCCGATGAAGAGGCACCATCTGTGCCACAAGATCTTGCTGTGACAGGATCCAGTTCTTCAAGTATCTCATTGTCCTGGACTGCATCCTCAGATAATGCAGCTGTTCAGGGTTATGATATCTACATTGATGGTGAATTCTATAAGAATGTAGAAACTGTAGAATATACTATTGCCGGTCTTGATGCCGATCAAACTTATTCATTTACTGTTGCAGCTGTAGATATCTACGCCAATACTTCAGCTCAGAGTACTGCTGTTGAAGGTACAACAGATGCTGATGTCGGTTATTCTGAAGATGCTTCTTCAATAATTATTTCTGAATACATTGAAGGTGCTTTTGGACACAATAAAGCACTTGAAATTGCCAACTTTTCAGAGGAATCTGTAGATCTTGCGGCTTATTCGCTTAAGAAGATCACTAACGCAGGTGAAACCTGGGATAATGAATTAAGCCTTGCCGGATATACTTTAGAGGCCGGTGAAGTGCTTGTTATTGTTAACCAGGATGCCGACAGGCAGGGACTACTTGATGCTGCCGATGTTCTTACAGACCATCAGGTCGTAAACTTCAACGGAAACGACCCTATCGGACTTTTCCTTGACGGTGTTCTGGTTGATATGCTGGGAGAAAAAGGAGGTGCCGATTTTGCAAAAGATGTGAATCTTAGAAGAAAACCTGGTTCTACACCCAATACTACCTTTGTGCCCGATGAGTGGGAAACCTTCAGCGATGAGAATACCGAAGGTCTTGGAACTTTTTAATTTGTAAATTCCACCATACAAGCCGCTCCCATAAGGAGCGGTTTTTTTATTTAAAAAACTTATCTTTACCCTCAATAAATCTACTATTATGTACGAAACTGTACTCTTTATCCACTCCTGGTGGGCATACCTGGTCTTACTGGTGCTTATAATTGCAACCGTTAATTTCATAATTGGGATCTCCTCAAAGAAAGAATATGCTGCAACAGATTTTCGCGTGGCTTTATTTTCGCTAATTGTGTCGCATATCCAGCTTCTTATTGGGATTGTTCTCTACTTTGTTTCTCCCTATTTTAAAGCCTTTGGGCAACTGGGAATGGGAGAGGTGATGAAAGATTCCACCTTGCGACTTTACCTTGTGGAGCACCCGCTTGTGATGGTTATTGCCGTGGCATTGATCACTATTGGATATTCAAAACACAAAAATAAGCGCCTGTCAAACCAAAAATTTAAAACACTCGGTATATTCTACGGTCTTGCCCTGGTTTTTGTGCTTTCGCGAATTCCATGGTCTGCCTGGTTCTAATCGGCTTCTTTGGTTAGGATGATGTACACCGGAAAGTGATCACTAAATCCACCCGTAAATCCTGACTGTCCAAAACTTCGGAAAGGATAATTCTTATAAGTCCCTTTAGAGGTAATAAGAAACGGCGGATTAAAAATATAGGCCCTGAAAAATGTCAGTTTTTCAGGGCTTTTTTCTATTAAAGATTTTGATACCAGAATCTGGTCAAACAAATTCCATTGGTCGCGATAAGCCGAAGTTCCGGCTCCTTCCGAAGCAATTGCAGCAAAAGGATTGTATAATCCTCCAAAGTCTACCTGCTCCTTCTTTGCCCTGGCTCCCAGGATTTTGTTCAGGCTGGCATTGGCTGGATCATCATTAAAATCTCCCATATTTACTATCATGGCATAAGGATCCTGCCTTTGTAGTGAGTCTATAATGTATTTATTAAGCCTCGCAGCCTCTGTTCTCTTATAACTGCTTAGTTTTTCCCCGCCACTGCGCGAAGGCCAGTGATTTACAATAAAGTGAATATCCTCGCTGTCTATAGATCCGCTCACTACCAGTTGATCTCGGGTAAAATCTCTTTTAGAAGTGTTTTTTGCCTCATAGATCAATAGCGCATGTTTGTTCCAGTCCTTCAGCTTAAAGGCATTGGCTCTGAATATGAGGGCGACATCAATACCCCTTTCGTCTGGAGATTCGCTGTGCACGATCTGGTAATCATAGGGTGCCAAAAGTGGCATTTTTACGAGGTCTTCCAGGACCTGTAGGTTCTCGATCTCACACAAACCTACAATTGCTGGGGGTGATGATAGCTCTTCTCTTCCCAGGCTGCTTATCACCCGCGCAAGGTTCTCCAGCTTCTTTTGGTATAGCCCGGCGGTCCATCTGTACTTCCCCGTGGGTGTGAAATCTTCATCAAAAGTGTCTGGGGAATCGTAAATATCGAAGAGGTTTTCAACATTATAAAAACCGATACTGTAAGCCTTATAATTCCTTTTTTCCTGTGCTTCTGCCAGTTGATAAGCAAGAATAGAGATGCTAAGGATCAATAAATTAAGTGATTTTTGCAGCACCGGATTTTCTTTTGTTAAAAATGATGTGAGTCAGATTAAAGATAGAATAAATAATGTATTATTGCGACATAAATGCCTCCCCTGTAATGTTTTATGAAAATATTTTCTTTAGGGAGGATTATATTTCCTTTCTTATTTCTGTCTGCAGCAGCTGCTTTTGGTCAGCAGGTTAGCGGGGTTGTGATCGATCAGGTTTCGGGAGAGCCTCTCAGCGGCGTTTCCGTAACTATTTCTAATGCGGTCGTGGAGAGATCTACAGATATTGAAGGTGTTTTTGTTTTTTCTGAAGGGCTTCCGCAGGGCGAACATATTCTTACGCTCTCCAAAAATGGCTTTTTCAGCAAACATTTTCCGCTTAAAATTACTTCTGAAGATATAAACCTCGGTCAGATTCCTTTAGTTCCCAACCTGCCCGAAATGCAGCGGCAAACCGAAATTATTTCCCTTGGTGACCACGAATTAGATGAAGAGCAAAGTGTATCCAATATTTCCGGGCTCTTGCAGGCTTCTAAAGATGTTTTTCTGAATGCGGCAGCTTTCGATTTTAGTCCTACCTTTTTTCGGCCGCGCGGTTACGACAGTGAGTATGGGAAAGTATTCATCAACGGTATAGAAATGAATAAAATCTTCTCCAGTAGGCCTTTGTGGAGCAATTGGGGCGGATTGAATGATGTACAACGGAACCAGGAATTCTCTAACGGCACCACCCCTTCTTCGGTCTCATTTGGAGGCCCTGCCGGCACCACCAATATCATCATGAGAGCTTCTCAATATACCCACGGCGGCAAATTTTCTTATGCCGTGGCCAACAGGTCATATTCCGGGAGGGTTATGGGCAGCTACCATAGTGGTTTATTGGCTTCAGGCTGGGCGTATTCTTTTTCTGTGGCAAGACGTTTTGCTGAAGAAAGTTTTGTTGAAGGGACTATCTATAACGCCAACTCATTTTTTGCTTCCGTAGAAAAGAAAATTAGTGATTCGCATAGCCTGAATTTCACCGGATTCTACACCCCAAACAAACGCGGCCGAAATTCGCCCAACACTCAGGAAGTTTTTGAGCTGAAAGGGAACAGCTACAATGCGTATTGGGGATGGCAGGATGGAGAGATCAGGAATTCCCGGGTGCAGGTTGTAGAGGAACCTGTATTTATGCTCAACCATTCCTGGACTGTGAATAAAGCGCTTGAAATAAATACCGGTGTCGCATACCAGTTTGGGAAGATTGGGAACAGCAGGATTGAATATGGCGGTAGCCGGTTATATAGTGAGGGTGCCAAAGATATCTTTCTGGGAGGGGGCAGTAATCCCGATCCTGCCTACTATCAAAAGCTGCCATCTTACTTTTTAAGATTCACAGATTCACCAAATTTCAGGGAAGCTTATCTGGCAGAGCAGGAATTCCGAAGCTTTGGGCAAATTAATTGGGATGAATTCTATCTTGCAAATGAATCGGCTACCGTAGCTGGCGGTAACGCGGTTTATGCCCTTTATGAAGACAGGGTCGATGACCGGCAAGTTTCTGCAGCCTCAAATTTCAGGTATGTGCTCTCTTCTCAACTTGCAATTACTGGAGGTGTAGATTTCAGGCAGCTTGAAAGTGAAAATTTTGCTTCGGTACTTGATCTCTTTGGTGCAGCCTCTTTTTTGGATGTCGATGCCTTTTCAACAGGATCAAAGGCGCAGAATGACCTGAAAAATCCCAATAAATTAGTCTCTGAAAATGACATTTTTAAGTACCATTACAACTTCAACGCAGCAAACGGCGGCGGATTCCTTCAGGCGGAGTTTAACCTTCAGAAAATAGAGGCTTACCTGGCTGTCGAAACTTCGGCTACGACTTACTGGCGAACCGGGCACTTTCAGAATGGCAATTTCCCCGACAATTCCCTGGGAGAAAGCGAAAAGCTCAACTTTGGGAATTACGGTGCTAAGGGCGGGTTCACTTATAAATTGAATGGCAGGAATTATTTAAGCACTAATCTTTCATGGTTCACCAAACCACCGGCACTGCGTAATAGTTTCTCAAATGCGCGTCAAAACAATGACGTAGTCCTTGGGCTCATGAGTGAAAAAATAATGACTGCCGATGCCGGTTACCAAATCCGTACTCCCTTTATTACCGGAAGGATCACCGGCTTTTATGGCCTTTTTGAAGATGCTACCGAAGTCTCATTTTATTATGCCGATGGTCTCTCGGGATCAGGTAGAGATGTTACCAATGCCTTTGTTCAGGAAATTATGACCGGCATAGATAAACGTCACGTGGGGTTGGAGTTTGGCTTTGAAATTCCGCTTACTACTACCCTAAAAATACGCTCTGCGGGTTCAATTGGTGAATACATGTACAAGAGTAATCCCAATATCTACCTCACTTCTGATGATTTTACTGATGTCCGGCATATGGGGCAGACTTTCCTGAAAGGATACAGGCTTCCGGGTGGTCCGCAGCGAGCTTTACAGGCCGGGTTTGAATATCGGGATCCTGCGTATTGGTGGATTTCAGCTTCTGCCAACTTCTTTTCTAAATCCTTTATAGATGTGGCCCCTCTTCCGCGAACCCAAAATTTTGAAACCGACCTTGATGGTTTGCCGCTGTTGAACTTTGATAAGACGATTGCACAAGAACTGCTACAGCAGGAAGAATTTGAAAGCTACATGCTGGTAAATGTGGTGGGCGGCAAATCCTGGAGAATTAAGAACAGGTTTTTGGGCATTTTTGCCAGCCTCAACAATATTCTCAATACCACCTACAAAACGGGAGGTTATGAACAATCCCGCAATGTAAATTACACGCTGCTTAAAGCCGATATGGAGAGAGATAAACCTCTTTTTGGATCTAAATACTGGTTTGGTCCCGGCACTACTTATTACGCTCACGTTTATTTAAGATTCTAAAAAAATGAAGAGAATTTTGCCATTTTTGAGCCTGTTGATTATTGTTTCCTGTGCTCCTGAAGATGATTTTACCGCACCTGCGGTGACGATTACTCCTGTAGAAACCAACATTGATCTACAGGCGGTGGTGGGAATGTTTATGCAAGATCAGGAAAGGGTTTTGAGCTTTGATAAAGATCTCGTGCTTGAGGCTTTTGTGGTTTCCAGCGATGAAGCCGGTAATTTTTATAAGGAAATGGTGGTGCAGGATTCGCCAGAGCAGCCAAGAGCAGGGTTAAATATCAAACTGAACATGTCTTCCTACTACCAGTTCTATAACTTCGGAAGAAAAGTGTACATTCACCTAAACGGCCTTAGTGTGGGGCAGGTGAACGGCATAGCAACGCTTGGCGTGGCCGAAGGAAACCAGATCGTAAATATCCCTGAATCGCAGGTTGCTTTTCACATAAGCAGAAGTGCAGAGGTAGCCCAAATCACTCCCAGGCTTATAAAAGCTTCAGATTTTGGTGATGCGCTTGAAAACCTGTACGTACAAATTGAAAATGTGCAGTTCAATAAACTGCTGGTAAATCCTCAAAATCCTGCAACTTATGCAGCAGAAGAAAATGATGAGTTTGACGGTGAAAGGCTGGTAGAAAGCTGCACAGGAGATTTCCCTTTTATCGTTAGCACCAGTACCTATGCCGATTTTGCTGCTTTAAAGCTGTCCGCAGGTTCGGGTAACGTGCAGGGAATTTTGACCAGGGATTTCTATGATGAAATTTATACCGTTTATATGAACCTTCCCGAAGACATCAGCTTCGGCAATAACCCGCGCTGTGATCCTGAAACTTATGATTGCGGCCTGGCTCCATCAAGAGGAAGCAAAATTTTGTTTGAAGATGATTTCAGTTTACAGAAGAACAACAAACCTGTTGATGGAAAAGGCTGGAAAAACATCATCCAGGAAGGTTCCCGCCCATGGGAAGCTTTTACTGCCACAGGGGCAAACGCATCCCTGGGCCGATCGGCGAGGATGAGACCGGCAGGTTCGGGTGATGCCCGCAGCCTTAGCTGGCTTATTACGCCAAAGATCAATTTCGATACCAATTCGGCAGAAGTACTCAGCTTTAAAACTTCTACAAGCATGGCAAACGGCAGTTTTATGGAAGTGCTTATTTCTACCGACTGGAATGGTTCCGAAGAAAACCTTTTAACAGCCGAATGGAAGGTTCTTCCGGCCGCAAACATAGCAGCAAAAAATGACTTCTTTGGCGACTGGATCTCTTCGGGACTGGTAGATCTTTCGTGCGTAACAGGTAAGGGTTTTATCGCCTTCAGGTATACCGGTAGTGACCATTCGTATTACAACGGCGTGTATGAGCTTGATGATGTTCTTATTACTGCTGATTAATACCTGATGAGAAAACTTATATTTGCGTCAAAATAAATACGGGTGCAACAAGAAATAAATTTTCAGGTTTCTCCTGAAACTGCCGCAAATACCGAAGCCTTAAAACATCATCTCTCACGGGAAAAGGGAATTCCTTTTTCTGAAATAAGACATGTAGAGATCTTAAAGAGAAGCATTGATGCCAGGCAAAAGAAGATCAAAGTTAATTTAAGGGTGCAGCTTTACCTGCAGGAAGACTTTGAAGCAGAGAAGATCAATAAACCGGAATATAAAGATGTTTCGGCTGCCCAACCCGTGATCATCGTGGGAGCCGGGCCTGCCGGATTATTTGCTGCCCTTCGTTGCATTGAGCTGGGTAAAAAGCCCATTGTTATTGAAAGAGGGAAAGATGTACGTGCCCGCCGCCGGGATCTCAAAAAGCTGAATATTGAGCATATAGTTAATGAAGATTCCAATTACTGTTTTGGAGAAGGAGGCGCCGGAACTTACTCTGACGGGAAACTCTACACCCGAAGCAAAAAACGCGGAGATGTTAACAGGATCCTGGAGCTTTTTGTTGCCTTTGGTGCCACTCGCGAAATTATGGTGGAGGCGCACCCTCACATTGGAACAAACAAGTTGCCTGCTATTATTGAGAATATCACAAAAACAATACTTGAACTTGGGGGAGAAGTACTCTTCAACGCCCGGGTAGTAGATTTTGAGGTGAAAAACAATGAGATGCAGGGCGTACAATTACTTGACGGAAGAAAAATAGCTGCGAAAAAGGTCATTTTAGCGACCGGACATTCGGCCAGGGATATTTTTACGCTACTGTACAACAAAAATATCTATATAGAAGCAAAGCCTTTTGCCCTGGGAGTAAGGGTGGAGCATCCTCAAAGCCTTATTGACCAGATTCAGTACCACACAGCGCATCGGGGAGAATTTTTGCCTCCTTCTGCCTACAGTATCGTAAAACAGGTTGAAGGGCGGGGAGTTTATTCCTTTTGTATGTGCCCCGGCGGAATTATTGCACCCTGTGCCACCTCCCCGGGAGAGATCGTGACCAATGGTTGGTCTCCCAGCAAGAGAGATCAGGCCACTGCGAATTCGGGAATTGTGGTGGAAATAAAACCTTCAGATTTTGCCATTTTTGGAGATTCCCCATTGGCAGCTCTCAAATTTCAGCAGGAAGTGGAGAAAAAAGCCTGGCTCGCCGGCGGAAAAACTCAAACCGCACCTGCCCAAAGGTTGGTGGATTTTAGTAAAGGCAAAACCTCCAAAAATCTTCCGCAGACCTCTTATAAACCCGGAATTACTTCAGTAGAGTTAGGAGAAGTGTTGCCAGATTTTGTTCATAAAAGCCTTCAGAAGGGATTTGTTGAGTTTGGAAAAAGTATGAAAGGTTATTTTACAAATGAAGCTGTAGTGCATGCTACCGAGTCCCGGACTTCTTCCCCTGTGCGTATTCCGCGAGATCCTGCGACTCTTGAGCATGTGCAAATAAAAGGTCTTTATCCCTGTGGTGAAGGTGCAGGCTATGCCGGGGGAATAGTTTCGGCCGCTGTTGATGGAGAAAAATGCGCTGAAAAAGCCGTTTTAGCCTTAAACAATTAACAGTGACCAATTAGTAATAGTCAATAGAAAATATTCAATAATCAATTTCCTGTTTCAGGTTCGGTTTTCCAGGTTTTCCCTTTCGTTTGTTCCTTCCGAAGTGTTGTGATACAGTTTTTCCAGGGGCACGCTGGTCAATCCGTGTACTACTGTAGAGGCTACAACAATAAGGCTGGGAATGATCCAGACTTCATCAAAATTAGCTTTGTCTTTAGTAAGTATTGCATAGTAAAGGGCTGCGACGCCTATAGGTCCAAACCAGCCCATTATGAGAACGCTATAAATTTTTTTCCTGAACTGAGGCATGAAGGGCATTAAAATGAGCAGTGCCGGCAAACGCCTTAAAAAGAGAATGAGGATGACGATCCAAACTGCTGTCCAGCCCAGGTTGTACCACTCCTGCCACGGCAGCATTAGCCCCAGGATGAAAAATACGGGTACAGTGGTCATCCTCTCCATGGGTTCCTGTATCCTCTCTTCTTTAAGGTCTTCAGCTGCCGTGATATCTTTTGCAAAAGCAAAACCGCCGGCAAAAACTGCAATAATGGGATTCATGTGCAGGAGCTCAAAACCGGCCAAAAGCAGCAGGGCAACGGATGTTGAAAACGATAAAAGCGTTTTGCGGTTCAGGTAACCCGCCTTGTGAGTTCTTTTAAGAAGATAACCACAGCCGTAGCCCACGCCATAAGCCAAAATTGCGCAGAGAATGCTCTCATACAATAGAATTTTTACGAACCATTGCCCCAGGTCACCATTGCCTTCGGCGTTTAACAGGTAAAGTGCCAGAAAAACAAAAGGAAAGGCCAGCCCGTCATTTACACCGGCTTCAAAAGAGAGCGTATCCCTAAGTTTTGCAGGTAAAAATTTTTCAGCTTTTCTTCCGGTAACCAGCGTAGAGGCTACCACAGGATCGGTTGGGGTGATTATAGCACCCAGCAGGAGACATTCAAAAATGCTGAAATTCGGCATTAATAAGTAAAAGACTCCGCTGCCAAACATCCACATAAGAATCATTCCAAAGATCACCAGGTTGGAAAGGCTAGTGGCATTTTTTCTGAAAATGTGGCTTGGAAGTCGCAAAGCTGTTGCCATCAAGGCCATGGCAATAGTGAATTGGCAGGCGATTTCAAGGATGTGGAATTCAGCTTGAGAATTAGAAGTTTTAATGACGTTGAGAAGATCGGGCCCCAGCAGTACGCCCAGGCACAGGGCAAGAAGAGGCTCGGTTACCGAAATGTCCTGAATTTTTCTGAAAAACGCACCTGCCAAAATGATCAATAAACTGATAAAAAATATGACAGTCATAGCATCCATGGTTCCTGTTTTGGCGCCTGTTTTAAAGATAAACAGTTGCTATTCCTATTTTCTTAATTATTTTCTAAAATGTAAATATGAAAAGCTTCTTTTCTTGCTGTGTTTCCTGCTGAACCCTTAAAGTTCCCTTAATGGCATGGCACAGTTAAATGCTTTCAATTATCTTGTATATCAGGCCTTTGTTTTTTGGCTTTGTTTCCCACAAAAAACCCGAAGTGTTACGCGATGAGACAACTTATTCTTAAAATTTCCAAGGGACATAAAGATGAAGTTCTTGATATAGTTGAAGAATTTGAAGGGAAAAATTCCATTTTCCTGCCCAATGAAGAAAATGACGTTTTTATTATTTATTTGCCTAACAGGAAGGTGAACAACTTCCTGAAACGTATAGACGAATTTGAGGAGCCCGAAATAAGTCTCATCCCGCGGGGGGTGATCACTCTTTACCCTCCCGCATCGGAATCTCCTGACCAGGTGGCCGATGTACAGCCCAAAAGTTCGTTGGAAATTTACCTGGGCGGCATTCAGAGTGTAGGTTCTGTAAAAGGGCTTATTGGCTACTCTTTTGCCGCAGGGCTGCTCGTTTGGATTGGCCTTTACACCACCACCGTTTACCTGCTGGTGGCGGCCATGCTGGTGGCCCCGTTTGCCGGGCCGGCCATGAATGCTGCCCTGGCTACAGCTGCCGGTAAGAAACCTTTGCTTAAAAGCAGCCTGCAACGCTACGGGATTGCAATTGGCACAGGCGTAATTGCCAGTTTGTTGATGACCCTTATCTTCCCGCTAAACACTTTAACGCCGCTCATGGTAGAAATTAGTCATGTCTCAAAAGTGGCAATTTTTCTGCCTATTATTTCCGGATTTGCGGGTGCAATTAACATCATCCAGTCAGAAAGGGACAGCCTGGTGTCGGGCGCGGCAGTGGGAATCCTGGTAGCAGCTTCCCTGGCGCCACCGGTTGGGCTTATTGGCGCGGGCATTTATTTGCTCGACTGGGAAGTGGTTTCGAGTAGCGTGTTCAGGATCATTTTGCAGCTGCTGGGCATACATCTTTCCGCCACGCTGGTGTTTTATTTCTTCGGAAAAGTCACCCCCAGCGGAGTACGATTTTTAAAAGGAAATAAAATGCTTACCTACATCACATCGGGCATTGTGGCCCTTGCTATTGGGGGCATGATGGTTTGGCAATACAGCCAGCCTCCTTTTCTTCGGAAAGCCAGCATGAATACCGAACTTACTGAAGAGTTTGACAAAAAACTCCATAAGCTCGACTTCATTGAAGTTATTAATAAAGATGTAAGCTTTACCAATACCAAGATCAATGGAAATCCTACCGTTAGCTATTCAGTGACAGTACTTCCTAAGAATACAGATGTTTCTGAAACAGTCCTCAAAAAAAGGATCATTGAATATTTAAAAGAGAACCTGAAGTATCACGACGACGATATTTACCAGGTCTATCAGGTCAATATAGCTGAAGATTAGAAATATTCTAACGCAAAAAAGAATGGACGATACAACATTTCTATGGAACGGCATTCAACCCATTATAAGGATTGTACTGGTGGGAATCACAGCCTACCTGGCAATTGTTCTTATTCTGAAGATTTCGGGAAAGAGAACCCTGGCCAGTATGAGCGCCTTCGATTTTGTGATAGCGGTAACTATAGGCGCTGTCTTTGGGCGGACGCTTACCACAAAGGATCTTTCAATTTCTGAAGCGCTAACCGCCTTTGTCCTGCTGGCGCTGCTACAGTTCATTTTTTCATATCTGGAGAATAAATCAAGAACCTTTAAGCGCATTTTTAATACCACCCCTACGCTTTTGTATTACAACGGCGAGTTTATTCAGAAGAATTTGCACAAGGAAAGACTCGATAAAAGTAAAATTATCGGGGCCGCCCGTAAGAAAGGTTTTGGTAGTATGGATGATATTTCCGCAGTAATTCTTGAGATTGACGCCACCCTGTCGGTCATCGGGAAATCAAAGGAAGGTGAAAACTCAACTTTTCAGGAACTGGTAGAGAAAAATGATCTTTAAAAATGTAAGAAAGCATCTTCTATGTGCTCCAGCCTGGTGCCTGCCTTGTTTTTAATTATGGCAACAATATCAAACCGCACTTCTACATCTAGTTGGTGTTCGTTTACAAAATAATCGATGGCTTTGACAAGCTGATTGATCTGTTTCTTCTTTACGAAATCCTGCGGATCTCCAAAATCGGGCGTACTGCGGGTTTTTACTTCAACAACAGCCAGAATGTTGTCTTTACGGGCAATGATATCAACCTCCGCTTTTTGGTACATGAAGTTTCGGGCCACAATTTCATAGCCGGTGGCCAGAAGATGAGCTACAGCAAGTTCTTCGCCCCGTTTACCTAATTCATTGTGCTGTGCCATCCGTTTTAAATCTCCTGGAAAACAGGGTGTCAAAAATGTCATTTTTGGCACCCTGTTTAGATATATGTTATTTCAATTTAAGACCTGCTTTCCTTTTGATAGATCACGGCTCTCACCTTCAGGTCAAGGTTGATAATATCTTCTGGGTTGGCTTCAATGATATGATCTCCGTAAAAGCTTTTTGGAGGTGCATCTACCGGGGTTAAGAAAACTCTTACATTAGAATCACTCATCTTCCCGTCCTTCCAGTCTACAGCCCCGCTGTAGTCCCAGCCAAACCCGTAGAAATCTATGGGCCCGTTGTTGATCTCTACCAGGTCTTCATAGCGAGTGCCAACGGTAATCCCTTCACCTGTATGCCAGCGGCCATCTTTTTCAACGTAGATTTGATGCGGCAGGTTTTGGGTTTTATCTTCCCAGATAATAAGGAGTTCGTCATCGGTTCCCGGATAAAGAATACTGTAAGCCCGCTCTACCGTACCCTCGTCAAAAAGGTCAATTCCTTCAGAAATTTCTGCTTCAGGATAAATGGTTTCTAACCGGTTTTCGCTAATGACTTCAGCTAAATTTTCAAGCTGAAATCTTTCCGAAGAAGTCGCTGTGAGTTTTCGGCTTTTACAACCTGAAATTGAAATTATGAGTGCAAGGATGAACAGTTTCTTCATTTCTACTTTTTTACTAAAATGCAGAACATTTGTCGCATCGGCATTGCCTTTTACTAAAATTTAACGTGTAATCCCCTGCACTTGCTTAACTTTACAGCCTTTAATTTTGAGAATGGAATTACCAAAAAGATATACGATTACGGCTGCCCTGCCGTATACAAACGGGCCTATACATATTGGACATTTGGCAGGCGTTTATGTACCTGCCGATATATACGCGCGCTTCATGAGAATGCAGGGGCGCGAGGTGGCCTTTGTGTGCGGGAGTGATGAACACGGGGTGCCTATTACCATAAAAGCAAAAAAAGAAGGCATTTCTCCACAAGATGTGGTAGATAAATACCATAAAGTGATTAAAAGGAGCTTTGAAGACTTCGGAATTTCGTTTGATAACTATTCCAGGACTTCGGCTAAAGTTCATCATAAAACTGCTTCAGAATTTTTTAAAAAGCTGTACGATGCCGGAAAGTTTACTGAAGAAACCACGCAGCAACTCTACGACCCTGAAGCTGAACAATTTTTGGCAGATAGGTTTGTGGTGGGTACCTGCCCAAAATGTGGTTTTGAAGAGAGTTATGGCGACCAGTGTGAAAAATGTGGAACCAGTCATAACGCTACAGATCTTATTAATCCAAAGTCGGCTATCACCGGATCCACTCCGGTGTTGAAGGAAACGAGACATTGGTTCTTGCCGCTAGATCAATACGAAAGCTGGCTTAAGGAATGGATCCTTGAAGGACATAAAAAAGACTGGAAATCTAATGTATACGGACAGGTAAAATCCTGGATTGATGACGGGCTGCGACCACGTGCGGTGACCCGCGATCTTGACTGGGGAATTCCTGTACCTGTAGAAGGTGGTGAAGGAAAAGTGTTGTATGTATGGTTTGATGCGCCTATAGGCTATATTTCGTCTACTAAAGAATGGGCAGAGAAAACCGGCAGAGACTGGGAACCGTTCTGGAAAGATGAAGATACCAAGCTTGTGCATTTTATAGGAAAAGACAATATTGTATTCCATTGCGTTATTTTCCCGGCCATGCTTAAGGCTGAAGGCAGTTATATTTTGCCGGAAAATGTACCCGCAAACGAATTTTTGAACCTGGAAGGCAACAAGCTTTCCACTTCAAAGAACTGGGCGGTATGGTTGCATGAATACCTTGAAGAATTTCCGGGTCAGCAGGATGTGTTGAGGTACGCCTTAACCGCAAACGCACCGGAAACTAAAGACAACGATTTTACCTGGAAAGATTTTCAGGCAAGAAATAACAACGAACTGGTTGCCATTTTTGGAAACTTTATCAACCGGGTGGTAGTGCTTACCAACAAGTATTACGAAGGAATAGTTCCTAAACCCGGTGCATTTTCCGAAGTTGATGAACAAACTTTAGCCGAATTAAAAGCTTATCCTGCAGTAATTACAAGTTCTATTGAACGTTACAGGTTTAGGGAAGCCCAGGGCGAGCTCATGAACGTGGCCCGTCTCGGAAATAAATACCTGGCCGATGAAGAGCCATGGAAGCTTATCAAGACCGATGAGGAAAGGGTGAAAACCATCATGTATGTGGCGTTGCAGATAGCTTCGGCACTGGCCAGTCTTAGTGAACCCTTTTTGCCATTCAGTTCACAAAAGCTGAAGAACATATTAGATTATAGCCGCTCTACTTCGGAAGCAGTGATCAACACTAGCGGAGTTGTTTTTGGGGAAGAGCAGGAGGAAAGCGAATGGAACAAGATTAGCGCCGGAAAGGAACTTTTAGAACCCGGACATGCTATTGGAAAAGCCGAATTGCTTTTTTCAAAAATAGAAGACGAACAAATTCAGAAGCAATTGGATAAACTGGAAGCAACAAAGGCAGCAAATAAAGCCGAAAACAAAAAAGCCGAACCCCAGAAGGAAATTGCCACTTTTGAAGACTTTTCAAAAATGGACCTGCGGGTGGGAACAATAGTCGAAGCCGAAAAGATGCCAAAAGCCAACAAGCTTTTAGTGCTAAAGGTAGATACCGGTATTGATGTACGTACCATAGTTTCGGGTATTGCTGAAAGCTTTAAACCTGAAGATATTGTAGGAAAAAAAGTAACTGTACTGGTTAATCTTGCGCCAAGAAAACTCCGTGGAGTGGAAAGTGAAGGCATGATCCTCATGACCGAAAATGCCGAAGGAAAGCTGGTCTTCCTCAATCCCGATGAAGAGGGAGTGAAAGAGGGTACGGTGATTTCGTAGGTCTCGACTCCGCTCGACCTGACATTACGTTGTCTCCCCGAGCGGAGTCGAGGGGTTTCTTTCTAGAACGATCTTCAATTTGAAAAGATGAAACTGTATTATGTCTATATCCTGGAATGTTCCGATAAACTCCTTTATACGGGTATAACAAATGATATTTCCAGAAGACTGGAAGAACATAATGCGGGATTAAATAAAAACAGCTTCACCTACAAAAGGAGGTCAGTAGAAGTAATATTTTACCAGGAGTTCACTAATGTAATTCAGGCAATATGGTTTGAAAAGAAGATCAAAAAATGGAGCGCTCAGAAGAAAAGAGCTTTGGCTAATGAAGATGAGATACTTCTGAAACTTTTGGTTGAGTGCCGGAATGAAAGTCATTCTAAAAATAGGAATATTAATAATTAGGAGATTGCCAGTGAGCTTATCCTAAATAATATTTAGAAGGGCTTGAGGTCTCGACTCCGCTCGACCTGACATTACGTGGTTTCCCCGAGCACCTCGGTTGCGCTCGGCACAGGCTCTGTCGAGAGGTTGCTTCTGAAAACGAATTAAAAAATTTAAAAGGAGGTCTCGACCTTACACGATGCTCAAAATCGCTTTCCATCCAATTTACGTTTTGCCTTTGCCCAAAGGCCACCGTTTCCCGATGGAAAAATATGAGCTGGTGCCGCAGCAACTTCTTCACGAAGGCACCTGCACCCAGGAAAACTTTTTTGAACCCGTATTCCCAAATGAAGCAGATATTCTTGCCGTTCACGATAAAAATTATGTAGAGGCGCTAAAGAATCAGACGCTGAGCTACCGCGAAGCCAGGAGCATTGGCTTACCTCTGTCTAAAAAGCTGGTGGAACGGGAATTTCTAATTACCTCGGGGACTATTAAGGCGGCAGAATACGCTCTGCAACATGGTATTGCAATGAACATTGCCGGTGGCACCCATCATGCTTATTCGAATCAGGGGGAAGGATTTTGTATGTTTAACGATCAGGCGGTGGCGGCGAAATGGCTGCAAAAGGAAAACCTTGCAAAGAAGATTCTTATCGTCGATCTCGATGTACACCAGGGAAATGGAACGGCAGAAATCTTCCAGGATGATCCTTCGGTCTTTACTTTTTCTATGCACGGGAAAAATAATTATCCCTTTAAAAAGGAAAAATCTGATCTCGATATAGAGCTGGAGAACAATACCGGCGATGAAGAATATCTAAAGATCCTGAAAGAAACCCTGCCCCGACTTATCGAACAACAAAACCCCGATTTCATCTTCTACTTAAGCGGAGTAGACATCCTAACTACAGATAAACTTGGAAAACTGGGTTGCACTGAAGCCGGTTGTAAGGAAAGAGACCGATTTGTATTGCAAACCTGCCATGACCTAAAAATTCCGGTAGAAGTGAGCATGGGCGGCGGCTACTCACCTCACATTAAAAATATTGTGGAGGCACACGCCAACACTTTCCGGCAGGCACAGGAGATCTACTTCTAAAGAACAACAAGCGCAGGAGGTTCCTGCACTTGTTACTCAAAAATGGCATTTTTCACACCTATTTTTCCGGCAGGATCAATTCTCTGCATACAACTTCCGTTACATATTTTTTGATGCCGTTCTTATCTTCATAGCTTCGGCTGTTTAGTTTTCCTTCGAGCTCAATTTCCCTGCCTTTTGGAACCTGTTGCTCCACCATCTCGGCCATTTTGCCCCACGCGACGATATTATGCCATTGGGTGTCGGTCACTTTTTCTCCTTTATGATTGGTGTAGGTCTCTCGTGTGGCAAGGGAGAATTTGGCCAGTTTTCGGCCGGTACTTAAGGTGATGATCTCTGGCGCTTTGCCTACGTTGCCCGACAGCTGTACGTTATTTTTTAGCGTGTTCATAATTGTATGAATTATCGTTAGTAGATCCTTATTTTCCGAGAAGCAGTACTTCATTGCAAACCACTTCTGTTACGTATCTTTTTATGCCGTCTTTATCCTCGTAGCTGCGGCTGGTAAGTTTACCTTCCACACCTATTTCTTTACCTTTAGGCACGTAGTTTTCAATAAGATCGGCAGTTTTGCCCCAGGCAACAACGTTGTGCCACTGCGTATCGGTCACTTTTTCGCCTTTGTTGTTCTTATAGGTTTCATTGGTGGCGATAGAAAATTTGGCAAGCTTCTTACCCGATTCCATGTTTACGATCTCTGGTGCGTTCCCTACGTGTCCAATAAGCTGTACTTTGTTTCTTAGTGTGTTCATGATGTCAAAATTTATTTTAGCTGAAATTCATTTGTTCATTTCAACGAGACAAACCTACTACCGGTCTCAAATGTTATTCGGTTGATACTGATTTGTTTTCGTTTACATCCGTTTGTAAGTGTTTGTAAACGAATAATTTTTGCAGCATAAATTTTTGTATTATTACAAAACTGCTGTGTTATCAACTATTTGAGACCAACCAAGAATGAATCAAAGAGCCTTCTGGAAATACTACCGGGATTTCAATTTTTTCAACCTCATTTTCTCTGTGATCTCGGGAATATATTTTGGAGCGGTAAGCGGTACGCTCATTTTTCTTAGCTTCGGAATGCTTATTGGCTATCTTGGTTACGAAACCTTCAGGAAGAATGAATATTACCTGTATTACAACCTCGGATTTTCCAAAAGATTCCTTCTGAAGAAGGTGTGGATCTGCAATCTCATTTTTGTGACTCCGCTTCTAATTATTCTATTCCTTTTTCTATGAAACAGCTCGAAGTAAGTAAGCTGAGCCATAGCTTCGGAAAAAAGCAGGTACTCAATAACATATCTTTCAGCTGTAAAACGGGAGAGATTATTGGCCTTTTTGGGAGGAATGGTTCAGGTAAATCTACTTTGCTTAAAGCGGTAATGGGAATTATAAGTGTAGATGCTGTAAGTTTAACGCTTGATGGTGTGAAGGTGAAAACTTCCGAAGTAATTCCGAAGAAAATGACAGGCTATTTGCCTCAGGACAGTTTTCTACCCAAAGAGCTGAAGGTGCGAGATGTGATTCCCCTTATTTTTCCTGAAGGAGAAGGGCAGGACAGGATCTTTTACTCACCGGGAGTCGCTGCTTTTGAAAACAAAAAGGTTGGCAAGCTCTCTGCCGGACAATTAAAGTACCTGGAATTGCTGTTGCTGGCCCACCTGCCGCATCCTTTCCTGCTGCTAGACGAGCCTTTTTCTATGGTGGAGCCGCAGTATATCGAAAAGATCAAAGAGCTGCTGCTTTCGCTTAGAGCAACTAAAGGAATTTTGGTTACAGATCATTATTACCGCGATGTGCTGGAGATTGCAAATCGTAATTTTATTCTCAAAAATGGAAAATTACATAAGGTGGAGAACGAGGAAGACCTGGCAACGCACAAATATTTAAAAGTTAGAAATCAATGAAACCTGCTTCGGCAAAAGAAATAAGAGACGAATTAAAACACCAGGACCGGGAGGAGCTTTTGCAAATTGTGCTTCGCCTGTCGCGTTTTAAAAAGGAAAATAAAGAACTGCTTACCTATCTCCTGTTTGACGCACAGGATGAAGAGGAATACAAGCAGAAGGTGAAAATGGAGATGGATGCAGAATTTGCCTTAATCAACCGCAGCAATACCTATTACACAAAGAAAGGCATCCGTAAGATTCTCAAAAATGTCAAAAAATACAGTCGATATTCCGGGAAAAAGGAAACCGAAGTAGAATTGCTGATCTATTTTCTTCAGAAGATGAATGACTTCAAACCTTCCATCCGTCGGAATAAGATCCTGAAAAGACTTTATGAACGGCAGCTGGACCTGGCAAAAAAGAATATGGAAAAGCTGCACGAAGACCTGCAGTACGACCTGAACCTGGAGCTGGAGAAACTTGAGTAGTAGTTAGTATTTAGTATTGAGAATTGAGATTCTGCCCATAGCCAATAGTTAAAATAGTTATTAAATCATTGAGTAAAATGGATTTTCCGCATTTTGAAACAGACCGGCTGCGGTTAAGGCAGATCACAGAAGATGACCTGGAAAATATCTTTTCGGGCCTCTCACATCCCGAGGTGATCAAATACTACGGAGTTAATTACAAGAATCTTGATGACACCTGGGAACAGCTGGAGTGGTATGCAGAACTGGAAAGGACCCGAGCGGGCATATGGTGGGCAATTACTTCGGCAGAAGATAATAGCTTCTGCGGTGCAATTGGGTATAACAACCTGAGCAGGGAACACAAAAAAGCTGAACTGGGATTTTGGCTGCTTCCGGAGTATTGGGGAAAAGGATATGTGCAGGAGGCGCTGGATGTGGTGCTGGAATATGCTTTTCAAAAATTACATCTTCACAGGATCGAAGCCTTTGTGGAAACTGAGAACATCAGTAGCCAAAATACCCTCCAAAAATGCCATTTTCAGCAGGAAGGAATTTTGAGAGATTCAGAAATAAAGAACGGCAGGTTTATTAGTGTGGCAATTTTTTCAATTATCAATAACCAATGGGCAGAAATTAAAAGGCTGAGTGAGAAGTTCTGAGTAGAGAAAAATTATCTGTGCATCTGTGGCCTTTTTTTAATTAGCGGTTATCAATAAATAATTAAAGATTTGAGTGAGAAGGTCTAAGTGTAGAGAAACAATTCGTGTATTCGTGGCTTTTTTTAATGAGCAATTATCAATAACCAATAAACAGGATTAAACCAGCTTTGAGTGAGAAGATCTGAGTAGAGAGAAACAATTCGTGTATTCGTGGTCTTTTTTACAATGAGCAATTATCAATTATCAATAAACAATTAAAGGTCTGAGTGAGAAAGTCTGAGTAGAGAGAAGTTATCTGTGCATCTGTGGCCTTTTTTTAATGAGCAGTTATCAATAAACAATAAATAGGAGTAAACAGATTTGAGTAAGAAGATCTGAGTAGAGAGAAATCATCTGTGCATCTGTGGCCTTTTCATTGAGAGTGCAAGCCCAGCAAATCAAAATCATCTTTGTATCAGCGACAAAAAACCTCTCAGCAAAAATTAATCAAAAATCACTATTTTTAAAAGTATGGAAAAAGCCTGTCTTGAATGTGGGGAAAAAATTGTTGGGAGAACAGATAAAAAGTTCTGCAGCGATTACTGTCGCAATGCATATAACAACAATCTCAACAAAGACAGCAAAAACCTGGTGCGTAACGTTAATAACCAGTTGCGCAAAAACTATCGTATCCTGGAAGAATTAAATCCCGACGGGAAAATCAAACTCTCAAAATCAAAGCTTCTTGCCAAAGGTTTTAATTTCGATTATTTCACCAGCATCTACACTACAAAGACCGGGAATACCTACTACTTCGTTTATGATCAGGGTTACCTGCCGCTTGAGGGAGATTTTTATGCACTTGTAAAAAGGATCTAAGAGCCCCAGCTTTGTCCTTTCAGGGCAAGTGCTGCCCTAAGAACGTCACTCTGGCTTAATTGCCCTACAAGTTTGCCGTTGCTCACTATAGGAAAGCGACGAAACCTATGTTCAATGAATTTTTTTGCTGCTTCGAGCACATTCATTTCAGCATCTATAGTAATAGCGTCGCAGGTCATTCGTTTTTCCACAAGGTTGTCATCCATCGGCAGATTATAATACCTGCTGTCTGATATATGTTTTATACAATCTCCTTCAGAGATCACTCCCTGCAAATTATAATCCTCATCCACCACACAGGCACCCGATATCTTATGATGCATTAGTTGCTCCATCACTTCGATAACAGTTTGATGTTTTCTGAAGGTCACCAGATCTGTCGTCATATAATCTTTTACGCACATTGGAGTACTTGCAGCTTTTTCGGGCTCGGCCCTTCTTCCTTGAAAACTCTTTATTCCCATAGCACAAGTATTTGATTGTTAGCTCTTAAAATATGAATTTCCTGCAATAATATAAAGGGAGTTGGCAATACTTTAAGATTTTTGGACAGCCACCTTAGTTGTTGAACTGCTTTTGGATATATTTGAATATGGCTAAAAATATTCAGGCACTTATTGCGCTTCTGGTTCTTATTGCGGGTATCACCTGGAGTGTGCAGGGAACACGCCCCTATGTAGATTTAAATAAAGAAGTACCAGTTAATGAATTCTCTACGGCCCGGGCTTTTAACCACGTCCAGGCACTGGCGCAGCAGCCTCACTATGTGGGGAGTGCAGCCCATTCTCATGCCCGTAACTATATTGTAGATCAACTCGAAAGTCTGGGCCTTCTCATTGAAATGCAGGAAGGTTTTACCCTTAATAAAACTGGTACTTTAGTGCGTTCGCAAAATATCCTGGCGCGAATAGCAGGCAAGGGAGAGGGGCCGGCGCTGCTTCTTATGTCACACTACGACAGTGCAATGCATTCGTCGCCGGGCGCCAGTGATGCAGCCAGCGGCGTGGCAACTATACTCGAAGCTATCAGGGCGTATCGTGCTTCAGGGAATGTTCCCGATAATGACATCATTCTTCTTTTTACCGATGCCGAAGAGCTGGGCCTCAACGGTGCCGAATTGTTTGTAAAAGAACACCCATGGGCTGCAGATGTTGGGCTGGCACTCAACTTTGAATCTCGTGGTAGTGGAGGGAATTCTTTCATGCTGCTTGAGACCAATGGAGGGAATAAAGCTTTAATTGATCTTTTTACTGAAGCCGAAGTCCCTTATCCTGTGACAAATTCCCTGGCTTACAGCGTTTATAAAATGCTGCCCAACGATACCGATCTTACTGTGCTGCGCGAGCAAAGGAATATTAATGGACTCAATTTTGCTTTTATCGATGATCATTTCGACTATCACACGGCTACAGATATTCCTGAAAATCTTGATGCACGTACGCTGGCCCACCAGGGAAGTTATTTAATGCCCTTGCTGAAGTATTCGGCTTCGGCACCACTCAGCAGTTTAAATTCCGAAGAAGATGTGCTGTTTTTTGATATTCCCGGGCTTAATTTAGTAACGTATCCATACAGCTGGATCTTTCCCCTGTTGTTCATTTCGCTTCTTTTGCTACTTGCTGTCATTATCTTTGGGATACTGAAGAAAAAGCTAAAGGTCAAGCCAATACTTAAGGGATTCATGCCATTGCTGCTATCGCTTTTTATGGCTGGGTTGGCAGGTTATTTTTTTTGGGAATTTGCTCTCTGGTTTTACCCGCAGTACCAGGAAATGGAGCACGGTTTTACCTACAACGGTTACTGGTACCTTGCAGCCATCATCTTCCTGGCCCTCGCCATTTGTTTATACGTTTATCACAGGTTCCGGAAGCCTCAAAATACGCATGAACTCTTGGTAGCCCCGCTTATTTTGTGGTGGATAATTAGTGCCCTGGCTGCAGTCTACTTAAAAGGGGCGGCATATTTCGTGATTCCGCTTATGTTTGGAATTGTACAGCTATTCATTTTGATCCTCGATTTAAAATGGAAGTTGATCCTCCTGGCCTTTTTGAGTCTCCCAGCTATTTTTATTCTCATGCCGTTCATCCTTTCGTTCCCGGTTGCATTGGGGCTTAAAATGCTCTTTCTGTCGGCTGTTCTGGTGGTGCTTTTATTCGTGCTGTTGTGGCCGATTTTTGGAGCGCTAAGGAGTAATCAGCTTTTTGGATTCGTGAATTTTGTGATTTTTATAGGACTCTTCCTTGTTGCACATTTTCAATCGGAATTCAATGAGGCACGGCCACGGCCAAACAGCCTGGTCTACGTGGCCGATAAGGATAGGAATATAGCCACCTGGAACACTTATGATGCCGGGCTCGATACCTTTACCGCAGCTTATTTTGAAGATGCTGAAGCTGCACAACAAGAGTATTGGTTTGGGAGCAAGAACGGCAGCAGTTTTAGCAAAACCGCCCCGGCACCACAAATTATGTTGCCTGCACCCTATATCTCTGTTCAAAAAGCCAGTAACGAAGCTGAAGGAGAGGATGTGTACCACGTAAAAATCGCTCCAAACCGGGAGATCAATCGAATAGCCCTTTTTGCCGATAAAACGATTAATTTCAAATCTTTTAAAGCCAACGGACTGGAAGCAGGCTATCTTCAACCCGGCCAGAGTGAGCTACACGTTCACAAAAACAGGTGGTGGGACCAGTTGTTGTCTTATTACGCTGTGAGCAAAGACACCCTGCGCCTGGAAATGACTGTTGAAGAGGGACTGCAGCCCGAAATTACCCTTTTGGAGGGGTCTTATGACCTGTTCGAGAATCCGCAGTTGCAGGTGCCTGCCCGCGATGAGGCTATGATTCCGCGGCCTTTTGTGCTGAATGATGCGATTGTGGTGAAGAAAACGTTTATTTTAAAGTAAAGCACCAAATTTCAAGCACCAAATTCCAAAATAGACATAAAACAAATTACAGATATTAATGTCATCGATCGTAAAATATTTTTTTCCTCACGTCACACGTCTGTTCTAACTTCGTACTTCTAAAATCTAACTTTTCATAATTTGGAAAACATCTCCATACTCGGAACCGGCTGGCTGGGATTACCGCTGGCTAAAATGCTTCTTGCTGAAGGTTTTTCGGTAAAGGGCTCCACAACTTCTGCTGAAAAACTTCCGGTTTTAAAACAAGCAGGGATTGAGGCTTTTCAAATAAAAGTTACTGCGGAAGGTGTTGAGGGAAACATTGAAGATTTCCTTTCCAAAAATGGTATTTTGATCGTGGATTTTCCCCCGGGACTTCGAAAGAACCCGAAAGTGAATTATTCCGAAGCAATAAAAAAGCTGGCTGAAGCTATTGAGGCTTCAGATGTCAAAAAGGTCATTTTTGTGTCCTCAATTTCCGTTTATGAAGAGACAGAAAGCTTTCCTGTCTATACCGAAGATACGCTTCCCAATGCGACTTCAGCTTCTGGGAAAGAGATCATTTCCGCAGAAAAAATTCTTCTTGAAAATGCCATTTTTGACACTACAGTAATTCGTTTTGGCGGACTAATTGGTGCGGGGCGCCACCCTGTGAAGTACCTTGCCGGCAGGAGCGGACTAGCAAATCCGTTAGGGCCAGTTAATCTCATTCACCTCGAAGATTGCCTGCAGGTGATAAAAAAGGTACTCAAAAATGCCATTTTTGGAGAGGTATACAATGCTGTTTTTCCGCTGAATCCGCCGAAAGAGCAATATTATCTGCAAAAAGCACGGGAAATGGAATTGGAACCTCCGCAGTTCGATCATTCCCGGCCATCTGTGGGGAAAGTGATTTCAGCTTCAAAAGTGATGCGGGAGCTGGGAGTGGAATTCAGCGCAGGAATTTAATAAGCACCGGCGGCACGGATTGCAAATCTGCGCGCTGATGATTGCCATTTCACAATGAGGTTTGTTGGTTGAGATTTGTGTCCGGTATTTTTATTCATATGATTGCTGCTGGTCAGTATCGGCACGGATTGCAAATCCGCGCCAGCTAATTAAGTACTCTTTAGAAATTGGAATTTGACATTTGGTGCTTGAAGATTGGAATTTGGCTCTTCTTAATGGATATTTTAATCTTAATAACTTTTGAAACTTTGCAGTGGCATCATACCTCCGTTTTTTTAGATTTGAGGTTTTGAAAAATTCGAGGATAGCCTATGAGCGCATTTGTGATAAGTAAAAGAGACAATGGAAATTATAAGTTCACTTTTGCCTCCCGGAAGGGAAAAACCATCTTCACCAGCATTGCCTGCAGGGAAAAAACCGACTGTGAAAAGATCATTGAAACAATTCAGGGAGAGCTGGATTCTTTTACATTCAGGAAGGCCAGAACGGGTTCGGGAAAGTATTTTTTCAGAATTACCCGCGGCGGATTTGTGCTCGCCACCAGCCGAAAATTCTCTACGGAATTAATGCTTCAAAAAGGTATTGATCAATTCTTGAAATATGTCCCGGAAGCCGAAACACTGGATTTTTCTCTGAATGATGATATTTTTGCTGAGGTTGAAGAAGAAGAATGATGTTTCTTCTTAATTAAATATTTTGGAGGGGGGATTGCTGTGGAAATTGCTTTAGAAATTGCTGTGGAGACGTTGCATGCAACGTCTGTACTTCTCCATTTCATTCATTTCATCCATTTCTTTCCCCATTCTTTTCTCTTCTATTCTATCTTCTCTCCCTCATTCTTTCTGCATTTTCTTATTCTCTTCCTCATTTTTCTTTCCTTTTTCTTCTCTATTTTCTTTAGAATATTTCCGGGTGGTGAAAAAGGTGCCTAAAATGTCATTTTTGAGAGGTATGTTTCTTCTGAAGAAAAGCAATTGGCTTCGAAATATCTTTCCGCAGTAAAATTTAGATTTTAAGCTTCGAGAACAGGGGATTCACTTTCCTTTTTCACGAGGAACATCACATAAACCAGCAGGCCACAGGCAATTAAAGAAAGCAGGATCATGAAGTTCCATGTGGGGGCATACCCGAATTTGTTGATCATCTGCATTCCTGAATTATGGCCAAAAATATGGCCTATAGAAAAGGCTATGCTGTATAAAGCCATATAGGAACCTTGTTTTCCACCTTCGGCTCTTTTGAGGGCAAAGCTGTTTGAAAACGGAAATGCGATCATTTCGCCAAGGGTCAAAATGATCATTCCTACAAGGAGGATTCCCACCCATCCCGTAAGATTGATGAGCAGAAAACTGATGGCGACAAGTATAGAGCCCGTTATCACGTGGAAAAGTGTGGAACGGACTTTTGCTTCCAGGTATTTGATGAGGGGCATTTCAAACAGGAAGATGAGGAAGCCATTTAAGCCTAGTAATACCCCAATCTCGAACTCGCTTAGAAAATGCACTTCGGCGTAGTATAAAGGGATGGTGGAGAAATATTGCAGGAAAACAAACCCAAACAAGATCATGGCGCCTATAAAGACCAGGTATGGTTTGTCTTTCATCATGGATTTCGGAATGCTGAGGATCTCTTTTGGATTTTCAACAGCTTTCTTAGGATGAAGCAGTTTTAGCAGCAGAAAACCCGCTGTGATGCAGGTGATGCCATCTACCCAAAAGAGTCCGCCGTAACCGGCACCTGCGATGATCAATCCGCCAACTGCGGGCCCTGCTGAAAATCCGAGGTTAATAGCGAGCCTTATTAGTGTGATAGATCGAGTTCGATTTTGAGGTTTACTGTAGGCGTTGATGGCGACAAAAACTGCGGGCCTAAAAGTATCGGCTACCAGCATCACGATAAAGATTCCGCCGCAAATTCCCCAGAAAGTGGTAGGAAACTGCAAAAAGATAAATAGGACGCCCGAAATGAACAGGCTAAAGGCCATTGTTTTGTAGTGGCCAATCCTGTCGACAAGTTTGCCGCCCAGCCAGGAGCCGGCAACAGAGCCCAGGCCAAAGAAAGTGAGGATCCAGCCTACTTCTTCGAGAGAAAAGCCGCGGTTTTTAGTCAAGTACAGCGAAAGAAAAGGGATCACCATGGTACCCGCACGGTTGATGAAGGTAATGAACGCCAGCAGCCATACCTCCCGCCTCAGGTCGCTGAATGATCCTATATACGCCTTAAATAATCGCTGTAACATTGCTGAAAATAAAAGGCTGAAATTAAATTAAAAATGGATTGGTTTGGTTGCTGCTGCAAGTATTTTTTTGGGTAGCCGCAGTTTACAGTTTCGAGAGTCCCTGCTACTGGATGATCACTACAAGTAGCTATATCTGCTTCTTACTCAATTCAAATAATTTTAGGATGGTTTTCCAGTTCCTGGTGGTAGCTCCAACTTTCAATTTCTTCTCAAAAAAATTGTTGTTCAGTTTTGTTTGGTGGTATTTGCCTTCGCAAAAAATGAATACCTCTTTTTCTTCGATTTTAAATTTATCGGGCTCGTAGTTGAAGGTTTGTATTTTTTCTAAGTTTTCTTTTGAAGGTTTTTTCTTTAAAAATGTAAGATGTAATTGATTGATGTCTGCATTTTTATCATAAAACGGATTCTTACGAATAGAAGTTTGTAGTTCTTCTGAATCCCGAACAATGACAGGTATTTCAAACCCAAATCTTTCTTTAATAGATTTTTCTAGTAAATCTTCCAGCTCAGCATTTTCTAGTTGAGAATTGAAAAGGAGATTGCCACTTTGTATATAAGTGTCTATTTGTTCCAATTCCAATTTTTCACATAAGGCTTTAAGATCGGCCATCAGGATCTTTCTTTTTCCACCTACATTTATTCCTCTTAAGATTGCAATTTTTCTATTCATGGGGATGGTGAATGTGATAGTAAAATATCATTTTTGAAAGGTAAAGGTTTCTTTAGGTAATTTTTTTATGATCAATGGAATTTATCTTCTTTCCATTTTGCCGGATTATTTTTGATGTAATTGAAAATGTTTTGAAAAGAAATTTCATTCCGGATGATGATATCATAGAAGCGGGTTTGCCATTCAAAATCAAATCCCAGCCGGTGGGCATGTTTTGTAGTGGCCGATTTATATGATCTTATTATTGTTGAGATGGAATTGGATTTTGGGGAAATCTTTGCCATTTGGGGGTGTTCCTGAGACGTTGCATGCAACGTCTGTACGGAATCTTTTAAATGATTCCTGGGGGAATCATTTTCTTCTTTCGGGATTTCCGGATTATTAAGGATCAGAATGCCGTGGATGTGGTTGGGCATCACCACAAAATTGCCTAATTTCACATAGGATGCATGGTGCGGAATTTCATGCCATAAGATATCTGCAATCACACCTGTAGGAGAGAATTCCATCTTTCCGTTTTTGATTTCTCCGAAGTAGTGTTTTCTATTGGCCGTGCAGATGGTAATAAAATACGCGGCATTCCATCTGTAATCCCAGCTTTCTAGTCGGGCAGATTTTATCCGGTATTTGTTTTTAAAAAGATCGGCCATCGGGGCATTTGCTTACGGGATGTGTTGCTAAATCCGGTTTAATTGAATCTTCTTCCGAAGAGGTTTTAAGATATAAAAATTTAAATATTAATTTTTTGTAAAATCGAAGTTCCTGCAAAAAGAGTTGTTTAAAATGCCATTTTTGAGGATTGTTGGTTTGGGATGGTGTGGTTGCGGAGACGTTGCATGCAACGTCTGTACCTTTTCTTTTTGAATAATTCCTGGGGGAATTATTTTTAATCCCTGCGGGCTTAATATTCTTTTTTTCCCTTTGGGAAAAAGAAAAACCCCTCCGGAAGAGGGGCTTGAAGTGTCATTTTTGAAAGATATTACCAGATCTTCACTCTGTTTTCAGGAGCTACGTACATTGAGTCTCCTTCCTTAATATTGAAGGCTTCGTAGAAAGCATCAATATTTTGTAATGGAACGTAGGCTCTGTATTCTCCCGGAGAGTGTGGATCTGTCTTGATCCTGTTTCGAAGTGCTTCTTCTCTCATCTTTGTTCTCCAAACTGTAGCCCAGCTCATAAAGAATCTTTGCTCGGGCGTGAATCCATCTATTTCTCCCGGATTTCCGTGTTCCTTCAGGTGAATCTGGAGTCCGTCGTAGGCAGCATTCACACCTCCAAGGTCACCAATGTTTTCACCAAGTGTGAATTTTCCGTTGATATAAACTGAATCCAGCACTTCAATAGCGCTGTACTGGTCAGCCAGACTTCCGCCAAGGGTTTCAAACTGCTCCAGGTCTTTCTCGCTCCACCAGTTGTTCAGGTTTCCATCAGCATCAAATCGCGAACCGCTGTCGTCAAAGCCGTGAGAGATCTCGTGGCCTATTACCGCTCCAATTCCGCCGTAGTTCACGGCAGCATCGGCTTTATAATCGTAGAAAGGTGGTTGTAGAATGGCCGCCGGGAATACGATCTCGTTGTAAAGCGGGTTATAATAAGCGTTCACAATTTGTGGCGCCATGAACCATTCGCTCTTGTCTACAGGTTTTCCAAGTTCGGAGATTTCTTCTTCAACCCTCCATTTTGCAATGTTGAGCATATTCTGAAAATAAGAACCGTCATTTGCAGGTTCTTTAATATCTATGCTGCTATAGTCTTTCCAGGTATCAGGATAACCTACCTTGATCTTTGTGGTACCCAGTTTTTGCTTGGCCTTTACCTTGGTGCTGTCGCTCATCCAGGTAAGGTTATCAATTCGGTTTTCAAATGCTTTAACCACGTTCTCGATCATTTCTTCAGCTTTTTGTTTTGCTTCAGCCGGGAAATGCTCTTCTACGTAAAGTTTACCCAGTGCTTCTCCCACAGTTTGGTTGATTGTGGCAAGGGCACGCTCGTTACGTGGCAGTTGTTTTTGTGCTCCGCGAAGGGTCTTTTCGTAAAAGTCCCAGTTAGCATCTTCAATCTCGGTAGTAAGCATTCCTGCTGCATCATTGAAAAGAGCCCATCTAAGGTATTCTTTCCACTCCTCAACATTTTGAGAAGCCAGGGTTTTTTGAACGGCTTCCATATAGCGCGGCTGGCTTACAATGATGGTGTCTATGTTGGCAGCACCAATAGATTCGAAATATTTGTTCCAGTTCACTGCAGAAACTTTCTTCTGAAGTTCGGCAACGGTCATTGGGTTATACGTATTTCGGGCATCACGACGTTCTACCTTGTCTAACATTGGTTGTGCAAGGGCAGTCTCAAATTCGAGAATAGTTTCTGCCTTTTTTGCAGCCTCTTCTTCAGAATCTCCCAAATACTGAAGCATTTTGGTTACGTGAGCAACATACTTCTCACGCTTTTCTTTAGAATCGGCATCTTCAGCAAGATAATAGTCCCTGTCGGGCAGGCCAAGACCTCCCGGAGAAAGGTAAGATGCGTTCATGTTAGAATTCTTTGCATCGGCACCTACACCAAAGCTAAAGAATCCGCCGCCGCCATACATTTGCATCTCCTCAAGATAAGTCTGCACGTCTTCTTTGGTCCTGATAGCCACAATCTTGTCGAGGTAAGGCTGAATAGGCTCAATTCCCTGCTCGTTACGGGCAACGGTATCCATAATAGTTTTGTAGAGGTAAACTGCTTTAGCCTGATCGCTGTTCCCGTCAAGGGTGTCGCTTTTTGCTGCAGCTTCTAAAAGGGCAAGTGCATCGGCATCTGTTTTTTCGCGGAGTTCGTTAAAACTTCCCCATACGGTCTTGTCTTCGGGAATCTCGTTGGTGTCCAGCCAGCGGCCGTTTACATACCTAAAGAAATTCTCCTGCGGCGTCACGGTAGTGTCCATGTAGGCAAGGTTGATGCCGCGAGGCTCTTCGGCTTCAACTTCTTTGTCGTTCTTACAGCTTGTGAAAGCTGCTGTAGCCATAAAAGAAAGTAGAAAACCTTTACTTATTCTATTCATGTTAAAATTTGTTTTTATTGCAGCGAAATTTAATAAAAAGTAATGGATTTGCAGCTTTATCACTGCAGCTTAGTTTGCTCTTAATTTAGTGATCAATTCGCGATCAAAATCCTCTTTTAGAGAGGTTAGGGAATCTACATGTTCATTGGGTACAGCAATTGACAGCACATAGTGTTTTACTTTCCATGTGTCACCTTCTTTTACTGCGACCCCGCTCCCGCGGCAAATACCCATTTGTGTATCCAGTAGCTCGTCAAACCAGGCTATTTTGGCATCTTCGGCGAAGAAAACATTCCGTTCCAGGGTGCTAAAGCTCCAGGCTGTGCCACGGTCAAAATATGGTTTGGCCCATTCCATGAATTCCTGTTTGTTCCAGTTCTCGGTAGGATCGGTGCCTATAAAGACAGATTCTTCAGCCATTAAACTGAAATAATCTTCATAGTTGGCTTCGGCAGCAGCTTTATGCCATTGTTCGAGAAGATTGTTCACGTTGCTCTTTTCGGACTGCCCAAAGGCAAAGCTTCCGAAGAAAAACAGGAGTGTCAAAAAAGGTGTTTTTTGCATAGGTTTTTATAGTTTATAGTCTTTAGTGGGTAAACGGGATAAAAATTGATAAATAATTAAGTTCTTATAAATTTTCCTTTTCGGTATCGAGTGCCACAAAGTTTTTAATCGCTTTATTGGGTTCAATGATGTTATACCCGCTCCAGAAATCTGGGTTGTATGTTTTAAAGGTTTTATACTCAAAATCATCGGTGGCAGAAATATTATCGAGGCTTCCGGGAGCCATACCTTCGGTTTGATATACTACCAGCTGTAGCTTCACGATTTCGCTCACCCTAAGATCAAGATCAAGATCGAGTTCATTTTGTTTGCGGCGGCCTTTAACGTGTTTGTTTTTCTCAATAATGGTTAGTGGCCGCTTAATTCCCACGGTCTCCCCGGTTTCGCGCTCCAGGTAACTCAGGTTGTATTTTCCGGCTTCGTCTTTTACAAAGATCATCTTGCCGCGGTAAACATCATCGGCAGTACTAATTCCGAAGAGACGGAATTTCTTTAATGGCTTCACATTTTCGTACTCCAAACGATGTACTCCATAATCCAGCGTATTGACGTACATCCTGCCTTTAAAATCGGCTCCTCTTTTTGGTTCAAAATCTATGACGTACACGGTGTAATTGTCAATATACGCGTAGCCGTTGAGGTTGTATTTGTACTTGTTCGACTTGTCAAAAAGGTTAAAAGTAATGTCCTCTTTCCAAAACATACCGTTCATAAGCCTTTTCACATTAGCACCTGAACTCTCCTGTAGATACTTTCTGCTTTTAACCCTGGCCTTTTCTTTTTCTTCGGGAGTTTTTTCTTCCTTTTTTTCGGATACTACCAGTCCTTCTTTCAACTCATCTTCATCTACCTTAAACCCTATGATCCCCGATTTTATCTTCAGGTAAGAACGTTCTTTTAAGGTGTTCATGAAGAGCGTGTTAAAATTTTCTGTAATCTCCTCCAGGTTTTTCATGCTCTGCGGATTGTAGAGGTTTGCCGCTTTAATGATGTTGACCTTCTGGGTGTCATAGTTCCCGTACATGTCGGCCAAAACTTCTTTATACGAATCGGAAACTTTAGGGATTTTTGCAGAGATCTCGTCCATGAGGTCCTGATCAATCCCTTCAATCGTGCTTTTATCAACCTCCATATTAAACCGGCGCACGTAGCTGGTGCCCGATTGTCTTAAAAAGATCCTCTTTTTGCTGTTTTCAAAGTTGTAGTTGTTATTAACCTCTTCTTTGACTTTTTCGATAATTTCTTTTGCTGAAAGGTTCTTGTTAGAAAGAAAGACTTCGCCCAGTTCAATAGATGCGGACTTCAGATAAATAATTCCTTCGGAAATTTCAGCGGGGGCAATTTCCAGGAGTTCGTATCCCAGAGAGGAGATCTTCACTATTTCGGGAAGTTTATCTTCTTCGGCATTATAGCTGAAGTAGCCTTCTTCATTGGTGACGAGTCCGCGGTTTTCACCAAAAACAACATTCGCGTAAGGTATAGGTTGTTTAGTGCCAGCATCAAGCACCCTGGCTTTGATTTCCTGGGCCTGAACAAACGCAGCCTGGAGAAACAGAAAAAATATCAGGAAGAATTTCATTGAGAATGTTTTGTTTATAGACGGCATTCCGAAGCAATTGTTACAAAATTTAAGAGAAGTAAGGATTAACAAAATACTAACTTAAAACAATTGGCAGGAGGATGAGTGGTTATTAACTTTATTAAAAAGACCTTTTCTATGACACGATCTATCTGGAAATCAACCGCTCCAAAGAGAAATTTTCCCCGCTTAAATGAACATATTAATACTGAGATAGCGATTATTGGTGGAGGTATCACGGGAATTACAACTGCATACCTTTTGGCAAAATCGGGTAAAAAGGTAGTACTTCTTGAAGCCGGTACTATAAGTGGCGGGACCACAGGCGACTCTACAGGGAATCTCTACGCCATGGTAGATAAGCGCCTGCATCACATTCAAAGCAAATGGAATGAAGATACAGCTTCAAAAGTGGCACAATCACGGGGGCAGGCAGTAAACCTGGTGGAGGAACTAGTGAATAAATACCAGATAGATTGCAGTTTTAAACGCGTGCCGTGGTATCTATTTAGCGAGACAGAAAAGAAAGACGAGACCATAGAGAAGGAGATCAAAGCTGCAGCTCATTACGGGTTGCCGGTAGAAGAAGTACAAAACTTGCCCATACCTGTAAAAGTAAGTAAAGCGATAAAGGTAGAGGGGCAGGCCCAGTTTAATCCTGCTGCGTTTGTGAGGGGGCTTGCCGAAAGTATTGACAGTGCAAATTGCAGGATCTTTGAAAATTCGGAGGTTCACCACATCGAAAAGGAGGAAGATCTTGTACTTTCAACCGATAGCGGTAAAGTAACTGCCAAAAAGGTCATTTTAGCCACCCATACTCCCAAGGGGATCTATGGCTTGCAAACCGCACTTTATCCTTACCGGGAATATGCAATTGCAGCTAAATTAAACTCAGGTGATTTTCCCGATGGCATTTACTGGGATACAGAGGCCGACTTTCATACTTCAATGCGCACCTACAGCAAAGGAGAAGATAATTATGTGCTGGTGTTAGGAGGCCACCACAAAGTTGGCCAGGAAGATGATTACAGCCGTTTCTTCAGAAAGCTCGAACAGAATGCCAGAAGACATTTTGATGTAGCTTCAATAGATTTTGAGTGGAGCGCACAGCATTACAAACCTGCAGATGGATTGCCCTATATAGGTGAAAGTTCTGATGATAATATTTTCGTTGCCACAGGTTTCTCTACTGACGGATTAACTTATGGGGTGCTTTCGGCTATGATCTTAAATGACCAGCTTAATGACCGGGAAAATGAGTGGAGTGATCTCTATAAAGCATCCAGGTTCACCCCTGTAAAGTCGGCAAAGAATTTCATCAAGGAAAACCTCAATGTTGCCAAACAATACATTAAGGATCTGCCTGGAAAAGCCGAAGCCGGTTCATTTGATGAAATTGCTGCCGGCCAGGGAAAGGTAGTGGAAGTAGAGAATGAAAAATGGGCAGTTTTTAAGGATGAAAAGGGACAGGTACACTGCCAGTCGGCTGTTTGTACCCATATGGATTGTATAGTAGACTGGAACGATGCCGAGAAAAGCTGGGATTGCCCCTGCCATGGGAGCAGGTTCAAGGCTACGGGAGAAGTGATTGAAGGTCCTGCCTTTTCACCGCTGGACAAGAGAAGTATGAATCCTAAAAAGTAATTTGAGATGGTCATTACCGCTGTTATCTTAATTGGGATTGCTGTTTTTTTAGGTGCATATCTGCTTAGTTACGTACTTCAGCAAAAAATACCTCCAAAGGGAATAGCCATAGCACATGGTACTGCTGCAGTTTTAGGAATAATAGTACTGCTCATCTTTGCGCTCACCACCCAGCAGCATCACAAGCACTGGGACAGCCTGATGATTTTTGCCATTGCTGCTGTGGTTGGGCTCTATCTTTTTTCGAGAGATCTAAGGCATAAAGCTGTTCCCAAATGGCTGGCCTTAATACACGGAGCCGTAGGCCTTGGAGGCCTGGCCTGGATACTAATTCATGTACTGCATTAAAAAATATTGATCAATGATACGTTGGACCTATCCTGTTTTCGCTCTTTTTATTCTTCTTATACTTAGCTTCGGAATCCTCCTGACTATCAAGGAGGGCGTAGAAGTGGCCGGGCTTGTTGAGCTGCATCACAATCCGGAGGAGAGCAGGCTTACCATGCATCTTAAAAATACTACTTATCTAAACGGAAGTGCTTCTGATGTTTTTTCGCAACTACAAGAGAGCATTCAGTATGAAGAGGCAAGATCGGCCGTATTTGTTCCTACGCAGCAAAACTGGAGGGAATTTGTAAAACAGAGTATTAAGGTTGATCCGGAGGTAAATCACGTGATAGTAATTTCGGCTGAAGAACAGGGGGCACTGCAGCAGGCTCTTCCGGCGATCTTTTATGCGAAGTACAATAACTCCCCGCTTTTGTTTGCTGATGAAATTGCAAATAACCGTAATCGGCTGCAGGGTAAAAAGATCTTTGCCGTAGGCACAGGAAGTTTTGAACAGCTGCAGGGACTGGAAAATGTGGTTAAGATTACCGCTCCAACTCCGGCAGAACTGGCTGTGAAACTGGCGAAATACCGGGATGAGGAAACAGAATTTGGCTGGGGGAGAGATCACGGCCGGCGCAATGGATATTTCCACTACGTGGTAACCACACCTTCCGAAGCTTTGAGCGGCCTGGCAGCTTTACCGCTGGCTAAATCTAATGCTGCAGCGGTCTTGTATGCCGGTGAAGATGGCGGCCTGCCCGCAATAACTGATTCTTACATCTGGTCGCAGCGTGCCGATTGGTTCACCACTCCTTCCGAAGGTCCTTTTCGCCATTTTTGGGTGGTCACGGGGCAAATGAGCTATAAAGCTCTTGGGCGGTTAGACTTTTCGGTAGAAAAAGCACCGTATGCCGACATGGGTGCGGTAGCGCTTGGTCCCATGGAAGCCATAGTTATAATTTTTATGGCCCTGGGAATTGCAGGAGCAATTTTCATTCTAATCCATTCCTCTTACACCCTGCCGGGGGTGATGTCACCAATAAAGATCGCCTGGACCCTGGGTGCAGCTCTCTTGCCAATTTTGGGGGTAATACTATATTTTAATGCCTACCGCCGCCCAGTTTATTTTGAAGGAATGATGACCCGCTGGTTAAGACCGCCGGGAATTCAGGCTGCTTCAGCTACGATGATGGGCTTTGGGTATGGAGCTCCCTCCATGATTGCCGTGGCTTACCTTTTCGCTTATTTTGGCTTTCCCATATTTTTTTCTGAAGGAATAAATGAGACCCTCTTTTGGGCAGGAGCAGGAATGCCTATCATGATGTTCGGGATGTACCTGGGAGCCTTGCTGCTTGTGATATTTCTCGTGCAGTATCCCATGAAGAATGCTATGATGGAGCTCAAGGATGGCATGCTGCTATGGAAGGGGTTAAAAGTGGCATTTTTGAGTATGACTGCCGTGAGTTTGGGCATGATGACCATGAGCTGGTGGATGATGATGGTACACATCCCCATGATGCCCAAAGAAGATGACATCTTGTGGTTTGGAACTATGTGGATTGCTTCCTTTTTAGGATTCCTGGTAGCCTGGCCTTTAAACTCTCTAATGATAAGAAACAATATTAAACATGGTAATCGCTAGAAATACAATTTTGATCGCCTTTATTTCGATTTTTATTTTCTCCTGCGGAAAATCTGAAGGTCCGCCGGTAGAGGCTGCTTTTCCCTTACAGGAAGAGGCCAGTGTAACAGCGTACACGGTAAGGCTGCCGGGTAATGATCCCGAAACTCAGGCTATCATTTTATCTCAGACGGTGTATGCAGCGACAAGGGAAGATAATGCCGTGGGAGCTATTATTTTGGTGCCACAAGATGAAAAAATGGCTTTTACTGCTATGCACAGGGTGACCCATATGCCTGTTAATGCCCCTATGCTATATCTTGATGGCAATAGAAAAATATCTGACGCCACTTTTGAAGAGATGAAGCGTCTCAAACCCGACGGGGTGATGCCCGATGGCAGAAACCAGGTTTATGCAGTAAACGTGCCGCCAGCTGAAGTTGAGCGGATAAGAAAAGAACTTAACTATAAAGTGCGGACCTTTAATGAAGAAGATCCCATTCTTCTGGCCGAATTGCTCGACAGGTGGCAGGCAGCCCTAAAATCAGATCATCCCGATGAAGTGGTGATCTCGGCTATTGATCATGAAGATGGTATTAAACACGGAATGGGCGCTATGGGATGGAATGCCCATATGGGTAAGGGTTTTGCATGGGTGTATAAAGACAGTATTCCCGCAGCTACAAAAGAGATCCTCAAAAGAAGGTATGGAGATCATGGTGCTTATATGTATGTAACAGGAAATCCAGATATCATTTCAGCTAAGGTGGTAAAGGAACTGGGGCGTTATGGCCTGGTTCGCCGAATTACAGGGGCAAATGTTTTTGCTTCAAACACTGTTAATGCCGGATACAAAGACTACGGAAGGAATTTTGGCTGGGGCTGGGATTGGGCAGCTCGCGATTTTGGTTGGGGAATTGCCCAGGCAGGTCACAACTACATCTTTTCAAGCGCTGAAAATGTGTTGGGAACCATTCCTGCTGCTGTATTGGGACATATGGGTAAACACGGCCCCATCCTGCTGGTAGAAGAGGATAGCCTGCCGGGAGCAGTGAAGAGTTACCTGGAGATGGTGAAACCTTTTCAAACAAATCCGCAGGAGACCATTCTTAATTTTGGATGGATTATAGGAGATGAGCAAATATTAACGAGAGAGGTGCAAATGGAAATAGATTATTACCTGTCTCCATTCCCTCTGCGGGAAACACAGGAAACGCTTACCGACAGTACTAACGCAAATCTTGAACAATGAAAGAGACAAAAAAGAGAGAAGAAGATCTCAAAGCAGGATACGCCAATGACGGGCCGCAGGCAGTAATCTATCGTCCTGTAATTCTGTATGCCGCTTTACTTGGAGCTTTGATATTTGGTATTGCCCTGGCAATTGCAGGGTATCTTATTGCAGAAGGAACCTGGGCTATCGTAGACCTGGGGCAGATATCTGCCCCGTTTTCGGGAACTACAGCTGTTACTTTTGGAGGAGTAGGGGTTGCATTAGGTGGACTAATAGGAGGGCTTTACGGTCTTTCAAAAATGCTTAAAGACCAGAAGAAAAGCCATAAGTATTAAGTCCTCGGTATACTAAAGGATTCTTATATTCCGCTATCTCTAAACAGGGGTATGGTTCCGGTGCTGTCGGGTTCCAGGGGCTCTTGAAATTCCCGGTCGAGTTCCGTTTCAAAGTTTTCGGGGGTCTTCAGGAAAAGTTCGTTGAGCTGCAACTTAAAATTATCAAATTCGGTGATCATATCTTCGGCAAGATCAAGTATTTCGTCGGGGTTCTTTTGTTTTTTATTTGAAAGTTGGTGAAGTAACTGCGCTTTGGTATAAAGAACATTGGCACGGGCTTCAACCGCTGTGCTTTTTAAGGAATCAGGAATAGTGGTACGCAGGTTTTCCATGATCTGTACAAGATTATTTGCCGAGCTGAGTATTTCCTGTCCGGTACTGTTTTCCAAATTCTGAATTTCGTTCTGTGCAGTGGCATATGCGAGCCACTCTCCGGCAACCTCCCGGGCTTCGGGTAAAAGATTTACCGAGCGGGTAGTGTTTACTTCCAAAGGATCTAAAAATGATTTTTCAGAATTAATCGGAGAAACCGGTTTTTCCTGTTTTTCTCCGCAGGAAAAGAAGGAGACCAAACTCACTAATAGAACAATTTTTCTCATTTTCTAAAGATATGCTTTTCGTGCAGTTTTTTTAAGTCATTATATCCAAAATGGCCCATGATTTAGCACCAGGGAATTTCTCATCTTTCCTGAATTGAATATCTTTGCTTCTACTTAAAAAAAGAAACTTTTATGGCTTCAAAGATATTGATAATTGGTGCTTGCGGGCAAATAGGAACCGAACTTACTATGGCCCTGCGGGAAAAACAGGGGAAAGAGAATATAATTGCCTGTGATATTAGGGAAGGAAGCAAAGAGCTGATGGCTTCGGGCCCTTTTGAGATAGCCGATGCTACCAACTATCATCAAATTGAGGATCTTGTTATTCAATATGAAATAGATGAAGTATATCTTATGGCAGCAATGCTAAGTGCTACAGCCGAAAAGTTCCCCATGAAAGGCTGGGCATTGAATATGGATTCTTTGTTTCACGTTCTTAACCTTGCAAAAGATGGAAAAGTGAGCAAAGTTTTTTGGCCGTCAAGTATTGCCGTCTTTGGGCCTACCACGCCCAAACAAAATACTCCTCAAACCACTATTATGGAGCCAACCACGGTTTATGGAATAAGCAAACAGGCTGGGGAGCGCTGGTGTGAATATTATCACAGGAAATTTGGAGTTGATGTAAGAAGTATCCGTTATCCTGGGTTGATTAGTTATAAGACACTGCCCGGCGGTGGTACTACAGATTATGCTGTAGAGATTTACCATGAGGCCCTGAAAACCGAAAAATACACCTCTTTCCTAAAAGAGGATACCGAGCTGCCTATGATGTTTATGGATGATGCTATTAGAGCCACTATTTCTTTAATGGAAGCACCGGCTGAGAAAGTGAAAATAAGATCTTCTTACAATCTTTCTGCTCTTAACTTCACCCCAGAGACACTTGCTGCTTCAATACAAAAACATATTCCTGATTTTGAAATTTCTTACGATCCCGATTTTAGACAGGCAATAGCCGATTCGTGGCCATCAAGCATTGATGATTCTGCTGCCCGCGAAGACTGGGGCTGGAGGCATGAATTTGACCTGGAGAAAATGACTTCCCAAATGCTGGAAGGAATCAAGGAAGTACATCATGTATAAACCAAAAAAAAGTCCTGCACAGTGTGCAGGACTTTTTGATTGAGCTAAAAACTAATATGATTAGTTGATTACGCGCACTCTAGTTGCGGTCAATCCTTTTCTTCCTTCTTCTTCCTCATACTCAACTTTGTCTCCTTCATTAAGAGTTTCTCCGTTAAGTCCTGTAACGTGAACAAAGATGTCTCTTCCTGTGTCGTCGTTGGTGATGAATCCGTAACCTTTTGATTCATTGAAAAATTTAACTGTACCTTCCATTGTAAAAAAATAATAATTAATAAAGTACAAACATAATCCAATTATTGAAACAGGGGTTAATCAAATTGTTATTTATTTCTAAAAATTTTAAAACGTGGCAGTTACTTCTTTTTCCGATCATTCATTTTCTTCAAATTTTCATCGGAAAGCGTGTAATCTTTTAATTTTTTTCCGCGCCAGCGAAGTACCAGGAACATAGGTAAGAGAAAGAAAACTGTCGCAAGCACAGAGAGCCCAACAATCCTGTCTCCTAATGTCTGATCATCCTGCATTATATAAAATCCCGCTAAAAAGGAGATCCCGATTAAAATGGCTACTATTTGGGTAAGAATGGATAAAACTTTCATACTGTTACTTCTATTAACTTCTTCCTGTAGGCAGTAAGAAGCTTAGATTTTGATACAAACCCAAGATACTTATTCTTTCGCACTACCGGAAGGTTCCAGGCATCAGTTTCCTGAAATTTTTTCATTATGGTTTTTGGGCTGTCTTTTTCTTCATCAATGATATCGGGTGCTGCCTGCATAAGTTCTTCAATCTTTACGCTGTCGTAAAGTTTTTTGTCAAACATTATTGGCCTTATGTCATCCAGCAATAGCACACCCATAAAGTTATTGTCGCTATCTACAACTGGAAAAATATTCCGTGATGATTTTACCACACCTTCCTTCACAATTTCACCCAAAGTCATGCCTGTCTTTAAAGTAACAAAGTTCCTTTCTATAACCTGCTTTATATTCATAAGGGTAAGCACTGCATGATCTTTATTATGTGTGATCAGCTCTCCGCGTTTTGCCAGTTCACTGGTGTATACTGAATGTGGCAGGAACCTGGTAGTGATCATAAAAGATATTGCTGAAGTGATCATGAGCGGCACAAAAAGTTCGTATCCATGAGTGAGCTCAGCAATCAGGAAGATGGCTGTAAGAGGTGCCTGAAGCACTCCCGCCATTAGTCCGGCCATTCCCACCAGAGTGAAATTACTTACTGACAATGGACTTCTTAATACATTAATGTGATTCATGAACAAAGCAAAGCAATGCCCCATAGTGCTCCCCATAAATAGAACGGGAGCAAATATCCCTCCAATACCTCCTGCGTTAAAAGTAAGCGAAGTCGCTACGATTTTGAAGATCACCAGCCCGGCCAGAAGGGCAATGATCACCCAAAAATTGTCGAGGTATTCATTGAACAAGCTACTGCCCAGCGCTTCAAGATAATCTTCTTGCAGCAAATTATTTATTACGTTGTAACCTTCACCATAAAGTGGCGGAATGAGAAAAAGAAGCGCTCCCAGTAGTCCTCCTCCCACAAGTAAACGATGAAACGGAGATTCAAGCTGCTTAAATAATTTATTGATCCAGAAATAAACTTTTGTAAAGTAGATGGAGCAGAGGCTTGCCAGTACGCCCAGGAGGATGTAATAAGGCACATCACTCATTTCAAAGCTGTCTTTAAGGCTAAAAGGCAAAATAATATCTGAACCAAAGAAAAAGTACGAAGTAAGTATAGCAGAAACTGAAGCCAGTAACAAGGGCAGAAGCGATGCAAGAGTGAGGTCCAGGCTAAAAACTTCAATGGCGAATATAATTGCCGCAATAGGAGCCTTGAAGATACTTGACATGGCACCGGCTGCCGCACAACTTATTAATAAGGTGCGGGTTGCCTGGTTCATATTAAAAGCTCTCGAAATATTTGAACCCAGGGAAGCTCCTGTTGCTACTGTTGGGCCTTCCAGCCCTACCGATCCTCCAAACCCTACTGTGATAGGCGCTGTGAGTATGGAAGCATACATTTGCATGGGCTTCATAAGCCCTTTTTTCTTTGAAATGGCGTACAAAGTTGAAGGGATACCGTGCCCTATAGGATGTCTTATCCCATATCTTGCTATGAGTAGGGTGAGTGCCAACCCAACTATAGGGAAAATGAAATAAAAGGCATGATGATAGTTTACAATTAATTCCCCTTCAAGTAAACGCTGAATAAAGTGGGTGAGGTTCTTGATCACCACGGCTGCCAAACCTGCAGTAAAACCTATGAGTGCCGCCAGTATCATTACGAACTGTTGCAAAGAAAGGTGTTTGGTTCTCCAAATCAAAAACCTTGTAAATAAAGGATTCCTGCTCTTAGTACTCATAGTAATAAAGAAAAAAATGTCCTGCCAGGCAGGACATCGATATTAGGAGTTAACTTGTAACTTTAAATTTAGTTCTTTAAGCTGATCTTCACTTATTCTTGCCGGAGCATCGATCATCACATCGCGGCCCGAGTTATTCTTAGGGAAAGCGATGTAATCACGTATAGTTTCCTGTCCACCCAGTATGGCAACCAGCCTGTCAAAACCAAAGGCTATACCACCATGCGGTGGTGCGCCAAATTGGAATGCATCCATGAGAAACCCGAATTGTGCTTTAGCTTCTTCGGGTGTGAAACCAAGATGGTTGAACATCATTGCCTGCGTATTCTTATCATGAATTCTTATGGAGCCTCCTCCAATCTCGTTTCCATTGAGCACCAGGTCATAGGCATTGGCTCTAACTTTCCCCGGTTCGGTGTCAAGTAACTTGATGTCTTCGGGTTTGGGGGAAGTGAAAGGGTGGTGCATGGCGTGATATCTTTCTGTTTCTTCATCCCACTCCAAAAGTGGAAAATCAACCACCCATAGTGGTGCAAATTCATCGGCTTTCCTTAATCCCAATTCATTACCCAGGTGCATTCTTAGAGCACTTAACTGGGTTCGGGTTTTATCAGCATCACCGGCCATTACCAGGATAAGGTCTCCTGCTTTTGCTCCAGTTCTCTCTGCCCATGCTTTAAGGTTTTCTTCCGAATAAAATTTGTCAACTGAAGATTTCAGAGATCCGTCTTCGTTGTATTTTGCCCAAACCAAGCCGTTAGCACCAATCTGAGGTCTTTTTACCCACTCAATAAGTTTATCGATCTCTTTTCTTGTATAGGAAGCAGCACCCGGAACCGCGATTCCTACTACCAGTTCCTGTTGGTCAAAAACATTGAAGCCTTTGTTCTTGGCCAGGTCATCAAGTTCGCCGAATTCCATTCCAAAACGAATGTCGGGCTTGTCATTTCCGTATTTCTTCATGGCCTGCTCATAGGTCATGCGCGGAAATTCTGTAATCTCAACGTCTTTAACTGCTTTGATGAGGTTACGTGTAAAATCTTCAAACATGTTTAAGATATCTTCCTGCTCCACAAAAGCCATTTCACAGTCTATTTGTGTGAACTCCGGCTGCCTGTCTGCACGCAGATCTTCATCTCTAAAACATTTTACGATCTGGAAATATTTATCCATCCCGCCTACCATAAGCAGTTGCTTAAAAGTTTGTGGCGACTGCGGTAAAGCGTAAAATTGTCCTTCATTCATGCGGCTGGGAACCACAAAATCTCTGGCACCTTCGGGCGTAGATTTAATTAGTACAGGAGTTTCAACCTCAATAAATCCTTTTTCTGATAAAAGTTTACGCACTTCCATAGCCACTTTGCTGCGGAAGATGAGTTTGTTCTTCACCGGGTTACGTCTTATGTCGAGGTAACGATACTTCATCCTGAGGTCTTCCCCTCCATCAGTTTCATCTTCTATAGTAAACGGCGGAAGTTGAGCCGAATTAAGAATATTTAGCTCTGAAACCAGGATCTCCACATCACCAGTCGGCATGTTAGGGTTTTTGGATTCCCGCTCAATGACTTCTCCTTTCACCTGAACCACAAACTCGCGACCCAGCTGTGAAGCTTTTTCTATGATCTCTTTAGGAGTTCGTTTCTCGTCAAAAATAAGCTGGGTAAGTCCATACCTGTCCCGTAGATCAACCCACACCATAAATCCCTTATCCCTGGTCTTTTGTACCCATCCTGAGAGGGTTACTTGCTTTCCTTGGTCTTCTATTCTTAATTCCCCGCAGGTATGACTTCTGTACATAATCGTTTTGATCTTTTAGAGGGGCAAAAATAAGAAGAACTCACGGGATTGAAAGAAGATTGGAAAAAGTAATCGAGAAAATTTGAATCTAAATGTAAAGAGGTGCCAAAAATGGCATTTTTGAGAGGCTCTTCCTGAAAATGTTTTGAGTTACAGGCTTTTGACTTTATTGTGGAGTCAAGTACCTATGATTATAACTTTTTCCCGCTGATCTCATGGACTTACGCATATCATATTTAGCAGCACGTTGACGCGGATTTGCTATCCGTGCCGGGCACAAACCTTATTTTGCCCCAAATCCACGAATACTATCTTTTTTTCTGAAGGATTGAAGATTTACAACAAAATTTTCCCCACTGGTCAAGGATTTACTCAGATTATATTTAGCAGTACGTTGGCGCGGATTTGCAATCCGTACTGTTCACAATCAATTTTTTCGCCACAAATCCACGAATGTTTTTTCTAAAGTATTGATAATTTACAACACGATTTTTCCCGCTGATCTCACAGATTTACGCAGATCATTTTTAGCAGCACGTTGGCGCGGATTTGCAATCCGTACTGTTCACAATCAATTTTTTCGCCACAAATCCACGAATGTTTTTTCTAAGTATTGATAATTTACAATACGATTTTTCCCGCTGATCTCACAGATTTACGCAGATCATATTTAGCAGCACGTTGGCGCGGATTTGCAATCCGTGCCGTGCACAACCAACTTTGACCCACAAATCCACGAATTTCTCTGTTTTTCTGAAGGATTGAAAACTCATAAAGCATGATTTTTTCCCCGCTGATCTTATGGATTTATGCAGTTCATATTTAGCAACAAGTTGGCGCGGATTTGCAATCCGTGCCGTACACAATCAATTTTTCGCCACGAATCCATGAATTTCATCTGTTTTTTTCTGAAGTATTGAAGATTACAACACGATTTTTCCGCTGATCTCACAGATTTACGCAGATCATATTTAGCAGCACGTTAGCGCGGATTTGTAATCCGTGCCGGGCACAAACCTTATTTTGCCATAAATCCACAAATTTTTTTCTAAAGGATTTTTTTCAGCTAAAATTTCAGCATAAAAAAAGCTGCACATCGCTGCGCAGCTTTTCTATGAATATCAATATAGTCTAGTGATGAATTCTTGTAAAGTGTACCTTATCGTTAATAGCATTAAGGATAAAGTTGTCATCAAGACCATTCACGATCCAGGTTTCAATCTTGGCTTTTTGAGTGATCTCGGCAGCCGAAACTTTGGATTCCATCCCGCCGGTACCGTGGGTAGATTTTGTCTCGCTCATTACTTCTTTCTTGAGCTCTGCCAAATCACTTACTTTACGGATTGTTTCCGGAGTTTTAGCTTCAATTGTACCTTTTTTGTAGACACCATGCGTGTTAGTGGCAATGATAAATAAATCTACGTCAAGTAAAGCTGCTGTTTGTGCAGCAAGATTGTCATTGTCGCCAAACTTTATAGCATCGGTAGAAGAGGTGTCATTCTCATTAATAATAGGAATGTAATCATTCTTTACCAGCACATTTACAGTGTTGACGATGTTTTGTCGGGAATCTTCATTGCTAAAGTCGTTTGGCGATAGCAAACACTGCCCTATCAACAACCCAAGTTCCCTGAAGCTTTCCTGGAAAATACGCATAAGGTGCGGCTGGCCAATAGATGCTAAAGCCTGCTTTACATCTATATTCTCGCCACTGCGTTCCAGGTTCACAAATTGCTTGGCTACAGCTACAGCCCCTGAACTGATGATCACGAACTCGTAATCATCTTTTAAGGTGGCGATCTGCCGGCCTATATCTTCAATTTTTCCTCTCGAAATATGGTCGGTTTCTTTGGTTAGCGTATTAGAACCTAATTTTAAAAGTATCCTCTTTTTCTTCTTTGGAGTTTCCATTTGTATATTATTCTGTTCTAAAATTTTATCGAGTTTGTCCATTTCCGTGAATATACCATTTGTTGGTTACCAGGTGCTGAAGCCCTATTGGCCCCCGCTGGTGTAATTTATCTGTACTAATGGCAAGTTCTCCACCAAGTCCTAATTGTCCGCCATCAGTAAATCTTGTTGAAGCATTATGGTAAACCGCTGCATTATCAACATTTTCCATGAATTTTTGTGCTTCCTTGTCATCTTTTGAAATAATAGATGCCGAATGCCCGCCAGAATACTTGTTGATCTTGGCAATAGCTTCGGTTACAGAATCTACTTCCCCTATCAATGCTTTATAGTCGAGAAATTCTTCATACCATTCATCTTCACTGTTAAGAGGTCGGGTGCCATTTAAATCTTCAAGAGATTTGTCGGCAATTACTTCTACATTGTGCTCCTTCAGGGTATTTAAAAGTTCCTTTATGAACTCTTTTTTATTCGGAAGCCTTGAATCGATCAATACTTTATCTACGGCGTTACAGGCAGAAATTTTCCCTGTTTTTCCGTTTAAGATCACATCGATAGCAATATCTGTATCGGCATTTTCGTGAATGTAGACAAAGTTGTTCCCGCGTCCGCTCACAATCACCTGTGCCGAAGAATTTTCTTTAACGAATTTGATAAGGCGTTCTCCGCCACGTGGTACCACAAGGTCTACACGCTGATTTGGGTTAGCGAGAAATTCCTGAGTTTGTTTTCTGTCAAACTGAAGGTATTCTACCCAGTTTGGAGAAATATTGTTCTCTTCAAGAGCCTGGTGCCAAAGTTTTACAATTTCCAGGTTTGAATTAAGGGATTCTTTTCCTCCTTTAAGAAGGATCTTGTTTCCCGATTTAAAGGCGATCCCTGCAGCTTCAACAGTTACATCGGGTCTTGATTCATAAATGATCATTACGGTACCAAAAGATGCGGTTCTGTTGTATACCTGCATGCCGTTCTCATGCTTAAAGTTGAATCTTTCCACTCCTACCGGGTCTTCCTGGGAAGCCAGGTGCTTTAAGGAGCTTATCATGCCTTCAATTTTGGCATCATCCACTTTTAATCGGTCTTCCATGGCCAAATCTTCCCCAGAATAGCTGTCGAGGTCGATCTTATTTGCTTTTAAAATATTGTCTTTTTCCTTTTCCACAAGATTTGCCATTGAGACCAAAACTGCGTTACGTTCATCAATGGTTAACTGAGTGTTCATTCGTTGAATTTTAATTAATAATTAAATTGTTCCTGCCCTAAGTGTCCAAACACTTTGCCAGACTCCCCATATAGAAAAAAACCTCCAGATTTATCCAGAGGTTTATAATATTCAGGTTCAAAAATGGCATTTTAAGCAGTTAATTTTCTCTCTTATTCCTCACTTTTACGCGGCCTCTGTTCACCAGATAAAGCATTGCGGGAACAACCACGAGTGTTAGGAAGGTGGCGAAAATAAGGCCGAATATAACCGTCCAGGCCAGTGGCCCCCAGAAGATTACGTTATCTCCCCCAATGTATATTTGAGGATCGTAATTTGTGAAAAGGGAGAAAAAATCTATGTTGAGTCCTATAGCGAGAGGAATGAGACCTAACACTGTCGTAATGGCAGTTAAAAGTACAGGCCGCAATCTTGACTTGCCTCCTTCAACAATCGTCTCAAAATACTGGCCTTTTGTCAGTAGGTCTTTATCGTCAATTCCAAGACTGTCTTTTTTACGGTCAATAAGTATCTGGGTATAATCTACCAGTACAATAGCATTGTTCACCACAATTCCCGCCAGTGAAATGATCCCCATCATGGTCATAATAATGATAAAATCCATCTGGAATACTACCAGCCCAAGAAAGACTCCTGCCAAAGACAGGAATACTGCTATGAGAATGATCAATGGTTTTGGAATAGAGTTGAACTGGGCAACCAGGATGAGGAGAATTCCGCCTAAGCCAATTAAAAGGGCTTTTAGGAGGAATGACATATTTTCCTGCTGTTTTTCCTGTTCTCCGGTAAATTCAAGAGAAACCCCTTCTGGAAGATCGTAAGAAGCGAGTTCCTTTTGAAGCTGCTCTACAATGGCGTTTCCATTATAACCTTCCAGTACATTGGAATATAAGGTGATCACACGCTTTAAATCTTTACGTTTTATGGCACTAAAGGAGGAAGTGAGTTCAGTTTTTGTCACCGAAGATATCGGTACCTGTACTATGTTTCCGGTGCTTTGGTTTTTAAAAGTGATGGGCTGGTTAAAAAGGGCATTTTCATTATACCTTAGATCTTCATTGAACCGCACATTAATTGGGTAATCTTCATCACCTTCTTTAAAGGTAGAGATCTCTTCGCCATAAATTGCCCTTCGCAAGGTTTGTCCCACTGTACCTGTAGAGACGCCAAGCTGCCCTGCTTTAACACGATCAACCATTACGTTAAGTTCAGGTTTTGATTTGTTCACATCTATTTGCAGCTCTTCAATACCCGGGATGTTCATTTCCCCAATTTGCTTCCTCAGGTTTTCGGCAGTGATAAGCATTTGCTCATAATCTTCGCCTTTTAATTCGATGTTGATAGGATAACCTACAGGTGGACCTGCAGCATCTTTTTCAACAATGATCGAAGCCCCGGGAAAATCCTGTACGGCATCGCGAACCTCCGAAAGTACATGGCTACTCTTCACCCCTCGGCGGTCTTTAAACTCCCGCATGGTGAGGGTAACTTTCCCCTTGTGAGGCATATCGTTCTGCTGGCCCCCGTCAGTCTGCGGATTTCCGGCACCGCGGCCCACTTGTGAGATGGCCGACTCTACCATGAAGTTGTACCCGTCTTCATCTTCATATTTTTCGATTACCTCATAGACCTGCTGCTCAATTTGTTTGGTGATCTCATTGGTCTTTTTGATATCGGTTCCTTCAGGTAGTTCTATATAGGTAATGATCTGGTTAGGCTCATTTTCAGGAAAAAAAAGCACCTTCGGCTGTACAATACTGACCAAAATAAACGACAGGATGAGCATGGCTACAGTTCCGAAGAAAACCAGGTAAGAATTCTTTCCGCGGAGAGAAAAACGCAGGGTAGCTTCATATTTTTTCTCCAGTTTCTTCAAAGCCCTGTACTGGAAAAAATCTACCCAGCTGCTTAGAAAATATTTATAAGCCCACAGCAAAATAGCGGCAAGAATAGAGAGATTTCCAGCTGCCCTAAGGCCGCCCATGTCAAGCACAAATCCGGCAATGAGAAGTATTATTCCCACACCGGTAAAAATTGCACTTATGCGAATAAGCTTCTTTTTTGTGAGTTCCTTTTCTTCAGTCTTCATAAATTCTGAAGTCAGCATGGAATTAATAATTAATGCCACGAAGAGGGAAGAACCCAGTACAATAGATAAGGTGATGGGGAAGAAGACCATGAACTTTCCTATGGTTCCCGGCCACAATGCCAGCGGGAAAAAGGCTGCAAGAGTTGTTGCGGTTGAAGCAATAATAGGCCAGGCAATTTCACCCACCCCTTGTTTTGCCGCTTTTATTCTTGGCACACCCTGGTCCATAAGGCTGTACACGTTTTCAACCACCACAATCCCGTTATCTACCAGCATTCCCAGCCCCATTACCAGCGCAAAAAGCACCATGGTGTTCAGTGTAAAGCCTATGCTTGACAGAATAATAAAGGAGAGGAACATGGAAAGAGGGATTGCAAACCCCACAAAAAGGGCATTCCGGAAACCCAGAAAGAACATGAGCACCACCACTACCAGGATGATCCCGAATATAATGTTGTTCACCAGGTCGTCTACCATATTTTCTGTAGTGGTAGACTGGTCGTTAGTAAAGGAGATATGAAGATCGTCGGGAAGGCTTGTTTCCTGCTCTTCTTTGACTATGGCCTTAATATTTTCAATGGCCTCGATCATGTTCTTACCGCCACGCTTCTTGATATCTAGCATCACCACGGGTTCTCCATGCTCGCGTGCAAAGGTGGTGGGTTCCTGTTCCTGGAACCTGATCTCTGCTATATCCCGTAAAAAGACATTTCCATCTTCCCTTTTTACAATGACATTCTTAAGTTCATCGGGATCGGTTATTTCTCCAAGTATGCGAATATTCTTTTGAATTCCTCCTGTAATCACATTTCCGCCAGAGATGGTCTGGTTTTCCGTACTCACGGCACTAATAATGTCCTGGAAGCTCACTTTTGAAGCGGTCATCTTGTAAATGTCTACCGCGATCTCTACCTCTTTCTCCTCGGCACCCCTAACAGAAGCTTCTTTTATCTGCGGAAGAAGTTCGATCCTGTCCTGCAGGTATTCTGCATATTCTTTTAATTGTTGCACCGGATAATCTCCCGTAAGGTTTACGTTGAGAATGGGCATTTCTTCGGAAATATTCAGGTCGAAGACGTTTGGTTCTACTTTGGCGCCATTATCAAGTGTGGGCCAGGTGGTTGCTGCTTTTTGCTGGTCAACCTTATCTTTCACCTTTTGCTTTGCTGCATCTACTGAAATATCCTCGTCAAATTCCACGATCACCAGGGAGTAATCCTGAAGGGTGGTAGAAGAGATGTCCTGCACACCGGCAATGTTGTTGAATTCTTCCTCGAGAGGCTCGGTGATGAATTTCTCTACATCTTCTGCGGAATTTCCGGGGTTCACCGAACTCACGTAGATCTTGGTTTCGACAACTTCGGGGAAAGACTCCCGCGGCATGCTGTAGTAAGACATCAGGCCGCCAATAAGAATGATGGCGACGATGACATACACCGTCATGCGGTTATCTATAGCCCAGGAAGAAAGTTTAAATTCTTTATCTAATTTCATCTTAATTCAATGCTTTGCGGTTAGCGATCTCTACCTGTTCCCCTTCCTGAATGCTGCGAGCGCCACTGGTAATTAGTAGATCTCCCACCTGTAGGCCAGAAAGTACTTCTACAGCATTGTCATAGGCCATTCCTGTTTTTAATACTCTTTTCTGGGCTACTCCTGTACTGTCACTTTCTTTTTGAACAACGAAAGCAACATTCTCGCCGGCAGAATTCTTCTGAATCAGGTTTTCAGGAATAATAATAGCATTTTCCGAAGTGTAATCGTTGATCCTTACATTGGCAATGAGGTTGGGTTTTACCTGCTCCTGGCTGGGTGTTACTGCGATCTGGATCTCGAAGGTCCTGTTGTTAGGATTCACAAAATTTCCTACCTGCCTCACCGTGCTGGTAAAGGAAGTGCCGGTGGCCGCTATGTCTACCATTACTTCTGTTCCTTTTTCAATGGTGCCCAGGTAAGATTCAGGTACTGCGGCGGTGATGTACATATCAGACAAATTAATGAGCCTGAAAAGACTGTTTTGCCCCGGATTAACTACTTCTCCCTGTTCTGAAAAAATTTCATCTATTACTCCGCTAAAAGGAGCTCTTACTACTGTCTTAGCCAGTTGCGAGCGCATTTGTTGCACCGAGTTTTGTAGTGCCTCATAGTTGGTTTTTGCTTCCAGGTATTGTATTTCACTACCTATGTTCTGGTTCCACAATCTTTGTTGTCTCTCAAAAGTGGTTTTGGCAAGGGATGCCTGGGCTTCCATTTGTGCCAGCTGGCTTGACAGGCCACCTTCATCAATGCGTGCCAAAATTTGCCCTTTTTGAACCCTGTCGCCTTCCTCGACAGTTATGTTTTCAAGGATTCCGGAATATTCGGGGTAAATGATGATATTCTGGCGGGTTTCAACATCGCCCGGCAGTTCAACATAATGTTTAAAGAGGGAATCGGAGACTTTTCTTGTGCTTACGAGGGTAAAACCGTTATTCCCGGCCAGTTTTTCTATGGCGGCATCCAGTTTCGTGATCTGGGAAGACAGTTCACTTTGCCTGGCACTTAAATCGGCTTTTTTGGCCCTTATTTCGCTGAGGTCGCCATTTTCAATAATTCCTTCGACAGAATCACTTTTTCCGCAGGAAATTAGGAGTAGTAAGATTACGGGTATCAGGTTTATCTTTTTCATTTTTTTGACTGTTCGTTGTTGTTTATTCTTCTTCAGAATAAGTTTTTGTGCTCAGCACATTTTCAAGTTCTACTTTAGCATTGATCACCTCAAGCATGGCCTGTAACAGGTTTTGTTGTGCAGTGTATAGTTGCCGCTGCGCCTCGCTGAGCTCAAAGCTACTGGCAAGGCCTTCAAAGAATTTGATCTGGTTCTTGTTCTCAATTCGTTCGGCCAGGGCCAGGCTCTCCTGCTGTGTTTCGAAACTTTCAAGACTGTAGCGGTAATCGGCTTTTGCGGCATCTATTTCTAAAGAGATCCTGTTCCTGGTCTCCTCAAGGTCAAGCATGGCCTGGTCGTATTCCAGCTGTTTCTGCTTGGTGCGGGCGTTTCTCATCCCGCTGCTAAACACCGGCACGTTAAGGCTTACCCCTAAAATAGACTGCTGGTAGTATATCTGATCATCATTAAAGAAGGTGAAGGAGTCGCTGTTGCCGGTGGTGCCGTAGTTAATAAAACCGGTGATGCTTGGCAGCGCCTTGGCCTTTTCGAGTCTCACATTGATCCTTGCGGCTTCTGCGGAATTTTGAGCGATGCGCACATCGATATTTTCTTCTACCGGAATGCTTTCTTCCAGTAATTGTAAATCATAAAACTGAAGTGCAAGCGTGTTAAGGTTATCTGTAGGAATTATCTCCCGTTCTACCGGAAGACCCATGGCCATATTAAGCAGCTGGAGGGAAATACTTAGCATGCGCCTGTTACGGTTTAGATTGTTTTCAAGGCTAAGCCGGGTGATCTTTAGCTGTTCCACATCTTCTTCTTCAGTAAGGCCATTCTCAAAGATTTTTTGGGTATCATTGAGATTCTTTGTCACATTCTCGAGATTGTTCTCAAGGATCTCAACACTTTCGCGAGCCATGAGCACATTGCCGTAGGCGTTGATGACAGCCTTTCTCACCTCTAGATCGGTCTTGATTTTGGCATTTTTGGAAATTTGAAGCAGGGTGCGGGCAGATTGCACGCCGACAATATAGGAGCCGTCAAAAATAAGCTGCTGCCAGGTAGCAGTGGCACTCAGGTTTTGTTTGGTGCCAAAGCGCACCGGGACAAATGTTCCCGATTCACCCCCGCCAATCTCCCCCGGAATAAGGGTAACCGGTTGCTTGAGGAAGTTCTGATAATCGGCGTTAGCCGATATTTGTGGTAAACCCTGTGAAATGATCTCCCATTTTTGAGCGAGAGCCTTTTCAACCTCTTTTTCAGACTTCAGGGAAGAATAGTTATTTTCCAGGCCAATAGCAATGGCTTCTTCCAGCGAAAGGGGCAGCGGCTGCGCGGGGGGTTCCTGAGCCCAGGCTTGAATATAGAGCAGACTGCTGAATAAGTATATCAAATGTTTCATGTTGTGCTGCTTGCGGTTATATAGGTTTCCAGTTTTTTAAGGCCTTTTGGGCTTACAATGGCCCTTAGGTGGTACTCTAAATGCATATTTGTAAGTTGATGTGGAGAAAATTGAGGTTCAGGAAAAAACTCATGATCCTTTGTTCCAAGAATACCTACAAAGTAAATTCGGCTAATGAACTCTACGGGAAGGTCGCTGCGATAAATGCCTTTTTCAATACCTTTTTTGAGGTTGTCTCTCGTAATTTCCTTGAGCATTTCACCTTGCTTCTCCCTTACTTTTAAGAAAACACTTGGGTAGTATTTTTGTAGCTGATGTTGCGGAGATGTTTTCTCGTGTTTTAAATGAGTACAGGCAAACTCTTTAATGGAATACAACTCGGCTATGGGATCATTGTTTTCAGATTTTATTCTTTCAATGCCTGCAGCAATATTTTGAAATACAAAATCGGCTGTAGCGTCAATTAGTTTTATTTTGGTGGGAAAATGGGTGTAAATGGTCTTCTTGGAGATACCAAGCTCGGCAGCAATCTCGTCCATAGTCACGCTTTTCACTCCCAGGGTGATAAACATGTCGGCCGCTTTTTCTACAATTTTATTTTTCAATAGAGGATATTATGAAGCCGCAAAGATACTGATGGAAACTTTAAAAACAGTTAAAGTTTCCTTAGTTTACAAATGGTCTTTGCCGGGACAGAAAAGTAAATTTTCCGGCTATTGATATTTTTCTTCTTGTTTTGGTATTTTAGCACAAAATCTATTTATGCTCACAGTAGACCGCTATCGTCAGGAATTTGAAGATTACTTATCCCAAAACATCCTTAAACAGGAACCTGCAAATTTGTATGATCCTATGGTCTACATTTTAGGGTTGGGAGGAAAAAGGGTAAGACCTGTACTGGTTTTAATGGCGGCAGAGATTCTTGGCAGTGACAGTAAAAAAGCACTTGATGCTGCTTTGGCTATAGAAGTTTTTCATAATTTTTCCCTGGTACACGACGATATTATGGATGATGCTCCCCTGAGAAGGGGAGAGCAGACGGTGCACGAACGCTGGGATATTAATACCGGTATACTTTCAGGCGATGCCATGCTTATTAAGGCTTACCAGTTATTCGAAAAATATCCGGGAGAAACCTTCAGGCAGCTGGCAGAGTTGTTTTCGAGCACAGCCATAAAAGTTTGTGAGGGCCAGCAGTATGATATGGATTTTGAAGTTCAGGAGAAAGTCAGCATCGACGACTACCTTAAAATGATAGAGTACAAGACCGCTGTACTTGTAGGGGCTTCTTTAAAAATGGGAGCTATTGTTGCTGAAGCTTCCGCAGAAAATTGCGACAGGATCTATGAATTTGGACGTCTACTGGGCATCGCATTTCAATTACAGGATGACTATCTCGATGCTTTTGGAGATCCCGATTCTTTCGGGAAACAGGTTGGGGGCGATATTATTGAGAACAAAAAGACCTTTCTGTACCTCTCTTCGCTACAACATGCAGCTTCACGTGAAGCTATGCAACTGGAACATCTTTATTCGATAAATCCGCCAGACCCCAGCTCAAAAGTCGAGACTGTAAAAGGCCTTTTTGAGAGTAGTGGTGCGGCTGAACTTACGCGTAAAGAAATTGAGAAGTACACTACAAAGGCATTTGAGGTACTCGAGGAATTGCAAATTCCGGAGGAAAGAAAAAAGCCGCTCTACAATTTCGGAAAAGGCCTGATGGATCGGCAGGTTTAAAAATATCAGAAATATACGGTGATAAATGGCATTAACGCGTTTGCGTAAATACTTTTTTCATCATTGTGCAGCACATCATATCGTACGCCTATGCTCACGGGGCCTGTAACATAGCCCAAACCCAGGAAAAGCCCCGGATACCAGTAGGAATCGCTTTTATTTGCCCCGTCCAGCTCAAAATTTCGCGAGACATAATGTTCTTCAAATTCTGCGGAAAGCTGTAACGGGTTTAAAGGCCGAAGTAAGCCAATAAGGCTGCCGCCGGTTGTATAAGAGGAGTAGCGGGAAGTTTTGTTATAAGAACCCAGAAGGCCAGCTCCTGCAGAAACATAAGAATTAAAATCATAGATGGCTTTTGGAGCTATGTATCCGCTGAAGTAGCCATTATTAACATTTAGGCCCAAACTTCCTCCAAAACGAACATCTTCCAAAAATGCCTTTTTTGGCACCTCTCTCTCCTGTGCAACCAAATATGAATGAGTGGAATAAGCGTTATAATTAAAAGCAAAAGCTTCTTTTTGTTACTGAGAAAGAAGTTCATAATGTTAAAAGTTTTTAAGGTATAAGGTAAATATATTAAATGCTCCTGTGCTTCTTTTTTAAAAATTGTACTTTTGTAACGTTTTACAAAAAAGAAACAGGTAGTTTCATATTATGGATAAATTTTCATTTTTAAATGCCGCACATACAGCATATTTCGCTGAACTTTACGACCAGTACCTACAATATCCCGACAGTGTAGAACCCAGCTGGAGAGCTTTTTTCCAGGGTTTTGACTTTGGTTTGGAGACTTCGGGGAATGGGCAGACATACGTTGAACACCCCGAAAGCGGTGAGCCAGTAGAAATGTCCGATTCTGTACTCAAGGAATTCCGGGTGGTAAAGTTGATCGAAGGGTATCGCAGTCGCGGCCACCTTTTTACAAAGACCAACCCGGTACGGGAAAGAAGAAAATATAGCCCCACGCTAGATATTCAGAATTTTGATCTCAGTGATAGTGACCTCGATACTGTTTTTAATGCGGGCGATATTTTAGGATTAGGACCCTCTACCCTTAGAGAGATTGTAGCGCACCTTCGCAAGGTGTATTGCGATTCTATTGGCGTAGAGTATATGTTCATTAGAAATCCAGAACAGGTAAAGTGGATACAGGACAGGTTAAATATAAATGAAAATCAGCCCGCTTTTACTGCGCCGCAAAAGAAGCATATTCTAAAGAAACTCAATGAAGCAGTTTCTTTTGAGAATTTTCTTCATACCAAATATGTTGGGCAGAAAAGGTTTTCCCTCGAAGGAGGAGAAAGTTTAATCCCGGCGCTCGATGCTATCATCGAAAAGGCAGCCGACCTGGGTGTGAAAGATTTCGTGATGGGAATGGCCCACAGAGGGCGACTTAGTACCCTCACCAATATCTTCGGAAAAAGTGCAAAAGACATTTTCACTGAATTTGATGGGAAAGATTACGAAGAAGATGTTTTTGACGGGGATGTGAAATATCACCTGGGATGGACTTCCTGTCGCAAGACCGACAATGGGAAAGAGATCAACATAAATATCGCCCCCAACCCTTCCCACCTGGAAACAGTAGGGGCCGTGGTGCAGGGAATTACCCGTGGCAAGCAAGACCGTCACTACCAAAATAAGGCCGATGCTGTTCTGCCTATTATTGTACATGGTGACGCAGCAATTGCTGGGCAGGGTATAGTCTATGAAATTGTTCAAATGTCGCAGCTGGAAGGTTATTCTACCGGCGGGACCATTCATATTGTAGTGAATAACCAGATAGGTTTTACTACAAATTATCTTGACGGCCGCTCATCTACTTATTGTACAGATGTGGCTAAGGTTACCAAGTCTCCTGTATTGCACGTTAATGCCGATGATGTGGAAGCTGTGGTGCATGCCGTACTTTTTGCATTAGACTTTAGGATGCAATTCGGGAAAGATGTCTTTATAGATCTTCTGGGATATAGAAAATACGGGCATAACGAAGGGGATGAGCCTAGATTTACACAGCCAAAACTTTACAAAGCCATAGCAAGCCATAGTAATCCGCGGGATATTTATGCTGAAAAACTTCAGGAACAGGGAATTATTGATGATTCTCATGTGAAGAAGCTGGAAGAAGAGTATAAGGCAAAGCTGGAAGAGAATCTGGAAGATTCCCGTAAAGAAGAAAAGACCAGGGTCACTCCTTTTATGCAGGATGAGTGGGAAGGTTTTGAGCATGTAGATGAATCTCGAATGATAGAAGAGGTAGATACTACCATTGATATGGAAGTGCTTACCGAAGTAGCTCAGGCAGTGTCAGAGCTTCCTTCAGATAAAAAATTCCTTAGAAAAATAAAGAAACTGGTAGAACTTCGCCGCACCATGTTCTTTGAAAACAATAGCCTTGACTGGAGTATGGCCGAATTACTGGCTTATGGTACGCTTATTAAGGAGGGCTATTATATTAGAATGAGTGGGCAGGATGTTGAACGAGGAACTTTTTCTCACCGTCACGCCGTAGTTAAGGTAGAAGACAGTGAAGAAGAGATCATCCTGTTGAACCAGATCAAAGGCACGATCTGCGATACCAGAAAAGGTTCGTCCTGTGACTTTAAAGTATATAATTCCCTTTTATCTGAATATGGGGTTGTAGGGTTTGATTATGGTTATGCCATGGCAAGTCCTAACTGCTTAACTATTTGGGAAGCACAGTTTGGAGACTTCAGTAATGGGGCCCAAATTATGATCGACCAGTATATTTCGGCAGCCGAAGATAAATGGAAGCTTCAGAATGGATTGGTGATGTTCCTGCCTCATGGTTATGAAGGTCAGGGTGCAGAGCATTCTTCAGGAAGAATGGAGCGATACCTGCAATTGTGTGCTAAAGACAATATGTTTGTAGCCGATGTTACCACGCCTGCGAATATGTTTCACCTGTTGAGAAGGCAGATGAAGGTGAACTATAGAAAACCATTAATTATATTTACTCCAAAAAGTTTGCTTAGGCATCCAAAAGTAGTCTCTACAAAAGAAGAGTTTGCTAACGGAACTTTTCAGCCGCTTATAGATGATGCTGAGGCTAAAGCCGATAAAGTAAAATCTTTAGTATTTTGTACCGGTAAATTCTACTATGATCTTCTTGAGCGTAGAGAGGAATTAGAACGGGATGATGTGGCACTGGTTAGAATAGAGCAGTTGTTCCCACTACCGGCAGAACAAATAAAGGCTGTAATTGGCAAGTACAAAAATGCCGATGATGTAGTATGGGCACAGGAAGAGCCAAGAAACATGGGGGCTTATAGCCATTTGTTGCTGCATTTAGATGAGACAAAGAACTTTAGAGTGTGTAGCAGGAAGTTTTACGGCTCGCCGGCGGCAGGAAGTTCGGTGAGGTTTAAAAAACGTCACGAAAAAGTAATAGAATCTGTTTTTGATAAGACCTTAGTGGTCACTGTTAAGTAATTAGAAAATTTGCCAACAGTTGTTGGTGTATAAAAATAAAAAAGAAGAAATCATGGCTTTAGAAATGAAAGTCCCTTCTCCGGGAGAATCAATTACCGAGGTTGAAATCGCACAGTGGCTGGTTTCAGACGGAGATTATGTAGAAAAAGATCAGGCAATTGCCGAAGTAGATAGTGACAAGGCAACCCTTGAACTTCCGGCAGAAGCGAGTGGGATCATTACCCTTAAGGCAGAAGAAGGAGATGCTGTGGCTGTTGGGCAGGTGGTTTGTCTAATTGATACCGATGCTCCAAAACCCGGAGGTGGAGAGAGTGATTCTAAAGAAGTGGTAAAAGAGGAGAAGGAAGCGACTTCGGCTAAAGAGGAAGAGTTAGAATCTTCTGAAGAAAAGAATAAAAAAGCTGAATCTAAAACCGAAGCTCCATCAAAGCCAAGTACTCCGGCTCAAAAGCAGGATACTTATGCTACAGGGAGTCCTTCGCCGGCTGCTAAAAAGATCCTCGATGAAAAAGGAATGGACGCGAAGTCTGTTAAGGGAACCGGTCGTGACGGCAGGATCACCAAAGAAGATGCGACCAACGCAAAGCCTTCAATGGGAACTCCCGGGAATGGCAAGCGCGGGGAAGAGCGTAAGAAAATGTCTATGCTGCGCCGCCGTGTAGCCGAACGTTTAGTAGAGGTTAAGAATGAAACAGCCATGCTTACTACTTTTAATGAAGTAGATATGTCTGCAATCTTCTCGCTTCGCAAGCAATATAAAGATGAGTTTAAAGACAGGCACGGGGTAAGCCTTGGTTTTATGTCTTTCTTTACTCTTGCCGTGGTTCGTGCACTTGATCTTTATCCCGGAGTGAATTCAATGATTGACGGAGATTTCCAGGTGAAGTACGACTATAAAGATATCAGTATTGCTGTGTCTGGCCCAAAAGGTCTTATGGTACCGGTGTTGAGAAATGTCGAAAATATGAGTTTTAGAGCTGTGGAAGCTGAGATCAAACGCCTTGCAATAAAGGTGCGTGATGGGCAGATCACTGTAGATGAAATGACCGGCGGAACGTTTACCATTACTAACGGTGGAGTGTTTGGATCTATGCTTTCAACTCCAATTATCAATCCTCCGCAAAGTGGAATTTTAGGAATGCATAATATTGTAGACCGTCCGGTGGCAATTGATGGTCACGTAGAAATTCGTCCTATCATGTACGTTGCTCTTTCTTATGATCACAGGATTATTGACGGTAAAGAATCAGTAGGATTCCTTGTGGCAGTGAAAGAAGCTCTGGAAAATCCTGAAGAACTTTTAATGGATAATGACATAAAGAGAGCTCTCGAGCTGTAAGAGTGTCAAAAATAGCAAAAAAGAGAGGCAATGATTTCAGGATCACTGCCTCTCTTTTTTTTGTGCTACTACGCCAGTAAAATGTAGATGTTGAGTAGCAGTACAAAAATAATGAACATTGCCATTAACGCCGGAAACACCGGCAGGTGCTTTAGGTTTAAAAAATTCATAGCTGTAGATTTTTTCGGTAAATGAAAATTAGAAAAAATTCTACCGCCTGCATATGGGTAAAAACCCCTATTTTGAGTTATTTAAGATAGAGATTCATGGATTTATAGTCAATAATTGCTTTTCCTTTTTTCAGAATATCGGCACCTATAATTCCCTGTACCTTTTCGGCTTTGTGTTTTACCAGGGCATCATTTACATGCCTTAAATCGAACAGTACCAGGTCAACCTTCTTTTTTTTCCATCCCTTAATTTCAATAATGTTCTTTTGGGCAATCTGGGTCATCATGTTGGTGGCACCTGCGCCTGCAGCTTTTATATCACTGTCTTCGGCCAGGAGTTCAAAATGAGAGACTGCTTCCAGGCCTATGCAGGTGCTTGATGCGCCTGTGTCAAGAATGAAATTTCCTTCTATTTGATTTATTTTAGCCTTTAATTCTAAATGCTGAGTGGCGGTATAGGTAAGTGGAATTTTTTTATATCCTTTTTCCTTAAGTAACTTCTTGAGAGATGCCATTCTTTTCTTTTTTTGACAAAGATAGCTGTATAAAATAAATTAATTTTGCCGTTATGACAATTACCGATACACATACACACCTCTACAGTGAATCATTTGATGAAGACCGCAAGGAAATGATTGAAAGAGCTATAGCTGCCAATATCACCAGGTTCTTTATTCCGGCAATAGATTCTACGTATATTAAAGATATGTACTCCCTGGAAAAGGCATTTCCGGAGCATATTTTTCTCATGGCCGGTTTACATCCTACGCATGTAAAGGAAAACTTTCGGGAGGAGCTGGCAATAGTCGAAAAGCAACTTGAGGAAAGAAAGTTCTATGCCGTGGGCGAGACCGGTGTTGATCTTTATTGGGATAAATCTACACTAAAAATTCAGCAGGAAGCCTTCAGGTACCAGATTCAGCTGGCTAAAAAGCATAAGTTGCCGATAGTTATTCACTGCCGCGAAGCTTTTGATGAGGTTTTTGAAGTCCTGGAACAGGAGAAGGGAGAAGACCTTTTTGGTATCTTTCATTGCTTTACCGGAACCTATGAGCAAGCGCAAAAAGCCCTTTCTTACAATATGAAGCTGGGTGTTGGCGGGGTATTAACCTTCAAAAATGGCAAAATTGACAGGTTCTTAAGTGAAATTCCGCTTAGTGAAATTGTGCTGGAAACCGATGCACCATATCTGGCACCGGTACCTTACAGAGGAAAAAGGAATGAAAGTCTGTATATTGTTGAAGTGCTTAAAAAAGCGGCAGAGGTTTACAACACGAGTCCCGAAGAAATAGCTGAAGTTACTACCCGTAACTCCCGGGAGATTTTTGGGATATAGCAGAGACTTGTGCTTATATTTTTGTTTTTTTGCTAACTCTAATGATGAAACAGTGACAAATTACGACGATATTCGGTTTTATAATGATGACGAAGTGCAGGATGCTCTAAAAGATTATGTTAGGCATCCTATGATAAAAGGGCTATTAACTTTTACTTTTCCGAATGTTGCTTATGAAAAAATAGAGGAAAAGGTTGTACAGTGCAACTCCATCAGGGATTTTCAAACAGAAATTATTTATCACACCGTTCAAAAGGTGTTGAGTAAAAGTTCTGAAGGTCTAACTTACTCCGGCTTCGATGCCCTTGATAAAGAAGAGTCTTACCTTTATATCTCTAATCACCGCGATATTGTTCTTGATACTTCCCTGTTAAACTGTGTGTTGTACGAGAGTGATCTTAAAATGACTGCTTCAGCTATTGGAGATAACCTGGTGAAAAAACCTTTTTTACTGGCACTATCTCGACTCAACCGTAACTTCCTGGTGAAACGCGGAGTTAGTCCGAGGGAAATGTTGAAAAGCTCTCAAAAACTTTCAGAATATATAAAAAAGCTTCTGCTTGAAGATAAGCGTTCGGTATGGATGGCGCAGCGGGAGGGACGAACCAAAGACGGGAACGACAATACCCAGCAGGGAGTGCTGAAAATGCTGGCCATGGCGAAAGGCGATGACTCTGTAGCCGAATATTTTACAAAACTGAAGATAGTCCCTGTGGCGATCTCTTATGAATTTGATCCTACAGATGTGCTTAAACTGCCCGAAATTCTAGCAAAAAGAATGGAGCAGATCTATATTAAATCGGCAAATGAAGATTTTAAATCTATCCTGAAGGGTGCTCTGGGGAATAAGGGAAGAATACATATTTCGGCGGGAGAGCCTGTAAGTGTAGAGGCACTGGGTGAAATTGAAGCAAAGGCTGGATCAATGAACGAGCAGCTTCAAAAGATCACGGCGAGTATAGATCATCGTATCCACCACAACTACAAACTTTGGCCTGCAAACTATATTGCTTTTGACTTGTTGAATGGCAGCAGTATGTTTGAAGAGGAATATACAGCAAAACAAAAACGACAATTTGAAAGACGTCTTACCAGGAGAGTGAACTTTAAAAATGCTCTTGAGGTAAACAGTTACCTTCTCATGTATGCGAATCCTGTAATAAACCAGAAGAACCATCATGAAGAACAGCGCTAATATTCTCCTTATTTACACCGGGGGAACCATTGGTATGGTAAAGGATTTTGAGACAGGAGCTCTTAAAGCCTTTAACTTTAGTGAGCTGCTTCAAAATATCCCTGAATTAAAACTTCTTGAACATAACATAGATACCATAAGTTTTGAGCGTCCTATAGATTCTTCTAACATGAACCCGGCTTCCTGGCTGCAGATGGCCGAAATCATTGAAGAAAAATTTGAGATGTATGACGGGTTTGTGGTTTTGCATGGTAGTGATACCATGTCTTACAGTGCCGCGGCCCTGAGTTTTATGTTTGAAAATCTTTCTAAACCCGTAATTTTTACCGGTTCACAATTACCTATTGGAGACCTGCGGACAGATGCTAAAGAAAATCTTATTACCAGCATACAAATTGCCGGGCTTCAGAAGAACGGTAAGCCGGTCATAACCGAGGTAGGCCTTTATTTTGAGTACAAGCTTTACCGCGGTAACCGCACTTCGAAGATCAATGCAGAACACTTTCAGGCTTTTGCTTCACCAAATTATCCGCCGCTGGTAAATTCCGGTGTGCATTTGGCTGTGAACGACGCTTATCTATGGCAGCCGCACAATCGCCGAAAGATGAAACTCCACAAGGGGCTTAACGATGAGATTGCTTTGATAAAGATATTTCCGGGTATTAACAGGAGCCTGCTGGAGCACATATTGGCCAAAGAAGGCTTGAAAGGGGTGATCCTGGAAACTTATGGTAGTGGAAATGCGCCTACTCAAGACTGGTTTGTTCAGCTTTTAAAAGATACCATCTCCCGCGGGGTGGTCATTGTTAATGTTACGCAGTGTATTGGGGGCAGTGTGGCCATGGGGCAGTATGAAACCAGTACGCAGCTTAAAAAGATTGGAGTAGTGTCGGGTAAAGACATTACTACTGAGGCAGCTGTGACTAAAATGATGTACCTCCTGGCGAAGGAACTTAGCCCAAAAGTTTTCAGAACAATTTTTGAAACATCTTTACGTGGGGAAATGTCGTAATTTTTGCTGCTGTTACTTGACCAGCTTCTCTTTTTTTTCGTTATTTGGCGAACTGTTCAGAAAAAGTTAAAAAAGCACTGGATTGTATATTTACTAGAGAGGTGGCCGAGTGGTCGAAGGCGCACGCCTGGAAAGTGTGTATACCCCACAAGGGTATCGAGGGTTCGAATCCCTTCCTCTCTGCTAGTTATTTTTATTTGAATAAATATTTATATCTTTAACCCGTTAACTAATTAAATTAAGACAAAAAGTAATGAAAAGATTATTTTCAATTTTGGTGATCGCTACAATTATGGTGTTCGGAGCCGTAGATGTGAATGCGACAAATAACGTGAATGCCCTGCCGGCTACCATGGTGAACTTTGTTCAGGATGAAGATCAGGCTGTTGCTGAAGAAGCAGAAACCGAAGATGTAGGATTTCACCAGGAGCTGAAAAGGCGCTTCATTGAAGGTGGGCCTGGCTTTATGGGAATTGTACTTCTTTGTTTGATCCTAGGTCTGGCAATTGCAATTGAAAGAATTATATACCTTAACCTTGCTACTACCAATACAAAAAAATTGGCGCAAGATGTTGAGGATGCACTAAACACAGGTGGTATTGAAGCTGCTAAGGATGTTTGTCGTAACACAAAAGGTCCTGTTGCTTCTATCTACTATCAAGGTCTTGACCGTGCCGAAGAAGGTACAGAAGCTGCTGAGAAAGCGGTTGTAGCTTACGGTGGTGTTCAAATGGGACTTCTTGAGAAAAACGTATCATGGGTATCTCTGTTTATCGCTCTTGCTCCTATGCTTGGGTTCATGGGTACGGTAATTGGTATGATCGAAGCTTTCGATAGAATTGAAGCAGCGGGAGATATGCAGCCTTCACTTGTTGCAGGTGGTATTAAAATCGCACTTCTTACTACAGTATTTGGTTTGATCGTAGCTATTATTCTTCAAATCTTCTACAACTACATCATTGCTAAGATTGACCGTATTGTAAACGATATGGAAGATGCTTCTATCACTTTGATGGATATACTTGTAGAGTACAAGAATAAAAGAAGAGTATAATAATACCAACATTTAATTATGACCTTACATAAAATATTAAAATATCTAGCGCTCGTCATCGGAGTGGTTGGGCTCATCCTTTGGGGGAGAGTTCTCTTAGCTGGTGATGATGCTATAGAAAATTCAGCCGATGTACAGGCAAGCGTGGTATCTCCATTCTTATATGTTGCATATCTTGTGTTTGCTATAATTGTACTACTGGTTTTGTTCTTCGTAATAAAAGGATTGTTTTCAGGGGATATTAAAAGAACCCTTATCGCAGTCGGATCTTTTATTATCGTAGTGGCAATTGCCTATGTACTTACAGATGGTACCGAGAAACCTCTTAGTGATGGAACAATGCTTTCAGCAAGTGCAGACCACTGGGTTGGAGCAGGTCTTGTGACCTTCTATATCCTTGCCGGAGCTGCAGTATTGCTAATGCTTCTTTCGGGAGTAAGAAAACTTATAAACTAAAATAACTATGGCCAGACGATCTACACCTGAAGTTAATGCCGGTTCATTGGCCGACATCGCCTTCTTGCTTTTGATCTTCTTCCTGGTGACCACAACTATTGAAACAGATAGCGGTATCAGCAGAAAGTTGCCTCCAATGCAGGATGAAAATGTGGAACCGCCAATTATCAAAGAAAAGAACATTTTCAAGGTAATTGTAAACCGAAATAATGATCTGTTAGTAGAAGATGAGCTGATGGAGCTTAAAGATCTTAGAGAATCTGCTATTGCCTTTCTAGACAATGGTGGCGGGGTAGGCCCCGAGGCATGTAACTATTGCCAGGGCTCCGGAGATCCTACTTCTTCAGATAATCCTATCAAAGCAGTAATTATGCTTGTAAATGACAGGCAAACCGAATATGGTACTTACATTGCAGTTCAAAACGAACTGGTAGGGGCATATAACGAGTTGCGTGATCGTTCAGCCCAAAGGTTGTACGGTAAGTCTTTTACTCAAATGGAAGCTGATTACAACAGTGTCAATTATACCGGAAATAAAGATAGGTTGAAGGAACAAATTGAGGAAGTTAAAGATATGTGGCCTCAAAAACTTTCTGAAGCCGATCCTAAAAATTAATCGCGAAAATTAAGAACTATGGCAAAATTCAATAAGAAAAAAGGTAGTGAACTGCCCGCGATCAATACTTCGGCTCTGCCTGATATCGTATTTATGCTGCTTTTCTTCTTCATGGTTGCTACAACAATGAGGGAGACCACGCTGAAAGTGCAAAACACATTGCCTTATGCCGATCAGGTGGAAAAGCTTGATAAGAAAGATCTTGTGATGTACATTTATGCAGGTAAACCGAGTTCCAGGTTTCAACAAAATTTTGGTACCGAAGCCAGGATACAGCTAAATGATAACTTCGCAGAGGTTACTGATATTCAACAGTTCATTTACGCCGAAAGAGAAACTAAGAGAGAGGAACTTATTCCTTTCCTTACAACAGCGCTTAAAGTTGACCACGAAACCAATATGGGGCTTGTATCTGATATAAAAATGGAGCTTAGGAAAGCTGAAGCTCTTAAAATCAACTACACTACCCGTTCCGGTCAGGCGTCGCAAAACTTTGACTAAAATCAATTCATTATTTTTTGATAATCCCCTTTCAAGTCTATTGAAAGGGGATTTTTTTTGAATGCTGTTTTGCTTCGTATTATCTTTGGTTAAAATTCTTCAATGCACTACATCCAAAAATGGCATTTTCTTCTCTTAATTTTCTTTCCGCTTTTTTTACAGGCCCAGGAAAGGAATGAGATCCCTTCTGTTGTAGATAGTTTGTATCGGGAAGACCAGATCTATTTTGGCTTTACGTATAACATTGTTACCGGTGGCCCTTCAGAAGTAAAGAGTTCTCAGTTTTCAGGAGGTTTCCATGCCGGTTTTATAAGAGATTTTCCGCTTAACGCCCGTCGAAATATTGGTGTTGGAGTGGGGCTGGGCTGGTCAATTGATACTTTTGGACAAAATCTTTTTATAGGAGAAGAGCCAGGAGGCGAAGCTACCCGTTTTGTGGTACTTAACAGGGACAGGGTAGACTTTGATGCCAATCGATTTACCACGCAGTCTATTGATCTCCCTGTGCAGTTTAGATGGCGTACATCCACACCCGGGAGTTACAAATTCTGGCGCATATACACCGGGATACGTCCATCATATGTCTATTACTTCCAGTCAAAATTTGTTCAGGATGGAAATACCTTTAAAGAAACCAATGTGTCTGAATTTGAGCGATTGCGGTTAGGGGCAACCTTTACTTTTGGATATAACACCTTTAATTTTTCCTTTTACTACAGTCTAAACTCCTTCTTTAAAGACGTTACAGTAAATAATGAGGATCTCGATCTTAAAACATTTCAGGTGGGGCTCACTTTTTACCTGCTATAGCCAAACCAGAGCAGCTATAACCTGGGGCAGTAAACCAAGAATAAACCCTATACTTAACTCGTTATACGAGTGGGCGGCATAAAGGAGTCGGGATGAAGCTGTGAGGCCGGTAATGGCTATCAGGAAGCTTACGCTGTAAACCAGGTTGAGATTAAAATGTAAACTTAGCAGGATCAAAAACCCCAGTAAACCTGCCAGGCCCATCATGTGCAGGCTTACCTTGACCTTTGCCAGTAGAAAGAACAGCCCAAGTATCGCAGAGGCCATGATACCGGCAAAGAAGTAATACAACGCAGGGTAATCAAAGGTATTGAGTACATATTTGAGCACCACAAAATCCAGCCCCGCATAGAGTAATAGCGGCCATTTTCTCTCCCTTATATCCCTTAGATGATGATCTGTTACCTTGCCTAAAGTTTTTAGCATGTAAACATAGACAATAGGAATGAAGATGGTAATAATGGCTACGGCCAGTAACTTGGCTTTTACCACTTCTATCGGGAAAAACCTTGGTGTTATCAGGAAATAGATCAAAGTACCCGCAAAAGGCATCCAAATGGGGTGAAAGAGGAAGGAAGCTGACCTTACGAGTAGCTTCATCAAATTTCTTTTCGAAGGCGGGCAACGGGAATATCCAGTTGCTCCCGATATTTAGCTACGGTACGTCGCGCAATAGGGTATCCCTTTTCTTTCAGCATCTTCGCAAGTTTCTCGTCTGTAAGGGGTTTTCTCTTGTTTTCATCGTCAATGGTCATCTCAAGAATTTTCTTGATCTCCTTTGTCGAAACATCCTCTCCCTGATCGTTCTTCATAGATTCAGAAAAGAAATCCTTTATCAGCTTTGTTCCGTAGGGAGTATCTACGTATTTACTGTTGGCAACACGGGAAACCGTAGAGACATCCATATCGATCTCATCGGCAATATCCTTTAAGATCATTGGTCTTAAATTTCTTTCATCGCCGGTGAGAAAATACTCTTTTTGATAGTTCATGATGGCACTCATCGTAACAAAGAGTGTGGTTTGTCGCTGTTTTATGGCTTCTATGAACCACTTTGCAGCATCCAGCTTTTGTTTGATGAACATGACCGCATCCTTCTGGGCTTTACTCTTCTCCCGTGATTCCTTATAGCCTTTGAGCATCTCACTGTAATCTTTGGAGACATGCATTTCGGGGGCATTTCGGCCGTTAAGGCTCAACTCAAGTTCGCCTTCTGCTATTTTAATTGTAAAGTCGGGGATCACATGTTCCACAGCCCTGGTGTTACCGGCATAGGCGCCACCGGGTTTAGGGTTGAGATGTTCAATGACCTCTATGGCATTTCGAAGGTCTTCTTCAGAAATATCGTGCTTTGAAAGAAGTTTCTGGTAGTGTTTTTTACTAAACTGGTCAAAGGACTTCTCAATAATGTCTTTTGCCAGGCTTACAGGTCTTGTCTGGTCCCTTCTGTTTAACTGTATCAACAGGCATTCCTGAAGACTTCTGGCGCCTACCCCTGCAGGGTCGAGCTCATGAACATACTTAAGTACTTTCTCTACAGTTTCCTCGTCGGTATATACATTTTGTGTGAAAGCGAGATCATCAACAATATCCTGAACAGATCTTCTTATGTAGCCGCTCTCATCAACACTTCCTACAAGAAATTCAGCAATCTCTTCTTCAGATTCGTCCAGTCTAAGCGTACTTAACTGGGTTTTCAAATATTGGGTGAAAGAAGTTCCGGAAGCATAGGGTACCTGTCTGTCTTCGTCGTCTGCACTGTAATTGTTTGCCTGCAAACGATAATTGGGTATCTCGTCATCACTCAGGTACTCATCAACATCAATATCGGCTTCAATGCTCTCATTGCCCGGGTCTTCATCCTGGTAATCGTCTGTCTTGAAATCTTCTTCGTACTCGTCACTCTCCTCTTTCCCGCCTTCAAGGGCGGGGTTTTCTTCCATCTCCTGCTTAAGCCGTTGCTCAAAAGCCTGTGTAGGCAGCTGGATAAGCTTCATCAACTGTATTTGCTGAGGAGAAAGCTTTTGAGATAATTTAAAATTTAACTGCTGTTTTAGCATATTCTTACTGGCTTTTTATAAAAATAAAAAAAACAATCTACAAACGTAAACGAACGCAGATTGTTTTATGAGTACTTTAGGATGAAAGGCTTTTTAGAACTCGGCGTTTAGAGGTGTTCTCGGGTAAGGGATCACGTCTCTAATGTTCCCCATACCGGTAGCAAACTGCACCAGTCTTTCAAATCCAAGTCCAAACCCACTGTGTACACAGGTTCCAAACTTTCGGGTATCAAGATACCACCAAAGTTCTTTTTCATCTATATCAAGGGCCTGCATCTTTTGTTTTAAGACATCAAGGCGTTCTTCCCGTTGCGAACCACCCACAATCTCTCCAATTCCGGGGAAAAGGATGTCCATGGCACGTACGGTCTTTCCGTCTTCATTTAAACGCATGTAAAACGCTTTTATGTTGGCAGGGTAATCAAATAATATTACAGGACATTTAAAGTGCTTTTCAACAAGGTAGCGTTCATGCTCACTTTGAAGATCGGCTCCCCATTCTTCAATGATGTAATTGAATTTTTTCTTCTTATTGGGCTTAGAACTCTTTAAGATATCGATAGCCTCGGTATAGCTTACTCTTTTGAAGTTGTTCTCTACCACAAATCTCAGCTTATCGCTAAGGCTCATGGCACTTCTTTCGGCTTCCGGTTTTGCCTTATCTTCATTTGCCTGGCGTTCTTCAAGAAAAGCAAGATCATCCTTGCAGTTGTCCAGCACATACTTCAGCACATATTTGATGAAGTCTTCAGCAATGTCCATATTTCCGGCAAGGTCACAAAATGCCATTTCTGGCTCTACCATCCAAAACTCGGCAAGGTGGCGCGATGTGTTTGAATTTTCAGCTCTAAAAGTAGGGCCAAAAGTATAGATCTGGCCTAAACCTAAAGCATAAGTCTCCCCTTCGAGTTGGCCAGATACGGTAAGATTGGTTTCTTTTCCGAAGAAATCCTCTTTATAGTTAATAGAACCATCTTCGTTACGCGGCACATTATCAAGATCAAAAGAAGTTACTCTAAACATTTCTCCCGCACCTTCAGCATCACTTCCGGTAATAATTGGAGTGTTCACATAGTGAAAATTGTTTTGCTGAAAATAGCTGTGAATGGCAAATGCCAGTTTAGACCTTAGCCTCATCACGGCTCCAAAAGTGTTGGTTCTCACCCTAAGGTGCGCCTGCTCCCTAAGTTTTTCGAGAGAATGCCTTTTTGGAGAAAGAATGGTGTACTTCACTTCTTCGGGATCTGCATCTCCAAGAATTTCTACGGCGTTTGCCTGTACTTCCACTTTTTGCCCGCTACCCTGACTCTCTACCAGGGTTCCTGTCACCTTTATTGCAGCACCTACAGTAATGCGTTTTAAGGTATTTTCGCTTAGCTTTTCATAGTCTACCACACATTGCATGTTGTTGATGGTAGAGCCATCATTTAAAGCTATAAACCGGTTGCTCCTAAAGGAACGTACCCAACCTTTTACTTCAACTTCCTGCAAATACTGAGTGCTTTCTAAAAGTTCTGCAACTTTTCCTGTGATCATCTTTTTCTATTTGAAGAGCAAAGATAATTTTTCCGCACTTGCCTTACAAGTAATAAAATAAAGGCTTCTGACAAAATTAGGTGTCAAAAATCACATTTTTGGATCCTTTTCTTCTGAAATTTCTTCGGAATCCTCTTCCTGCGGAATGATATTTATCGTTGGCTCCCGCAGTACATCTTTGTTAGCGATTTCCTTCTGAAGTGAAAGAAGTAAAGCCGGAAGCAGTAGCAGGTTAGAAAGCATGGCGAATAAAAGAGTTGCCGAAACCAGTCCGCCAAGTGCAACAGTGCCTCCAAAACTACTTATCATAAAGACCGAAAAGCCAAAGAAAAGCACAATTGAGGTATAGAACATGCTTACACCTGTCTCCCGCAGTGCCGCATAAACCGATCTTTTTACCTTCCAGTTATTCGCCTTAAGCTCCTGCCGGTACTTGGCGAGAAAATGTATGGTATCATCTACCGAAATTCCAAAGGCAATACTAAATACAAGAATAGTCGAGGGTTTTATAGGTACACCAAGAAAGCCCATCATTCCGGCAGTTACCAGCAACGGCAGTAGATTGGGGATTAGAGATACTAAAATCATTTTAAACGAACGGAACATCCAGGCCATGATCACGGCAATCAGAAAAATAGCCAGGCTTAAGGAGATGACAAGATTCTTTACAAGATAATTGGTCCCTTTCTGAAATATTAATGCCTTCCCGGTCATTTCTACCGAAAATCGGTCTTCAGGAAAAATCTCCCTGATCTTTGGCCACAGGTCTTCTTCGATCTCCTCCATCTCCTGGGTGCCAATATCTTTCATAAAGCTGGTCATACGGGCGTAGCGGCCTGTGCTGTCTACAAAAGAGGTGAGCAGGTTATCACCGCTGGCATCCAGCCCTTTTGCATAGGGCAAGATAAAAGTTCTTTCTTGTGAAGTGGGCAGCTGGTAGTATTTTGGGTTGCCATTGTAGTACGCTTGCTTGGCATACTTCACCAGGTTGACTATAGAAAGGGGAGGGGAAAGTTCATCTTCTTCGGCAATAAGTTCCTGGAGTTCCTCCATTTTCTTTAAAGTTGGCAGCTTCATCACTCCCTGCTCCCGCTTGGTGTCAATAACAATTTCTAATGGCATTACACCGTCAAATTCTTCTTCAAAGAACTTGATATCCTTAAAGAATGCTGCCTCCTGGGGCATGTCTTCCAGCAGGCTTCCCGAAACTTTTATGGTATAAATTCCAATGATACTCGATACGAGTAAAATAAGGGAGATAATGAAAATGGCAATGCGGTGGTGCTTCACCATTCTTTCCATCCAGTTTACAAAGCCACCAATCCATCTTTTATTGAGGTGCTTAAGGTGTTTTTCCCGCGGCACATTCATGTAACTGTAGATAATGGGGATGATGAGCAGACTTAGAATAAAGATCGCAATGATGTTTATTGAAGCTACTATCCCAAATTCCTTGAGCAGGGTGCTTTCAGTAAGAATAAAGGTGGCAAATCCCGAGGCTGTGGTAAGATTGGTCATCAAAGTGGCATTTCCCACTTTGGTAATTACCCGCTGCAGTGACTTTGCCTGGTTGCCGTGTTTCTGGATCTCCTGCTGATATTTATTGATGAAGAAAATGCAGTTGGGAATTCCTATTACAATAATTAATGGCGGAATGATAGCGGTAAGCACGGTGATCTCATAATGTAAAAGCCCCAGCACGCCAAAAGCCCACATTACACCTATAACTACAGTAATCATTGAAATTACGGTAGCGCGCACACTTCTAAAGAAAAAGAAGAAGATAAGGGAGGTCACCAGCAGGGCTGCGCCAATGAACAATCCTATTTCATCAATAATATTTTGGGAGTTGAGGGTGCGTATATACGGCATGCCCGATACATAAACATTTAGCCCATACTCCTCTTCAAACTTTTCTACTAGCGGGATAAGTTCTTCTACTACAAACGTCTTGCGCTGGCCGGTGTTTACTATTTCCTGGTCAAGGTATACTGCAGTTTGTACCGTATTGGAATGCCTGCTGTAAACGAGACCTTCGTAAAATGGCAAATCCTGAAACAATTTTTCCCGGTATTCTTTGACCTGCTGGTCATCTGGATTGGCCTCTTTGATAAACGGAACCATCTCAAAACGCCCCGGATCTTCAAATTTTTCCAGCTTTTGTAAGTTGCCTAAGGCTACAGTGAACTCAACTTCCTGAAAATTGTTTAAGCTGTCGGCCAGTTCATTCCAGGCGGTAAAATTCCTGGGGGTAAAGAGTGCTGTATCATTAACAGCCATGACAATAACATTCCCTTCTTCCCCAAATTTATTCAGGAATTCCTGGTACTGGAGGTTAATGGGGTCATCATCGGGCAGGAGGTTGGCTTCAGTATAGGAAAACCTCATGTTCTTCCACTGTAAAGCGAGAAAAACGGTGCAGGCAGCAATTAATACCAGGATGAGGATCCTGTTCCGAAGAATAGTGCGTGCAACAGTATTCCAGAACTCAAAGCCGAGGATTTTAGACATGGGAAAAATTTGTTTTGCAAAGGTATGAAAGCATGTAAACTTTTTCCAGCGTAGCGATCCCGAAAAAGGACAAAAAAAAGCGACTTATAAAGCCGCTTTTTGAAAGGTATGTTTCAACTGTCTTATTAGACGGTCATGATCTCTTTTTCTTTTACGGCCAGCACCTTCTCAATCTTCTCGATATAGGTATCTGTAAGCTTTTGGATTTCGGCTTCTCCCGTTTTTTGAAGGTCTTCAGAAATATCCAGCTTTTTAATGTCCTGATTGGCATTTTTGCGGTCGTTTCTTACTCCAATTTTTGCATCTTCAGCTTCGGCCTTGGCCTGTTTTGCCAATTCGCGACGACGCTCCTCTGTTAATGGGGGAACGTTAATGATCACGCTGTCTCCGTTATTCATGGGATTGAATCCGAGGTTTGCCTGCATAATGCCTTTTTCAATGGCAGTGATCATGTTCTTTTCGAATGGCTGAATGGTAAGGGTACGCGCATCGGGTGTATTTACGTTGGCCACCTGGTTAAGAGGGGTCTGGCTTCCGTAGTAATCTACTCTTACGCTTCCAAGCATTGCCGGTGTGGCTTTCCCGGCCCTAATGTTGAGTAATTGTTTCTCAAGGTGAAGAATGGCTTGATCCATTGCTTCTTTTGTGCTATCGATAATAAAATCTAACTCGTCGTGCATTTCTAAAAATTAATTTTTAAAAATTATATAAGTCTTGTTCGTCTAAAAATTTACTTTGGTACCAATTTTTTCTCCGATTACTACCTTTTCAAGGTTGCCCGGTTTGTTCATGTCAAACACGATAATTGGCAATTTATTTTCCTGGCTAAGGGTGAAAGCCGTAGTGTCCATCACCTTTAACCCTTTTGTAAGTACATCGTCAAAGCTAATAAAGTCAAATTTCTTTGCCTTTTTATCAATTTCAGGATCTGCCGTATAGATTCCATCAACGCGTGTACCTTTTAGGATAACGTCTGCGTCTATTTCGATAGCACGTAAAACTGCTGCCGAATCTGTTGTGAAGTAGGGATTACCTGTGCCACCTCCAAAAATGACTACCCGGCCTTTCTCAAGGTGTCGCATAGCTTTTCTTCGGATAAAAGGCTCGGCCACTTCGTTGATCTTTATGGCCGATTGTAACCTGGTTTGAATACCGGCATCTTCGAGGGCCGATTGCAGAGCCAGGCCATTTATTACTGTGGCCAGCATTCCCATGTGGTCTCCGGTTACGCGATCCATTCCACGGCTCGCACCTGCCACCCCTCTAAAGATATTACCACCTCCAATGACAATAGCTACTTCAACTCCCCTGTCAGTCACTGCTTTTATTTCTTTGGCATATTCGGCTAAACGTATTGGGTCGATTCCGTATTGGCGGGTTCCCATGAGAGCCTCGCCCGAAAGTTTTAATAAAATTCTTTTGTAATGCATCTACGTGATTTGATGGGTTGTGCAAAACTAAGGAATTTATTAATGTGATATAGCGATAAAAAAGATTATTGGCACGTGCCGGCAGGGAAGAGGATTTTCCTATTTTTAACCATGAAGAAATAATTACTTCAAATTAAATTTCACAATGAAGAAAACAGTTGTTTTAAAGACCTTGCTGGTCTTGAATATTTTTTTAGGATTTTCCTGTGATAAGAATGATGCTATTGAGGGAACCCTGCCGGGTACATGGATTGAGGTGCAACCTGTATATGAACGCACCACTCTTTTGTTTTCTTCGGAAAATAAAATGGTAAAAATAGATGGAGAGGGTAATGAAGAGAATTTCTCTTATGAAATTAAAGGAGATTCAATTCATTTGATTAAAACCGGACAGGAAGATGTGCGTAGATTCTTTTTTAAGAAACTTGATCCTGCCAGGTTCCAGATAGGAAATTTTTATACCACCAATCCTGAGGTTGAGGGTGCATTCATGATCTTTGAACGACAATAGTGGGGTATCAAAAAAGGCAAAAAACCCGCTCCTTTTTGGAAGCGGGTTTTTTATTGTATAAAAAGTTTATGCTTATCCTAAAGCAACTCTTTCAAAAGCAACTACAGAAAGATTGGCATTTTCAGACTTTACATATTCAGCAACAGACATTTTACTGTCTTTGATGAAATCCTGGTTTACAAGAGTATTGTCTTTAAAGAAACGCTTGATCTTACCTTTAGCGATATTGTCAAGCATACCTTCTGGCTTACCTTCCTGTCTTAGTTGATCTTTAGCGATCTCTATTTCTTTCTCGATTACAGACTGGTCAACCCCTTCTTCGTTCAAAGCAACAGGGTTCATGGCAGCTGCCTGCATAGAAACGTTCTTAGCAATTTCGTCAGCGCTTTCTGTTTGTTCAGAAAGTCCTGTTAGAACAGCAATCTTGTTACCTGCGTGGATATAAGAACCTACGAAAGGAGCTTCAAGAGTCCTGAAGTCACCAATCTCGATTTTCTCACCAATAACACCAGTTTGTTCAGTTAATTTCTCCTGTACAGTGATGCCTTTGTAATCTTTTGCAAGTAATTCTTCTTTTGAATTTACGTTCAAAGCAAGATCAGCGAAGTCTTGAGCAAGTTGAATGAAAGATTCATTCTTAGCAACGAAATCTGTCTCACAGTTAAGGGAAACGATCACACCTCTGGTGTTGCCTTCGTTCACTGTAGCAATCACGGCTCCTTCAGAAGATTCTCTGTCGGCACGATTGGCAGCAACTTTTTGGCCTTTCTTACGAAGTACTTCAATAGCTTTTTCGTAATCCCCTTCGGCTTCAACCAATGCCTTTTTACAGTCCATCATACCGGCACCGGTTGCTTTTCTCAATTTATTTACTTCTGCGGCGGTTATATTAGCCATAGTCTTAAATGTATTTTATTAAAAAAAATAAGTCGTTTAGTTAAATTCAAATGAATGCAACCAAACGACTTACAGATCAATATTATTAACTTCTATTCTTCTTCGTCGTTAGAGCTTGCATTAGCTAAAGTCTCTTTTTTAGACTCCAGCTTTACATCCTGCTGAGCTTCTTTCATGTCTTTTTTATCCTGTGGATCTGTAGACGGAACTTCAGCTTCTACTCTTGGCTTTCTTGCCTTAGGAGCTTTTTTTGCAGGTTTGTCTTCTGCAGAATCTTCTTCTTTACCTTCTTTTCCTGAAGCTTTTCTTTCAGAAAGGCCTTCTACGATAGAGTCGGCCACGTAAGAAACAACTTTACTAATTGATTTAGAAGCATCATCGTTTGCAGGGATAACATAATCCACATCTCTTGGATCTGAATTGGTGTCAACCATTGCAAAAATTGGAATGTTTAATTTTTGAGCTTCTTTAACCGCGATGTGTTCACGAGTGATGTCTACTACGAATAGGGCACCTGGAAGGCGGCTCATATCGGCAATAGAACCTAAGTTCTTATCCAACTTAGCTCTTAAACGATCTACTTGTAAGCGTTCTTTCTTAGAAAGTGTGTTGAAAGTACCGTCTTTCTTCATTCTGTCGATAGAAGCCATTTTCTTAACAGCTTTACGAATAGTAACGAAGTTGGTCAACATACCACCAGGCCATCTTTCGGTGATGTAAGGCATGTTAGCTCTTTCGGCTTGTTCAGCAACAATTTCTTTTGCTTGTTTCTTGGTAGCTACGAAGAGTATTTTTCTACCGCTGGCTGCAATTTTGCTAAGAGCCTCACCGGCTTCCTGCATTTTAGCAGCACTCTTGTATAGGTTGATGATGTGAATCCCATTGCGCTCCATGTATATGTAAGGCGCCATGTTCGGGTTCCATCTTCTTGTGAGGTGTCCAAAATGTACACCTGCATCAAGTAATTCTTTTACTTCTACTTTGTTTGCCATTTTTGTAATAGTTTACGTTCTGTTGAGATAGCAACAACCAGGTGGCGATACGATATCAGGCCCTGACTGTTTAGATGCTAAACTAACCACCGGCACTTCGACGAGCTTAGTGTGATCCCGGAGTAACAACAAAAATCTAATGATTTAAATGAACTTTTAGTGTCTTTAAACACCAAATAATATTAACGTTTAGAGAACTGGAATTTCTTACGAGCTTTCTTCTGACCAAATTTCTTACGTTCAACCATTCTTGGGTCTCTTGTAAGTAATCCTTCTGGCTTAAGCGTAGTTCTGTTCTCGGCGTCTAACTCTACCATAGCTCTTGAAAGAGCAAGGCGAATAGCTTCGGCCTGTCCTGTGATCCCACCACCGTACACATTTACTTTGATATCAAAGCTTTCGTTGTTTCCGGTCATGTTAAGAGGCTGTCTTACCTTGTACTGAAGCGTGCTTGTAGAGAAGTAATCCTTAACGTCTTTTTTGTTTACAGTGATGTTTCCGCTTCCTGTAGAAACGTATACACGTGCAACAGCCGTTTTTCTACGGCCAATTTTGTGAATAACTTCCATTACTTAAGATCGTTTAAGTTAATAGTTTTTGGCTTTTGCGCCTGAACGTCATGTTCAGATCCTGCAAAAACTCTTAGGTTTCGGTAAAGATCTGCTCCAAGTTTGTTCTTTGGTAGCATTCCTTTTACTGCATTTTCCACAAGTCTCTCTGGACCTTTAGTGAATAATTCCGAAGCAGTAAGGCTTCTTTGACCCCCAGGATAGCCGGTGTGGCGAATGTACTCTTTAGAGTCCCATTTCTTTCCTGTTAAGTTGATCTTCTCGGCATTGATAACAACTACGTTATCACCGCAATCAACGTGTGGGGTAAAATTAGCTTTGTACTTTCCTCTTAGTAGCTTTGCTACTACAGAAGAAAGGCGGCCTAGGGCCTGTCCTTCAGCGTCTACAACAACCCACTCTTTATTTACAGTGGCTTTGTTGGCAGAAACCGTTTTGTAGCTTAATGTGTCCACACTAATTAAATTTACTTAATAATTAAACATTCCATTCCCTGCATAAAACAGGGGTGCAAATGTACAACTATAAATTTATATTACAAATGGCACTTTCATTAATTTAAAAGGTTTAAATAAACTGATTTTCAGGAGTATTTACTTTTACGTAATAAGAGCCTTTTTTCTCCTCATTATGAGGTTGCCGAAACCACCTGCACAACTTTCTTTCTTCCATAAACTTTTTTTGAATGAATTTTCCCTTGCTCTGGCCGCGTAGTTAAAGGGCTTAGTCGTTAAAGAGCGCATAATCACCGACTAACGGATCATTTTATGTTAAAAAATTATTAAAAAAGATTAACTGCTTTTATCTTTGCACCCTGTTATAATGAAAAAGAAAAGGATAAGAAATGAAAAAATTGTTACAAAGAATGATGATTGGCGGAGTAGGAGTAGGTATGCTAATTTCCTGTTCTGCAGATAGTGTGAATGATGATGCACTATCACTTAATGCCACAACCTCTACAGTACCTACACAAAATCTTACTATGAATGATTTGGCCGGTACGTGGAACATGTATTCCATGACCTCTATTGGAGAAGGAAAAACCGTTGATTTTGACCTGGATGGGAATTCCACTTATGATCTTCTAGCAGAGACAGATTGTTTTGACAGCATGTTTTTTGTTTTTGAAACCGATGGTGATGTTTTAACCGAACAGGCCAGATTATTTTTTGACGGTACTTCAGGGAAATTTACCTGTGCAACCACAGGCCAGTACGCTGCGACATATCAAATAAGTGGTAATGACCTTACCGTTACCTTTGTAGTGAACGGTGTGGAGTATACTCAGTCTAAAACAGTTTCCCGTTTCAGTGAAAATGGAAAAGAATATTTAAAAGTAACGCTGACTGAAGCAGAGACCGATTCGGCTGTTTATGTGGCCAAAGATCCGGGTGGCACCGTAGCTTCAGATATTAAGCAAATTGATATGGTATACCAAAGAGCTGAATAAAGTAATTTTTGCCCCCAGAAAAGAATCCCCAAAAATGTCATTTTTGGGGATTCTTTTTTAATGTATAAGGAATAATGTATAAGGAATAATGTATAAGGAATAATGTATAAGGAATATTGTTTCGGCAAACAACAGTCAGTTTTTTTACCATTGTTACCTGTAGTGCTTATGCTACTTTAAAATCCTCATCTTTTAATTCAACACTAAATTTAATATTAGCTTTTAAAGCCCGGAATACTTTCAAAATCGTCTCAATAGTTACATTTTTTGCATTCCGTTCTAGTTTGGAAATTTGCGACTTTTGAACACCTACCAATTCTCCGAGCTGCTCTTGAGTCAGTTGTCTTTCTTTTCTGGCAGATTTTATCATTTCTCCTAAAACTTCCAATTTCAGGTCAAACTCATATTTGTCACGATCCTTTGTTCCAACTTCACCAATATGTTTGTCTTTCATTTGATCGAGCGTCATCATTTTCATTTTTTCCTTTGGGGTGTCCATAACTTTTGATTTTTATTGCTCAAAATATTCTTTCTTTATCTGTTTTGCTTTTTCAATTTCTTCTTTTGGCACTTTATCGGTTTTTTTGATAATGCCGTGTGTGGAAATTACAAGTGTTTCAGTTTTTTCCGTTTTATCCCAGAAGGCAAATAATCTATATTGTAGTCCTCTAAATTTTGTTCTGAATTCCCATATATCATCTGTAAGTTTCTTGAATAATTTCGGGTCGTTTACAAGTTTCGCTTTATCTAAATTGAAAAAATTTTCTTTCTCGTTTTCTCGTCCAGGTTTTCAAGAAAGTCAATTGCCTGCTCTAGAAAAACGACTTCAAACTTTTTCTCCATTCAGATTGCTTTGTTGTTCTCCAACAACAAAGCTAATGCAAAGTTTCAATATATGGAAACTTTTATAGATGAGATTACATCATAAGTAACATTTTTGAATCATCTATCTCCTTAATCCTTAGACATTATCCCTTAATCCTTGCCTTAATGTGCTTCCAGCCAGTTTTCTCCCAGGCCAAGTTCTACTTCCAGGGGTACTTCCATCTTAAAGGCGTTCTCCATTTCATGTTTCACCATTTTTTCAATGTCCTGTAATTCGGGACGGTACACATCAAAAACAAGTTCATCATGTACCTGTAACAGCATTTTTGTGCGGTAGTTCCCTTCCTGTAGCTTTTCGTGGATATTGATCATGGCCAGCTTAATGATATCGGCGGCGCTTCCCTGTATTGGGGCGTTTACAGCATTCCTTTCGGCTGCACTCCGCACCATCTGGTTACGGGAATTGATATCCCGCAAATACCTTCTTCTGCCGAGCACTGTTTGCACATATCCATGTTCGCGGGCAAATTCTACCTGTTCACTAATGAAATTCCGAAGCTTTGGATAGGTCTTATAATATGTGTCTATAAGTTCTTTTGCTTCTCCTCTGGAAAGTTCGGTTTGATTGCTTAATCCAAAAGCCGAAACCCCGTATACAATTCCGAAGTTCACAGTTTTTGCATTGCTACGTTGTTCCCTGGTGACCTCTTCTATAGGAACATTAAAAACTTTTGCAGCCGTAGAAGCGTGAATATCCTGATTCTGTTGAAATGCAGAGATCATGTTGTCTTCCTGACTCAAGGCTGCGATAATTCTTAGTTCTATCTGGGAATAATCTGCCGCCAGTAAAATATGGTCTTCATCTCTGGGGACAAATGCCTGTCGCACCTGTCGTCCTCTCTCGGTACGGATTGGAATATTCTGAAGGTTGGGGTTTGTTGAGCTCAATCTTCCTGTAGCTGCAACCGTTTGCATATAATCTGTATGCACTCTGCCCGTATTCTCATTTACCTGCAGGGGCAGGGCATCAATATAGGTGTTCTTGAGTTTTACGAGTCCGCGGTAGTCGAGTACCTGCCGGACTATTGCATGCTGCGGCGCCAGGGCCGAGAGAATTTCTTCGCCCGTAGAATATTGTCCAGATTTTGTCTTTTTTGGCTTCTCTACCAGTTTCAGTTTTTCAAATAAAATGATACCGAGCTGTTTTGGGGAGCCTATATTAAACTCTTCTCCTGCGGTCTCAAAAATGGCATTTTCGAGCTGCTTTATATCTTTATCTAATGCTTCGGAAAGGCTCGCCAAAAAGTCTTTGTCCAGTTTTATGCCCTCCAGCTCCATATCGGCCAGTACCCGTACCAGCGGAATCTCAATCTCATTGAAAAGTTTTTCAGTATTGGCCTCCTTTAATTCAGGTGTAAAATGCTGTTTCAGCTGAAGGATCACATCGGCATCTTCAGCACTAAATTCAGTTTGCTGTTCCAGCGAAATATCACGCATGGATTTTTGGTTCTTTCCTTTTCCCAGCAATTCTTCCACAAAAACGGGAGAGTAATTTAGATAAGTTTCTGCAAGTACATCCAGGCTGTGGCGCATATCGGGATTGATAAGGTAATGCGCGATCATGGTATCAAAGAGCGGCCCTTTGAACCTGATGTTGTACTTAGCCAGTACTTTAATATCGTGTTTTAAGTTTTGTCCTACTTTTTCAATGTCTTCAGCTTCAAAGAAAGGACGGAGTTTTTCCATGACCTCCTGTGCTTCGGCCCGATTTTCGGGTACCGGAAGATAAAATCCTTTTCCGGCTTCCCATGAAAATGCAACACCAATAATTTCTGCGGAAAGAGGGTTTGATCCGGTGGTGGTGAACTCAAAACAAACGCACTTTTGCTTCATTAAATTCTGAAGGAAAAGCTCCATCGCAAAACCTGAATTTACACTCTGATAAACATGAGGTACATCTTTAATGGTCTTTCTTCCTGAAAATTTCTCCACACTTTCGGCTGCTTCGGTGCCAAAAAGGGAAAATTGTCCGGCTCCTGCCTCCCGTTCCTGGGCTTTTGCAGTAGCTGTGCTCGTAACCTGTGTAGGCCTGGCTGTTTCTTCTCCCGAAAACAACTTCAGAAATTGCTCTTTTAGACGCCTGAATTCCAGTTCTTCAAAGATCTCCTGCACCTTTTCGGCATCGGGCATGGAAAGTTCATAATCTTCAGCATGAAATTTCACATCACAGTCAGTCATAATGGCTGCCAATTGTTTAGACATCATACCCTGTTCGGCGTGAGCCTCCACTTTTTCGCGCATCTTCCCTTTCAGCTTATCGGTATTTGCCAGCAGGTTTTCCATGCTGCCAAACTCTTGCAGGAATTTCTTGGCCGTTTTTTCACCCACTCCCGGCAAGCCCGGGATATTATCTACTGCATCGCCCATCATTCCAAGAAAGTCTATCACCTGCTCGGGGCGTTCTACTGCGAATTTTTTCTGTACTTCGGGGATTCCCCAAATTTCAATTCCGTTACCCATACGGGCCGGGCGGTACATAAAGATATTTTCGGAGACCAGCTGCGCAAAATCTTTATCGGGCGTTACCATGAAGACTTTATAGCCTTCTTTTTCTGCCTGTTTTGCGAGGGTGCCAATAATGTCATCGGCCTCACAACCCGGTAGTACTACCACGGGAATGTGCATGGCGGTTAATATCTCCTGTATGTAAGGAATGGCTTTTAAAATAGGTTCGGGCGTGGCATCGCGGTGCGCTTTATAAGCTTCAAACAATTCGGTGCGGGCGGCACTTCCTTCCTTATCAAAACACACGGCTAAATGATCGGGCTGTTCACGTCTTATAACGTCAAACAGGGAATTCATAAAGCCCATAATGGCCGAGGTATCAAGACCCTTGGAGTTCACAATGGGATTGTTGATAAAAGCGTAATAACCCCTAAAAATCAGGGCGTAAGCATCGAGAAGGAATAGACGTTTTTGTTCGGGCATGAATTAAATTTTAAGAGGATAAATTTACGAAACTTAAATGAGTATTAAGGTGGCCTTTGCAGGAGTGAGGTTTAAGTATTCAGTGTTAATATAATAGCAACAAATTGTAAGTTTTAAGCCGATAACCTGGGCGGACTCAAAAAAGTGTGCCGGTATGTTTTTCAGGAAAAACATACCGGCACAACTCAATTATCTAAAAAACTTCAGGAGTAACCTGACTTTTACACGGATAATTCTCTGTTCCTGTTTTTAAATCCGTAGAAAAAGATGTATCCGTAACATAACATGACCAGGATAAGAGCAAGATTAAATCCGAAGGAATCTGTAAGGTATCCAAAAGCAGGAGGAATAATGGCGCCACCCACAATCATAGTACACAATACCCCCGAACCCTGTGGTTTGTTGTCGCCAAGCCCGTCAAGTGCAAGACTAAAGATGGTGGGGAACATGATTGAATTGAACAACCCTACCGCGATAAGCGTCCACATGGCTACAAGGCCCGTGGTAATGTTTGAAATGAATACCAATCCAATAGCACAGACAGCAAAGGTGCTCAATACCATTGCTGGATTAAGGATCTTGGTGAGATAGGAACCAATAAAGCGGCCAATCATGGCGCCGGTCCAGTAGAAGGTAACAAAAACGCCCACTACGGCCATATCTGTAGAAGTGGTAACACCCGAAGAAAGGATCCATTCGGCGAGGGTTCGCATAAATGGCGTTTCCCGAATCACGTCGGGCAGGTTAAGAGTTAAGAAATAGTTGACCATATAGGAGCCAATCGCTACTTCGGCACCCACATAGAAGAACAATCCAAAAGCACCCATGATAAGATTTCGGTCTTTAAGCACCACGCCATAATCATTAGAAGCTTCGGTATCTGTTACCTTCGGAAGGTTTACAAAAAGAAATACCAGTGCGATAAGGATGATAAAAATTGCAATTCCTACGAAAGGCGTTTGTACGGCTGCAGCTTCCGAAGCATAATATTTTACCTGTTCAGCTTCGGTCATATAAGCGATCTCTTCTTTAGTCATCACCTTGTCGCTTAAAATCAATAAAGCTCCCAAAGCCGGAGCGATCGCAGTTCCGAGGGAATTAAAAGCCTGGGAAAGGTTAAGACGGCTGGACGCAGTTTTTGCCGGCCCCAGTATAGTTACATATGGATTGGCCGCTACCTGTAGGATGGTGATCCCACCCGCCAGGATAAAATAACCCAGCATAAATACTCCAAACACGCGGTAAGATGCCGCAGGCCAAAACAGGAGGCACCCTGTAGCCATGGTGAAAAGCCCCAGTACAATCCCTTTTTTATATCCTATTTTGGAGAGCAGCCAGCCCGCCGGGATTGACAATAAGAAATAGGCGCCAAAAAAGGCAAATTGAACCATCCCTGCCTGGAAGTAAGAAAGCGTAAAGACTTCTCGTAACCTTGGGATTAGCGAGTCAACCAGCACGGTAATAAAGCCCCATAAAAAGAAGAGGACAGTAAGAAAGATAAATGCGGTACGATAGGATTTTTTTTGTTCCATTTTTAAATGTAGGGTTTAGTAGGGATGTTTGCTATTGGTTGCCTTTTTTTGCCACACTTCTCTTAGCGCCAGAAAACGTTGTAGCGGCAAGGGCCGAAAAAGATATTCCCCGGTGGGGGTGTCGTAAACACGTTGATAAAATGCCATTTTTGACAGGTTAGCGCAATCATTATAAAGGGAAACTGTAGTTGCTTTGGCTGCACCACGTGAGGTGTTCTTTGTAAAATGATGTGTTTTCAAATTAGCTAAAGCACAGTTAAAGAAAAATCTGCCGTAAATGTATGAAAACTGATCCAGAAATTGTGTGCCTGTAAAGCTGCGGCTGTATGAGAATGCTCATGTTTTAAGCTGAAAATTTATTAGCCTGTTTAAGACCATTTTACAAGCTCGGAGCATATATTTTTGCTGAAGTTAGGCCAATGCAATTCTCTTCCGCAGAAATTTTGTGCCAGATCATTACATTTTAAAATGCTGAAGTACTTACTTATGCAAAATATTAATTGTGCTATAAATGAAAGATTTGGCAGGCCGCAACTTTTGGCAGGGCTTTCGCAGTACCTTTGCAGCTTAAAAATTTTTACATGCGCTGGATCATTTTTGTAATTATATACGTCATTCTCGATATATACGCATATCAGGCCTTTAAAACCGTTACCCGCCATTCCTGGATCTATTTTATCTATCTCGCCCTTTCTTTAGGGGTTTTGGCCTATTTGCTATACCAGTTCAATGTGCCCGAGAAACAAGGTCTCACAGGTGCGCGCAGTTATGCTATAGGTTTCTTTCTCGCTTTTTTCGCACCCAAACTTATCCTTTTTGTGCTTTTATTTGGCGAAGATCTGGTGAGGCTGGTGGTGAGTGGCTTTCAAAAACTTGCACATTCAAATGCCGATTATTCATTGCCGTCACGGCGTAAATTTGTGAGCCAGATTGCCATGGGAATCGCAGCTATTCCCTTCGCTTCGCTGCTCTACGGAATGTACCAGGGACGATACAACTATAAGGTCTTAAAGTACGTTTTACATTTTGACGATCTGCCAAAAGCATTTGACGGATACAGGATTACCCAGATAAGCGACATTCACTCCGGAAGTTTTGACAATCCTGAAAAGATCCGATACGGAATAGATCTAATTAATGAGCAAAAGAGCGATGCCGTGATGTTTACGGGAGACCTGGTGAACAATACAGCATCTGAAATGGATCCGTGGAAGGAAGTTTTTTCCACGATCTCTGCACCCGATGGTGTTTTCTCTGTATTGGGAAATCACGATTATGGCGATTATGTGAACTGGGAATCTGCAACGGCAAAAAAGGCAAATTTGGAGGCTCTTAAAGGAGTGCACCGGGAGATGGGCTGGAATCTTTTGCTCGATGAACACAAGAAAATCACCCGTGGCAGTGATGCTATTGCAATAGTGGGAGTAGAGAACTGGGGCGCCGGTTTTAAGCAGGTTGGTGATCTTAGTAAAGCAGCCAGGGAACTTTCGGGAGACGAATTCAAGATCCTCCTGTCGCACGACCCTTCTCACTGGCAGGAAAAGGTAAAAAAGGATGACAAAAAATTCCACCTTACCCTTAGCGGACACACCCACGGGATGCAGTTTGGAATAGAAATTCCGGGCTGGTTTAAATGGAGCCCGGCGCAGTACAGGTATGAGCACTGGGCGGGTATCTACAATGAAGCCGGACGTTTTCTAAATGTAAACCGTGGTTTCGGATTCCTGGCTTACCCGGGTCGGGTAGGGATTTGGCCTGAAGTTTCGGTAATTGAACTTCGGAAGGGGCCAAAACCCGCATAAAACAAACTTTTGACTATATTTGAGAAAGGCTGCAGGAACTCATGTTTCTGCAGCCGACTATCAATTTCAGGTATATGTCGAAATTTGGAGAGTTAATCGATTTGCAGGTGCCGGTCCTGCTTGAGTTCTACACCCACTGGCATGAAGCTTCCGAAGCTATGAATCCGGTTTTAAAAGATGTTGCAGCAGCATTGGGCGACAGGGCCAGGGTCATCAAAATTGATGTTGATAAGAATTCTGAACTTGCTGAAGCTTTGCGAATAAAAGGCCTGCCCACGCTTATGATCTATAAGGAAGGGGAGATGAAGTGGAGGCAGAGCGGTGAACAGGATGCCAACACCCTGATAGGCCTTATTAAAGAATATTTATAAAAATAGGTTCCAAAAATGCCATTTTTGGAACCTGTTTTAGTTTTTTTCGGCTTTACTTCTGAAGGAAATTGCTTCAAAAAGTTCTTCAGTTCATGAAGATGATTTCCGCAGAAAAACGCAAAGCACTACTTCTGCCAAAATCAGATCTGCGCTACAAAATCTGAAAAGACCTGCTTATGGCGTTCAAGATCAAGATCTGGCGACACAGAAACCCGCGCAATGTAATCTTTATCGTCTTCTTTAGTAGTTCCCTGGGTAGAGGTTGCAGGAATGGTCCAGTAACAGCCTTTTAATTGCCCATAGCTCACGCAGTACTTGCTCTCATTGGGAATCTCGCTAATCATCATGCCAATTAGCTTTTGATTTAATGCCCTTTTATAAGTTTCCCTTTCTTCGGCAGTGTCGCCTTTTGTAGGAAGATCAAGTGAAAATACTGATGGGGTGAATCCCTGGCTCGCAAGTTCTTCTGAAACAAAATTTATTTTTGCTCCGGGTAAGGTTTCGTGGATGTAATTGACAAATTCCCGCGTGTTTTTGTAAGCCTCCTTGATCCTTTGGTTCATTGACGGAAGTTGCTCAGCCAGTATTTCAACCTGAAGATGGGTAGCCTCATTGTTACAAAGTTTTAGATGCCTGTCAATTTTATCAAGCAATCCTTCGGCTTTTTCATTGGCAACACAATAGCCCGCAGTACATTTTCCGCCACTGGGAAATTTTGATCCGCTCACATAAGATATGACTCGCGTATTAGAAAGGATGCCATCTTTAGCCGGGAACTGCACATTTGGGCAGAAGGTTTGATCTAAAATAAAAACAGGGTCAATAGCAGGCTGGCCATTTGCGGTTTCGCGTGCTTTCCCGAGAACTGCCTTTAGGTTATCAAGATTGGGCACTTCTACCCGTGGATTGGTGGGTATTTCAGCAATGATATAAGGAACGGCATCCTGCTGTGCGATCTTTTCTAAAACCGCATCAATGCTATCTACCATATTGTTGTTCCCGTCAACAAGTAAATCTACTACTTCAACATGATCAAGACAGGCGGCAACCCTTCGTGCCTGGTCGTTTGTGCCGCCATAACAGTTAGGTGGCACAATGAATTTTATGTCTTTACCCGGATGTTTTTCAAGAGCACTGTCAACAAGCCCCATCATGATAGCGTACTGCATAGAAAGCCCAGATGACGCCAGTAATGCCTTAGAACCGGTAGCGGTAATCTCTTTAATAGACTTTAGCACACTGGCTTTATTGACTGCAAGATCATTTTGTGAGCGTTTATATGATTTCCCTGTTATAAGCTGTAAGGCAGCAAAAGAATCGGCCGGGGTCATGGCTATGGTTTCCCTTCTTCGCACATGCTGAATTTCGGAAACGTAATCGTCATTTTGATCTCCACTTACCAGTAAGATACTGCCAAGCTGTGGATGGATCTGGATAAAAAAGTCGACCGTAGCCGGAAGGTCAACAGTACCAAAATCCGTTTTTTGGGAAATGAGGATTGTACTGCCATCAAATTCAGGGATTTCTTCCAGATTGTTGATCTGCTTTAATTCGAAGTTATATCCGTAAACACGTCTAACCACATCGGCATCAAAAAAACCGGGTAATTCTTCAGTATAAAGAATGCGGGTGTTCTTCTTAGCGAAAAGATTTTTTCTAAGCACGGCCAGTATGGGAACTGTCCTGGATGAAAAACTGATCACATTCTGTGGCTTAAGAGAATTGAGTCGTGCAATGGTCCATTCAAGGATACTGGACAGTGGATGTCCCAGCCGGATATAATCAAAAGCGGTAGGTAGGGCACTGAGTGCTTCTTTTTTGGAATTATTATTCTGGTATAAATTTTCGAACTGTCTTAAGAACTGGGTTTTTGCCTGTTCTTCATTGTAGATGTCCAGCCTGTGGGTAGTGAGTGTTACCCAGTCATTGGGCATATTTTTTAAAACTGCTTCAAGGTAATTTAGCACGTTTTTCTCTTTCATGGTCTTTACTTTCAAATGGACCTGCAAGATAGACCGAATTGGACTTATTACAAAAGAGATGATGCAGAATTGTTACTCCTGTTCCCGGGCCAGGATGAAGACAGTCTCCACTATCTGCATTTCATTTTAAAAAAAATACAGGGCTTTTTCAGAAGGAAAATTATGCATTGTTGATGTACTGACTTCGATGCTTTGTATCGGCTTAAAATCAGTGAGAAAGTTTTTTCCTGAAACTTCCTTTTGTTAAAGCAATCACCATGAGCCCCAAACCTAAGCCTTCAATTAGGCCGATTGCGAAATCGTATTTTTCAGAAATATTTATAAAGTGACTCATCAGTTGGGCGATTGCGATTATAAATATCCCTGCAGAAATGAGTAGTAGCGTCCTGGTTCTGTTTAATTTGTTCACTTTTGATGGTTTTAAATGTGGCACTTTCAGTTATAATATGCTGTTACTGGCAGAGTGCTTCCCGGTTTCTTTGTTCAAGAATTCAGTTTTGGAATTGTCTGCATCTACAAATATTCGAAGCTGCTATATAAAAGCTGAATTACTGATGGTTCGGCATTCTCCACTTGCTGCACAGCGTCAAGATAATTTTCATAAGAATTTAAAGGAATTCCATTTCTATGCTCCTTTAAAGTTGAGAAGAACTTTATTTCGAACCATACTTTACCCAGCATTCTTTGCTCCTGGGGATTTAAGCTTTCATGATCGTAGATGATGTGCTGCATTTGTCGACGGGCCAACTCCTTAATGTCATTGGCTGCATTACTATGGGTAGGCAGATTCCTGATAGCTCCAACAATTATGTAAGTCTTTCCATAACCCACTTTAGAAACATACTGGTTGCCATACTTAAGCTCAAACACCTCTTTGTTTTCTTCCCATGCGTCTTTAAGCGAATCTCCCACCTTACCTACAGCAGTAAAGTTATCGTAGCCATGCGGGTATTTCACGCCGCCTACGAGAACAACATCTTCGGTCACCGGGTATTGTTCAATGATCGACTGGTAAAGCTCATCGGTAATGGCAAGGCTGATCCCGGCTTGCGGCCGGTAATTATTGTAAAAGAATTCGTCGAATAAGCGGTAAGGGTACATATATTCCAGCGGATTTACACTGAACTGCCAGACGGGGCTTTGAGATAAAGATTCATTTTTGTCAATGTAAGAAGTTTCAGAAATACCGAATGGATTACCCAGAGGCATATAGGTATTTGTGTTCATTCCAGATCCAAACTTTTCCTGATAAGGGAGATGCTGTTGCAGAAGGGTTTTTCCGTTCTTAATGACGGTGAGAGTTCGTTCTTCTGAAGCTGAATTGAAAACCATCTCGCTTGAGCTTAAATTGTCGCTCGAGGTAAAATTGACCGAAATGAGATCTCCGCCGTCATTATAGTTGTAAATAGTTGTGCCATCTTCACTAAAAACCTTCTTGGTTAACGGCTGTCCATTTTCATAAATGGTTTCAAACCATAGGCTCCCGTCAGGGTTATAATATTTAGACCAAAGTGGTTTGTTGTCCTCACTGCGGCTTACTTCCATATATAGATGATGGTTGGGGATGCCAGAGTATATTTTTGCTGATTTTATAAAACCATTTTCATAGTACTCATATTCTTTTGTAGGTTCATCGCTACCGTAGCGTGCCTCTTTTATCCAGCCATTTTCGTGCTGACTAATAAGCTCAAAATATTTGTTGGATTCAATAGAGTAATCAGTTTTCGGGGTATCGTCTTTTTGGCAGGATGACAATAGAAATACAAATACGAGCGCCAGGTAGAGGTGTGAATTTTTGACCATTTTAGGAGAAAGATGAAAAAATCGCATTGAATTAGTAATTAATAAGGCTAAAATAATAATTTAAAGTAAAGAGTTTAGATAATTTCAGAATCTGCCCAATTGCGGTGCTGAAAGTTTTGCAGCACATCTTTAAAATACTACTTCAGGGTCTTTGTTTCCAGAATTTCCCCAATCAGTTTTTTATAGTCCTCAACATTCTTGTTGAAGTTACTTTTTAAATGCATTCCTGTAAGAATTCCTGTTATCAACAATATCGCTACCACCAGATATACATAGGAACTGCTATTGAGTTCGAAAATTATTCCGGCTAACAGGCCCAATCCCAGGATTACATGGCCATACATCAACAATTTTGCTAAGGGGTGGTGGGTAAAGGAAATTTCTACATTGGTTGCGGTGTTAGGCTCCCTTCTTAATATTGTGCCATTGACAATGATGTTATTCTGAACATTTACTTCAAAGGCCAGGAGAAGCCTTTTGCGTATTTTAAATTTTACTGAATCTATTTTTTCACGGCTAGTTTTGAAAACAAATCTATTCCTGTCACCAAGGGAAGATTCTAACTTTTTGCTAATCTCTTCAGGACTAGTATTCACTTGAAAATTCCAGTCTTTCATAATTTTAATCTAGATGTTTGTACTATATGTCTGCAAAAAAATAATTTTGTTAATTATTTTTTCCAGTTTTCAACTTATTAACGCTGTACATAGTCTCATGTACCAAGTAAGATTCGGTTTTTGAACTCCAATATATCAATTACAGGTTTAATTTTAAAGGTAGTCAAAAATGACATTTTTGAGAGGTATTCTGCCGTTTGTATTAGTTTATTTTGGAAGCCAAGGCTTTCACAAATAAAATTCTAAACCAAATCCGAAACCTATCCCATTAAATGAATACTTGTGTGTGAGCCTCTCAACATCAGGGAAACTTTTATACAGGGTTTGATGTGTAAATAAGACTTTAAAATATAGAGAGATATGATCTATCAAAGGAATGTAATAACCTAAATCTGCTCTTAAATAGACACCCTTTTTATCAAGATCCCCCAGGTGTGTCCCGACTCTACCAGAAAATGAAGCGAAACCTTTTTTAGGATTGGCTGCGGGGAAAGGAGTAACCTCTAAAAATACAGGTAGGTATTCTATATTTTCATTTTCCAGTAAAAGGTTTTCTGAACCAATTCCTGCTCCAATACCAATTATAGATTTGTAATTTAAAGTAGCTGAAATTTCCAGGCCATATATTCGTGAGTTACTGCCTATCTCATAATCAGGGTTTCTGTTTGATGGATAATCTTCAAAAGGGACCATAATGGCCGAAAATTGTGGTTTGAAACTGATTTCAATCTTATTGGCAGATCTGTTTTTTTCCTGATCATTTAATCCTTGAGCGAAAGTAAAACTGCTTAGGAAAAAAGTGAGAATTAACACTAATATGTAATGTTTGTTAAGGCACATATTTTACAAAGTTAAAGGCACATCCTTTACACTAGATTCTGACCCTTTAAAAGGTGCAGCATGAAGTTTTAATCACCATACTTTAGAACTGAAGTATCTTTTCATTTTGTGGTGAATTCTTTTTTTTATCAAAACCAATTACTAGAAAAAAACATTTTCTTTAACCTCAGTTTTATTGAACTCCTCTAGAGCTATCTTGTAGCACATAGTAACTGGAGTTTTCGTATAAAGTTGCTCTTTATATCCGCCTATAACGAATAATTTGTGATTCAAAATATGAAGATTCGGTTCTTCAACCTGAAGATCAATCCTATAGGTTCTCATCTCTCTCTTTTCTACATCAATGGCATGAAATTTTCCACTTTCATATACATAAATTATATTCCCGTTAGAAACCACCCCCGGATTATTAAAACCATACTGCAACTTAGCTTCAGTTTTATATTTACCTGTAGTTAGATCTAACGATTCGATGCTGTTAGGAACGCTTCCATCACTCCCACCGATGATGAAAATTTTACCTTGAATATTAACAGCTTTAATTTCCTTTCTTTCGGGTAATTTTCCTGCTTCAAACCAAAGTCCCGTCAGAAAATTAAAAAGATGAACTTCATCAGTAAAGATCTTTTTTCTCCTGCTGTTTAAGCGGGTGGAGCCACCTAATACCAGTAGATCATTCCCATGAATGACCACAGCGGCGCCTGAAGCTTGATGAGGATAAACACGGTCCACCAGTAATGTGTCCTTCTGTAAATCAATTACTTCTATCGTTGTAGAAAGTAGGACCTTTTGGCCAGAGTGATTAAGATGTTTGCCGCCAAGCACATAAATTTTATTTTTATGTAGCACTGCATTATGACCGGCTCTCTTACTTACTTTGATGGGAGAAATTGTCCATTCATCCGTTAACTCATTGTAGACCTGTACATCCTCCGAATATTCAGGCATCGAGAAATTTGCTCGCGATATGCTCATGATGTCGGAAAGAGTTGGTTCCCCTAAGGTCGTCGCCATTGCTTCTTTGATTGGTTCCTCAACAACTGAAGCATCCCCTGCTATGACGTAAATCTTGTTTCCTAGGTCTATTGAACCAAAAGAATTAACTCCTTTTTTTAGTGAAGCTATCTCAGAAAACTTCAAGGTCTTGCTGAGCAGTCTCTTCGAATCCAGGTTCACCTCAGATAGTTGGTCCACTTCAGGCCTAAGGAAAATTTCATTACCGGATCTTCCTAATTCCTTCAGACTCATAGCAAGAGTTGTGTAGCCTATATAGGAGAAGGAAATAGAATCTGTTGGTGAAACCAACTCCTTTAGTTCTAATACGAATTCGCCTTCTTCTCCAGAAATTGTACTATTTGTAATGGCTGAAGAGGTAATATGCACATCACTTAGGGGTTTTTTGGTGCCAATATCTTTTATTACCCCGTGCAGCGTTTGTGAAGAAGAGATGCTGCTACAGCAGAAAAGCGTGAGTAACAAAAGTAATTTTACTGAAGACATATCGATAAAGGTTAAGCCAGCAATGTTTCTTTCATTTAGTTCTAATTGTTTCATCTTTAATTTATAATGATCGTGGTTTTGTCCCCCGAGTGCCGTTATAGTGATTGCTGGCAATTGCTCATAATGGTCACGGTTATTGACAAGTAGCGGGAATAGGGACGCGCAGTTGTCGGCTTAACCTTTTGTTTCTTGGTTTTCTGAATTACTTTCTCGGCAAAACCCGCTATTTGCTATAACCGAAATTAGGCGGAGTTATTTTGGTTTTATACTCTGCAAATATTCATCTGCACTCATAACAGGCAACAAAGACTTTTTGAAATCTTTTCCATTTCTAGTGATTATAATATCACAATCAGAATCTGTAGCACTGAAATATTGTAAAGCATCTTCAAAATCCTTAAAATCAGAATTCAATCCTTTTTCGATAATGTGTTCATCCAGTTTGCAGATTTCACATATGATTTTAAATTTTCTCAGTTTCTCCTGAGCAATTTTTGCAGACTCAAATTTTGAAATAAAATAGTTTAGTGTAGCAAAAGATATTGGAGAAACAACTAAGGTTAGTTCTTCTTTGTCAGCTAGTGAAGCTACTTTAGCAATTGAGTCATAGAAAGGATTCCGTTCTCCCAGTAAATCAAGGATAACGTTTGTATCTAGGAATAATCTCTTTTTCATTTATATTTCTCCAATAATGAATCTGTGTATTCTTTTTTATAATCTAAATCGATCGGAATTTTTGTTCCAGTAGCTAGACTTTTAATGAACGGAGAAATTTCAAAATCTGAATTTTTCTTGTCGGTTGTCAACGAATGTAAATATGCTTCTACAATTTTTGATAAGCTCATTTTCTTATCTGAGGCATATTTTTTCGCTCGTTCGATTATTTCCTGGTTAAGTTTTAATGTCAGCTTTGTATCCATAACAAAATAATTGTACGTATAAAATTAATTATAATATCCGTATAATTTAAAAATGGAGCAGAATTTTTCTGAATAATTACGCCCAATATGTTTATCTCCACTAATATAGTTGTTTATCAGCAATATGCTGTGGTGGCAGCAACAGGTGGTCTTCTTCTATGTCAGATTTATAAATTTGCTTAACCATCACATCTAAGGGGCTCTCAATTTTCAGGATGTCTTTTCGGGATACATGGGTGTAGATCATGGTAGTTTCGGGTTTTGAGTGACCCAGCAGCTCCTGTATGTAACGTATGTCTACGCCGTTCTCCAACATATGTGTTGCATAGGAGTGCCTTAAGGTATGCGGGGTAACCCTTTTCTTGATCCCGGCACGGCGGCAGGAGTCGGCAAGAAATGTTCTTATGCTTTGTGGGCTGTAAGGTCCGCCGTACAGGCCTTCAGCAAAAAACACACGAGGCACATAGGTGCTAAGGTAGTTCTTTAGTAATGGCAACATACTCTCGGCCAGCACCACCATCCTGTCTTTACGACCTTTCGAATTCTTTACAAAAATTTGTCGCCTGTGAATATCTATATGCGCCAGCTTAAGATTGAGCAGCTCTCCAATGCGTAGCCCGCCCGAATAGATCATAGCCAGAATAGCCCTGTGTTTCAGGTTTCTGGTGGCCTGCAGCAGCTTCATGATCTCCTGGCTGGAGAGCACCACCGGTAGATACCTGCTTTTGGAAGGTCGCTTAATTTCGTTGACATCAATATGTTCACTGTCGTACAGCTGCAAGAAGTGCTTTAGCGCACTTATGCACTGCCTGTGGGTGCTAAGGGCATAATTTTCGGCTGCAATGTGCTGCTCTACAAAAAGCTCAATATCCCGTTTTCTTAATTCTGAAATCTGCCTGTCTCCAACGTAGTGTACGAACTTCAGCACAAAACTATAATAGGTGCGTACGCTGCTTTCACTAAGGCGCTGGCCCCTTAGATAATTCACGTATTCATGCATGATCTTCTTCTGGGCCGGGCTGAATTCCAACACAGGCTGTGGTTGTTTGGCTTCCTTTACCGGAAGCTTAAAATTCTGAAGCCCGGTATAATCCACATATATTTTGTCTTCCCTTAATTTATTGAAAAGCAGCTGCTTATTGTCGGCCGTAAAACTCGTGTAAAAGCAACTGTGGGTGCGGGTCCATTTCACAACTTCAAGCTTCTGTAGCCTTGTTTTTATATCCTGGTTATAAGGGAATTTTATACCTATCTGCCATTCGTTCCGGTGAAAAAGGGGAACCAGAGTAACTTTTTTCATGCCGCTCATTTTTAAATAAATATAATCTAAAAACAAACTGAATTCTGAAAAATATCGATATAGTTATCTTTATTTCAGCGCTTTAAAGGAATAACCCTGCTTCTGAAAATGTTCCAGCACCTGTGGTAAGACTGCTTTGAGGTTTTTTTCAGCCTTTATGCTGTCATGGAAGACGATAATGCTGCCGGGCACGGCATTTTTCAGTACATTCTGAAGGACTTTTTCTGAAGAAAGCCGCTGGTCATAATCCATACTCACAATGCTCCACATCACAACGCTGTAACCTTCCTGCTGAAGTTTTTTGGCCTGCACATTTCTGATCTTCCCATACGGGGGACGAAAAATGGCATTTTTGAGACCTGTTTTCTGCGGAAGTTCTCTTTCTATCACCTCCTGTGCCTGCCGCACATTTTCGAGATATGCTGTGACTGAAGTTCTCCAGCCATTTAAATGATTGTGAGTGTGGTTTCCGACAGTATGGCCTTGTTCAACCACCATCCGGAAAATATTGGGGTGTTTGCTCACATTGTCACCAATACAGAAAAAACTCGCCCGGGCGTTGTACTTTTTAAGCTGGTCTAATACCCAGGGCGTAATTTCAGGAATGGGGCCATCGTCAAAGCTGAGGTAAATACATTTCTCCCGGGTGGGAACATCCCATATCCTTTTGGGGTACAAGAGTTTTATCACCCGGGGTATGCGCTCCCTCATTCTGCTCTTTTCTCAGCTTTACAGCGAATCCCTGATCTCTTGCTGAAGCAGCTCTGCTTCGCCGGCAGGGATTTCTTCGGGCGTCTCTTCAGGCCTTGCGTAGAAGTGCTGGAACAGCATTAGGTACTGGTTGAATTTATCGGCCTCTTCCCGGGCTATTTCTTCAGTATCATTAATAATCAGTAAATCTACAAGGCTTCTGTATCTTTCAATGTCTGTAACTATTTCACTGCCCCGAGAGAATTGCCTGTCCAGCTCAAGGGAACTGAAGTAGGTGAGGTTCTCCTGGTACTTTTTCGCTACCTGTTGCCACAACTCCCTTGCCTTTTCCTTTTGGCCTACTTCATAATAACCATGTATAAAAGGCTCCAGTAAAGTGTAGTATTCAAAATGTGCTACAGGCATTTTTTCCATCGCAAGATCCATGACCTCTTCTGCCCGTTGCATTTTTCCTTCATTCATCAAGGCTTCAGCAAGACGTGCAAGGTTGCTGCGGTATGTAATGGCATTTTTGCGGGTTTCAGGATCATAATATAAGCCCGGATCTCCCGAATTACCCCAGTACCAGTTCATCACGATGTCGTACATCTTATCGGCATCTAAACGTCCCATGTCAAATGGATTCCGCGGATTCACCGGAGTTTTTATGGGAACCAGTTTGTAGGCCACACCATCCAGTTGCAGGTAATCTTTCATCCACAGGTAATCATCATCTCCAAAGCTTCCGCCGGTAAAATAAATAGGCCGCTTCCAGTCGTTGTTTGCTACAATATCAAGCATCAACAAACGGTTTTTGTATAATATGTCTTCGTTGAGCTCAATCACGATCTCATCTACGATCTCATCAGCATTTTGCGGTTTTACAATTCCGTATTCCAGCACGTTTTCCCTGTTCACAGGAATTCTCACATGTTTGGTAGGGAAGGTGCTCACACTTTGGCCGCTCATAAGATCGGCTTTGGTGCGGGGATCATCGCTGGCAATCCAGTTCATCCAGGTTTGAATGTTCATGGTGTCCTGGGTTACAGGCTGAAACCACACAGCATCTCTCGTTCCATAGGTGTACTGCTCGTGAACAAGCTGCCCCGGTATGGGTTCACTTTCCCAGGCCTGCCGCTTCATTTGGTCAATATACCAATCGGTCATAAACAGGCTGGTATTCACTATACGCACATCTGTACGGTAGCCTTCTACCTGCTGGGCATACCACAGGGCAAAAGTGTCGTTGTCTCCAATGGTGAAGAGTATGGCATCCTCGTCAAGGCTGTCAAGGTACATTTTTGCCATGGCCAGCGCGGTATAACGGTCGGCCCTGTTATGGTCATTCCAGTTCTCGCTTGCAAGTACTGCAGGTACCGCGAGCAGGGAAGCTGTGACCACAATGGGTACTGCAATCTTTGGTTTCAGGTAATCTTTAAGGATGTCAAAAAGGGCATAAACCCCAAAGCCTATCCAAATAGCAAATACGTAGAAAGAACCTACCAGTGCATAATCTCTCTCCCGTGGCTCAAAAGGCCGTTCGTTGAGGTAAATTTTTAGCGCAATACCCGTAAAGAGGAAGAAAACGAGCAGCACCCAAAAATTCTTCTTGTCTTTAGTATACTGAAAAACGAGCCCAAGCACTCCTAAGATCAGCGGAAGGAAGTAGTAAGTATTCCTTGCAGGATTATTCAGTGCGTCTGAAGGAAGCTGATCCTGATTCCCCAGGCGGGCTTCATCAATAAAGTCGATCCCGCTTATCCAGTTTCCGTTCTGATCGGTATATTTTCCCTGAACGTCGTTTTGTCGCCCTACAAAATTCCACATAAAATAGCGCCAGTACATGTAGCCCATCTGGTACTCAAAAAGGTAATTGAGGTTGGAGCCAAACGAAGGTTTTTCGACATCCAGGTATTCCCTGAAGCGGCGTAAAAAACTGTTGTATTGCTCGTAATCTACGTTACCCTGATTAAAGTTCCGTTGAAATTCATTCACAGCGCCAATAAGCTGCTCTTCTTGTTGATATTCGGGTTTGATGGTGAATTCTAGAGGCCCTGTGAACTCCATGTAATTTGAAGCATGTTCTGTACTCCACATACGCGGCAGTATGGCCTTGTGATCATCATCGGTATTCTGTTTGGCGTTTTTGTAGTCGTTTACAATCACATATTTTCCGGCAGCCTCGTCTTTTTCATACTTCGGTTTATCGTCAATGTAAGGGTTGTTCTCATCCAGCCCGCTGTAGATCTCTGTGAATTGTGGGCCGTAGAATAAATGCGTTTCGGGGTATTGTTCCCGGTTGTAATAAGCCAGCAGTTCGCGGGCGTTGTTTGGGTTATTTTCGTTGATCACGGTATTGGCATTCGCCCTAATAGGCAGCATCAGCCAGGAGGAGAAACCAATAAAGATGAACAGGATGCAAAGCAGTAAGGTATTTAGCTGAAAGTATTGTTTTTGCCTGGTATATTTTATTCCGAAGTAAAAAGCAGCGATAAGCACAATGGCTGTAAAAATAGTTCCCGAATTGAACGGAAGCCCCAGGGTATTGACAAAGAAGATCTCTGTAGATGAAAATAAGTCAAGAGAATAGGGCAGTAGCAGCTTAAAGATGAACATAAGCACGGCGACCACTACCAAATTGGCAACAATAAAATTCTTGACGGTGATCTTTGAAAAGTTCTTGAAATAGTAAAGGAAACCTATGGCGGGCAGGGTAAGCAGCCCCATGAAATGCACCCCAAAAGAAAGCCCAATGATAAAACAGATCAAGATGACCCAGCGGTTGCCGCGAGGTGCGAACATATCGCGTTCCCACAGCAATCCCAGGTAAAACAGGATAGACATGAGAAAGGTTGCCATGGCATAAACCTCGGCTTCCCCGGCGTTGAACCAGAAACTATCGGTAAAAGTAAAGGCAAGTGAACCTACAGCGGCACTTCCAAGAACAGCAGCTTTTTTGGCCGCAGAGATCTCAGAGACAGGTCCGCTAATTTTGAGCACTAAAAGAACAATAGACCAGAACATGAACAGAATGGTGAATGCGCTGGCAAAAACCGACATTAAATTCACCATATAGGCTACCTGCGAAGGTTCACTGGCAAAAATGGAGAAAAATGCACCCATCATTTGATAGAGCGGTGCCCCGGGAGGGTGACCCACTTCGAGGTTTGAAGAAGTGGCAATGTATTCTCCTGCGTCCCAGAAACTAAGCGTGGGCTCAACAGTTAACCAAAAAGTAGTAAGTGCTATGAGGAAAACCACCCAGCCAAGAATTTTGTTCCACCGGGTAAAGTTAAAGTCTGTCATTTTAGTGAGTTTGAGAACAGTGGCGAATTTAAGAATAATTAAACTATTGTGGGAAGAACGCATTTTAAAAGAAGATATTTTGGTGCAGCACATGGTTTTAACTTCCCCGCTATTGCTCATGGAACCCAAAAATTTTCCAGGAAAGGTGTCAAAAATGCCATTTTTGAAGGGGCGTGATTTGGAGGTTCAAAAAGAATTTCAAAAAAATATTTGTAGAAGTAAAAGTTTGTTTTAAATTTGCATCCGCATTACAGCAGTGGCCTATGGTGTAACTGGCAACACGTCTGGTTTTGGTCCAGAAGAGTCTAGGTTCGAGCCCTAGTAGGCCAACAAAGTTAATGTTAAACCGAATTGTGAAAACAATTCGGTTTTTTTTTGTTTTTAAAAGTATGGGCGAAAAGCCGGATCAAGAACAGAATAAATTCAGGCGTTATGGAGTTTTAGGCTTTCCTGTTTTTTTCTGTTGACCTGAAAGTACCTCCTTTACTTTCTTCAGAAGGTCCTCCATTCCAAAAGGCTTGGCCACAAAACCATCGGCACCTGCCTGTTCACAGGTTTTGTCGGCACCCGAAAGGGCCGACATCATCAAAATAGGAACATCTGCAGTAGCTTTGTCCTTTTTTAGATTGGCACATACTTCTGTGCCGTCTACCCCCGAAAGCCGCACGTCGAGAAGAATAAGGTCTGGCCTGTACTTCTGGATAGTTTCTTTTGCCTGCAGGGGCTTATCTGTAGCAACTGCTTCATAGCCGTTAAATTCGAGCAGGGTCTTTAGCATTTCACTAATCCCCGCATCATCATCTATGATCAATAATTTATTCATCTTAATTTTCATTTCAGGAACAGTTTCCAGGTTCATAAGGTAAGGTGAAGGTGAATATGGAGCCTTCTCCAAGCTCACTTTCTACAGATAAAGTGCCTCCATGGCGTTCCACAATTTCATGGGCAAGAAATAGACCTATGCCTAGCCCGGCATAAGTATCCTCACTTTTTCCTTCTACCCGGTGAAAGCGTTTGAAAATTTCTTTCTGGTCTTTTTTGGAGATACCTATGCCTTTATCGGCCACACTTATGGCTGCGAGATTGTCGGCTGCATTAAATATCCTTAGTTCTATCCCTTTATTATCAGGCGAATATTTGATGGCATTGGTAACAAGATTTATAACGACCTGCCCCAGTCTGTCTTTATCGGCTGTGATTTTGCAGTTAAACTCGTGCCTGATCTCGATCTTATGCTCAATTTCTGTACGAATGATATCCTGTATGGTCTCTTCAAGAAATTCATTAATATCGAAAGTTTCCTTCTTCAGGTCCAGTTTGTTTTCTTCGATTCTCGAGAGATCGAGCATTTCAGAAATAAGCCTTGTAAGCCTGATCAACTGTTCATCAATACGCTTTAGAGAAGGCTTAAGAGGCAGGGATTCTATGTTTTGGTGTTCCTGTTGCAGCATGTTCAGCAAGAGCTGTACATAACCTTTTATAGAAGTTATTGGCGTTTTCAACTCATGGCTTACCAGTTGCAGGAATCCTTCTTTGCGTCTTTCTTCTTCTTTGAACCTTTCTATTTCCATAGTAGCACCCACCCAATGCTTAACGTTACCGGCTTCATCTAAAATAGGAATGGCCCGTATTAGGTGCCATCGGTAATCACCATCTTTATCACGAAGTTTCGTTTCATTCTCGAAGTCGACACCGGTTTTCACACTTACTTCCAGTTTCTCCAGGGTCTTATCCTTATCTTCAGGATGAATAAGATCAATCCAGCCTTTTTCTTGTAATTCCTCCTGACTTAGTCCTGTGTAATCCAGCCAGCTCTTATTGTAAAAAGTAATATTTCCGTGGGAATCTGCATAACTTACCTTTTCCGGAATAAGTTCTGCCAGCTGCCTAAATTGCTCCCTGCTTTTTATAAGTGCATTTTCGGCCTCTTTGTGTATTTGGATATTGGTGTTGGAGCCGTACCATTTTATAATTTCTCCATCTGAATTAAAAAACGGTAGTGCCTTAACCAGAAACCAGTTGTAGATACCTTCTGTATTTCTTAACCTGTATTCCATAGAAAAAGGATCGCCGGTCTTTAAACAGACTTTCCAGTGTTCCACAACCCTGTCTTTATCGTCGGGATGATAATAATCCAGCCACTGTTCAGGGGGTGCGTCCAGGTCAGAATTTCCAATATATTCTTCCCATCGGTTATTAAAAAATTCAGGCTGCCCCTGGCCACTGGTGATCCATATAAGCTGCGGAATGGTTTCGACCAGAAGTTTGAACTTGACCTCACTCTTTTCGAGAGATTTTTCTGCCATTCTTTTATCGGTGATATCGCCAAAAACCAGGAGGATCAATTTTTCGCCCCCGTCTTCTCTTTCTATTTTCCGGGCGTTTATTACCATAGTGCGTTCCCCAATCACCGGAAAATCCTGTGTGATCTCGTAGTCCTTGATCATCGATTTATCGTTAACTACTTTTTTCAGCAGTTTTTCAAGTTCGGGTATATTCCAGTCCTTATTCACGAGGCTTAGAACAGATTTGTTCTCTATAGCAGCCTCTGTGGTTCTAAAAGATTTGTAGAACCCCTTACTGGCCGACTTTATTCGTAGTTGGTTATCAAGAACTATCCATGGCTCCCGAACTGTTTCCAGAACATCTACCGCAAAGTTCCTGGCGATGTTCAGGTTTTTGTTCATACTCACCAGCTCCTGGTTGAGGCTGGTAAGCTCTTCATTGGTACTTTGCAGTTCTTCTTTACTGGTCTCCAGCTCCTCATTAAGGGTTTGAAGCTCTTCGCTCCCACTTTGCAATTCCTCATTCGCGCTTTGCAGCTCTTCATTTGTAGCCTCCTGGTCTTCGGTGATACTACGCATATCTTCCCGTGCCTGCGCCAGTTCTTTTTCAAGCTGATGAATGAGCAGGTCCTTTTCGTCCTCTTTTGTCTCTCTTAAGGCAATTCTTTCTACAGCCTTGCGATACCCGAGCACGGCAGGCTGTGCCGCAGGATCGTGAAAAAGGATCAAATAATATGGCTCGGCAAGATTAGATAGCGGGATTGCCTCAATAGAAATGACACGCTGCCCTGCTTCCTCCTGGATTGGAATGTTTTCTCTTACTACGGCTTCCCCTTCTTTCCTGGCGTGGTGAATGATGCTGCGGAGCTCAAAAGCAAGCCCTGTTTTTGCCATTTTTAACAGGTTTAGGTTGGGTTTTCCTGCCTGTGGCTCGAGGTAAGCCCCCGTGCGACCGCGAAAATGCACAATTTCCATAGCCTCGTCTATAACTACACCCGCAGGAGTATACCGGCTAAGGATCACCTCATCTGCAGCACGTTGAAAATCGGTTCTGGCGTTTTCTGTCTTTCTGCTCCTTCCAAATTCCCGGAAACTTTCTTCCTTGCGTTGGGTGGCGACATGCATGAACTTGCCCGGCTTATCCCTGGGCGTGAATATCTTGTGGTTTAGTTCTGACGGAATAAAAAGATCGGGTGCATTTCCTGTAGTTTCAGATTTTCCAAGCAGGAGATAACCGTCCTTTTTCAGCGCATAATGAAATGTGGTGAGGGCTTTTTTCTGAAGGTATGGTTGTAAATAGATGAGCACATTGCGACAGGTAATCACATCCATTTTTCCGAAAGGTGGATCTTTTAGAAAATTATGGAAGGAGAATACGCACATTTCCCGCACCTCTTTCTTTATTTGATAGTTATTGTCTACCCTGTTGAAAAATCGTTCCACCCTTTGCGGGTTGAGGTTTTCCATCTCAGATTTCTTATAAACCCCGTTGCGGGCCTTACTTATTGCCGGTTCGCTAATATCGGTCCCAAAAATTTGTACCCTGGCCCTCACCCCATTTTCTTCCATGAATTCGTGAAGACATATTGCAAAACTATATACCTCCTGGCCGGTGCTGCAACCTGCAACCCAAACCCTGAAAGCGCCATCAGAGTTTTTGTGTTCCAATATTTTTGGAAAGATGTTGTTCGTAAGATTGTTAAAGATCTCTTCATCCCGAAAAAACTCGGTTACGGGAATTAACAGATCCTGCTGCAGTACATCCTGTTCAAGTGTGTTTTCCCTTAAGTGCTGAAGATATTCTGTAGGATCTTCCTTGCCATTAAGTGCCATTCGGCGTAAGATCCTGCGGCGTATGGTGCTCTGCTTGTAGTAAGTGAAATCAATTCCCTTCCGTATGCGAAGTAATGCGAGTATTTTCTTGTAAACATCTGCATTTTCCTTCTCCAGCTCCTTTTCTTTTCCGTCTATTCCGAAGAAATTCCGTACAATCTCCAGGATCTTTTCCGGTATTTGGCGTGGAGAAAGCACAAAATCCACAACGCCTTGTTCAATGGCATTTTGAGGCATCGAGGAATACTCGGCAGTATCTTCGTCTTGCGCAAACGTGATGCCCCCGTTATCTTTTATAGCCTTGAGGCCAAGGGTGCCATCACTGCCGTTGCCAGTCAATATTACTCCAATAGAGTGAGCCTGGTGTACTTCTGCCATAGATTCGAAGAATAGGTCGATGGGCAGGTTTTTTACTCCGTCGCCTTTTTGCGGCCTTGGGCTTAGTTCCAGCTTCCCGTCATTAGACATCAGCATTTTATTGCTGGGAATGATGTATATGTGATTGGGTTTCACTGTGAGATCATTCGAAATTTCCTGGATGGGCAGCCTGGTAGATTTTTGCAGTAGTTCGGGTAGCAGGCTTTCGTGGCTGGGATCTAGATGCTGTACCAGTACATAAGCCATTCCCGAATCTTCAGGTATCGCCTGGATAAACTCCATAAATGCAGCCAGGCCTCCAGCCGATGCCCCTATGCCAACAACAGGGAATTTGTTTTCAGACCTTTTTAAACTTTCAATACTTGATTTTTTATTTTCCCGGGACATGTAGTCAACGTTATTTTGTGTTAGGTATGGTAATGCAGGGGAGATTTAAACTCCAAAGTCACTGCAACCAGACGTTCTATAAAACTCCAGTGCCAAAATAGTGTTATGTAGGGAATAACAGCTGTTAAGGTAGATCTTTTGAAGATACTATTTTTTAAACAACTTAGTTTCTGATTTCTACAGTTTCGGAATTTCTTCAGGTGGAATTAGCCAGGGTAAACGATACATGTGTTGACGCTATGTAACAGGCAGACAGCTTCTAATGCCTAAAATTCCTGTTGTCATCGCAATTTTTTCTTCCAATCCTGTTGATTTTAAAAGATTCTCTTGTTCAACCTCGTGTGGGTCTCTTTTTTTATTCCTTTTTCTGTAAATTATATGATATTTTATTTATAACCCCACAATTGAAAGGGTATTAAATTTATAATGCTGTAAATGTGTTAATTATACCTATTAACTTTATGGGGTATACTGTTTTTTTTTGTAGTTTTAATCCAGGTTGTAACTCGTAATAATCTGAAATATAAAAAAGCAGAAACTCTATTCTGCAGTGAAAAGTTTCAGGCGATAAAACAGGGCTCTTCTTTATGCTGAAGAAGAGCGGGGAATTAAGAGTAAGTGAGCAGGAAGAGATTGAAGGGCTTGATGCTCATGAAGACGATACTTAGGCCATCCCGAACTGAAGTATGAATAGTTACTGAAACGCACACGCTAAAGGCTATTCAAAAATGCCATTTTTGAGAAGTATTTTTTAATTGCTTCTGAAAAAAAGGTGGAAGGATATTAATTGAAAAATACAAGATACAATGACCACTTACGTGACTCAAAATGAGATGAGGTCGCTCTGGAAGATCTCGCTGGGAAAAATGATTGAAAGCTGCAGGGTAAATAAGAACCTGCCTGAAGGTTTGGTGGAGCTTATCAAGCACAATCTATTTGCGAAATATGCTTTGTACAACGTACATATTGACAAGATCGAGATTGGCGTGAATGAGTCGAAGCAAAGGGCTGCATCTTATCCAGAGATCACGGTGTATCAATTTCCGCTTGATGAACTGGAGGATAAATTAACAGCTTCCTTTCAAACTACACGAGGAGATTTAGAGTTCTACGCACGGGTTTTCAAAGGGAAAGAGTTTAATGACAATATCTTTGTACTCTAACCACCGGCTTTAAAAGATTGCGTAACTTCAGGTCGTAAAACTGCACCAATTCTGGTGCTGTGAGAACATTTAGCCAATCAAAATTTAAGACCTATGAAAAAGGGATTTTTAATAGATATGGATGGAGTGATCTATGGAAATGACACTTTGATCCCCGGAGCCGATAAGTTTATTGAAAAACTTCAGGAAATGGATATCCCATTCCTGTTTATGACCAATAATAGCCAGCGCACACCTTTGGATGCAGTTAATAAGGTGGCAAAAATGGGAATTAATATTTCTGAACAGAATGTATACACCAGCGCCATGGCAACCGCTTCTTTTCTCTCGTTTATGAAGCCCAATGGCAGTGCTTATGTACTTGGGGAAGGTGGTTTGATCACCAGCCTCGCAAGGGAAGGATACAATCTTGTGAATCAACGTCCAGATTTTGTGGTGGTGGGAGAGGGCCGGAATTTCACTTTGGAAATGGTGAATTCGGCAGTAGATATGATCCTTTCGGGATCACGGCTTATAGCCACCAACCTTGACCCATCCCCTAAAAAGACAGGCTGGACCAACCTGGGGATTCGTGCCGTAGTGGCCATGATTGAAGAAGCTACAGGTAAAAAGGCATTTTCGGTAGGTAAACCCAGCCCGGTAATGATGCGTTCTGCCCGCAAATATCTCGGACTTGAAGCAAAGGAAACTGTGATCATTGGAGATACTATGGATACAGATATTTTAGGCGGCGTGCAGTTGGGTTACACCACCATACTTACGCTCTCGGGCATTTCTACCAGGGAGAGCCTGAATGACTATGCCTTTAAACCCGACATTATTGTAGATTCAGTAGAAGATCTGGATCTTGAAGAGGTGTTTAACCTGCACAACAAATCTTTTGCTTAGAAAGAATGGAAACAAAAAAGCAGCCTTGATAGCTGCTTTTTTGTTTTGTTATAGCGGTTAAGCCGCCGGTAAATCTCCCGGCCCTTTGGTAGGAAGTTGCGTGGTTCCCATCAGGAACATATCAACACTTCTTGCTGCTTCCCTGCCTTCAGAAATTGCCCAGACAATTAAAGATTGCCCGCGGCGCATATCTCCTGCCGTAAATATATTTGGAATATTGGTTTGATAGTTATTTTCGGCTTTTATGTTGGTTCTTTCGTCTACCTCCAAACCTAGTTTTTCACTCAGGGTCTTTTCTGGCCCGGTGAATCCCAGGGCCAAGAGGGCCAGGTCACATGGCCATTCTTTCTCACTTCCGGGAATTTCCCTTAGCTGAGGTCTGCCGGTTTCGGTATTTACCCATTCCACTTCTATCGTTTTAAGGGCCTTTAGCTTTCCGTTGCTATCCTTTATAAACTCCCTGGTGGCAATGCTCCAGTTTCTTTCAACACCTTCTTCATGAGAAGAAGTAGTCTTCAGCGTAAAAGGCCAGTAGGGCCAAGGGCTGGCATCTGTACGGAACTCTGCCGGCATAGGCATGATCTCGAAATTTGTTACAGATTTTGCACCGTGCCTGTTAGAAGTTCCCACACAATCTGATCCTGTGTCTCCCCCGCCAATTACAATTACATGTTTATCACGGGCGTTGAGGGCTTCTGCTGGTTCGGCCTGCCCGTCAACTACTTCATTGTTTCTTTTAAGGAACTCCATAGCCTGTACCACTCCCTGTGCATCTGCTCCCTCAATGGGTAGAGGTCTGCGCTGAGTGGCACCGCCGCACAGAATTACAGCATCAAACTCCTTCAGCTTTTCCACATCATAATTTACTCCAATATTGGTTTCTGTTTTGAAGGTGATGCCCTCCTCTTCCAAAACATTCAACCTGCGATCTATCACCCATTTCTCCATTTTAAAATCGGGTATGCCATACCGCAGTAATCCTCCTGGTTTTTTATCTCTTTCAAAGACTGTCACCAAATGTCCTGCTCTGTTGAGTTGTTGCGCTGCTGCCAAACCTGCCGGTCCAGATCCCACTACCGCCACTTTTTTACCTGTGCGTACTTTTGGAGGTGCAGGTTGGATCCATCCCTCTTTAAAAGCGCGTTCAGGAATATACTTTTCCATTAATTCTATGGCTACGGGCGATTTTATAATCCCCAAAACGCAAGCCGATTCACAGGGTGCGGGACAAAGCCTGCCTGTAAATTCGGGAAAGTTGTTTGTGGAGTGCAGAATTTCTGAAGCCCGTTTCCAGTCATTTTTATATACTGCATTATTAAAGTCGGGAATGAGATTACCAACGGGGCAGCCGCTGTGACAAAAAGGAATTCCGCAATCCATGCAACGGGCGCCCTGTTCCTGGAGCTCCTCGTTGTTCATTTCCTGGGTGAATTCTTTATAGTTTTTTACCCTGTCTTTAACGGCAATGGTTTCTTCTTCTCTTCTATTGTATTCTAAAAATCCTCTTAATTTACTCATTTCAGGCTGTTTTTAATTCCGTCTGGGCATTTCTCAACTTTTCTTCTTCCAAAATCTTCAGGGCTTTTTTGTATTCCACAGGCATGACTTTTATAAAGCCAGTAGCAGCAGTTTCCCAGGCTTCCAGTATTTCTTTGGCGACATCACTTTGGGTATAACTGTAGTGATTCTGGATGAGCGTTTTTAGTTCTTCCAGGTTTTCTTCGGAAGGTTTCTCCAAATCGATCATTTCCATATTAAAGTTATGGCTGTTTATTTTATTGTCAGGGTCGTAGATGTAGGCTACTCCGCCGCTCATTCCGGCAGCGAAATTCCTTCCGATGTTCCCAAGTATCACTGCAACGCCTCCGGTCATATATTCACAACCATGGTCGCCAATTCCCTCGATAACTGCCCTGGCACCCGAATTTCGGACGCAAAAGCGCTCTCCTCCAATTCCGTTGATGTAAGCCTCGCCATTTGTAGCACCGTAAAGGGCAACGTTTCCAATAATGACATTCTCATTTGATTTGAAAGTTGCGGTTGAAGGTTTTTTAACCGATAATGTGGCGCCACTTAAGCCTTTTCCGAAGTAATCATTGGTGTTTCCTTCAACATTAAGTGTAAGGCCCCTGGTGGCAAATGCGCCAAAACTCTGGCCTGCAGCTCCCGTGAAATTAAGTGTAAGGGTGTTTTTTGGTAAACCTTTGGCCCCGTGAATTTTTGAGATCTCGTTGCTTATTATAGCACCTGTAGTTCTATTGATATTTGTAATAGGGAAATCCAGCTTCATCTTTTCTTTCCTGTATATGGCCGGATGTGCCTGTCTCAGGATCTCAAAATCTAAAACATCATCAAGGCGGTGGTCCTGCTGCTTTGAATTGTATAAAGTCATGCTTTCATCAATATCCGGCTTGTACAGGATGTTAGAAAGATCAATTCCCTGGGCTTTGTAGTGCTCTATGGCCTTATTCATATCCAGTTTCTGGCTTTGGCCTACCATTTCATTAATGGTTCTGTAACCCAGATCGGCCATGATTTGCCGTAGCTCCTGTGCAACAAAATACATGAAGTTGATCACGTGCTCCGGGGTACCTTTGAAGTTCTTTCTCAGCTCAGGATCCTGGGTTGCGATTCCCACGGGGCAGGTATTTAAGTGACAGGCACGCATCATGATACAACCCGACGCCACCAGTGGGGCTGTAGAGAAACCAAATTCTTCAGCTCCCAGCAGGCATGCTATGGCTACGTCTCTCCCTGTTTTTAACTGTCCGTCACATTCCACTACAATTCGGCTTCGCAGGTCATTGAGGAGCAGGGTTTGCTGCACCTCGGCTATTCCCAGTTCCCATGGGAGTCCGGCATGCCTCAAAGAGGTGAGGGGAGCGGCTCCCGTTCCGCCGTCATAACCCGAAACCAGAACTACATCTGCTTTGGCTTTTGCTACCCCGGCTGCAATCGTACCTACGCCAACTTTAGAAACAAGCTTAACGTTGATCCGCGCTTCCCGATTGGCATTTTTAAGATCAAAAATAAGCTGGGCAAGATCTTCAATAGAATAGATGTCGTGGTGTGGCGGTGGTGAGATAAGCCCCACATAAGGCGTGGAATTTCTCGTCTTTGCGATCTCCTGATTTACCTTTGGGCCGGGTAAATGACCGCCTTCTCCCGGTTTTGCACCCTGGGCCATCTTGATCTGGATCTCCTGTGCATTGGTGAGGTAGTTGATAGAAACACCAAACCTTCCTGAAGCTACCTGCTTGATGGCCGAATTTCTCCAGTCGCCATCGGGACTTTTGTGAAAACGGCTTTCATCTTCTCCTCCTTCACCCGAATTGCTTTTACCTTTCATCCGGTTCATGGCGATAGATAAATTCTCGTGAGCTTCTTTGCTTATGGAGCCAAAAGACATAGCTCCTGTTTTAAATCTTTTTACAATCTCTGTCCACGGTTCTACTTCTTCTATGGGTACCGGGTTGAGATCTTTGAACTTAAACATTCCCCTTATCGTCATGAGGTTGCGGGTTTGTTCATTTACCAGCCTGGAATATTCCTCATAGCTTTTTGGGTTATTTTGTTTCACTGCCTGCTGGAGCTTTGCAACAGTGGCGGGATTAAACATGTGTCTTTCCCCGTTTCTTCTCCATCTGTAATCTCCACCTATTTCGAGATCCATACCCTTTTGGTCCTCTGCCGGATTAAAGGCCTTGCGGTAGCGCTTCTGAATTTCTTTTTCAACCTCATACAGGCCTATTCCTTCTATACGGGTAGGCGTACTGCAGAAATACTTATTCACAAATTTTTTGTTGAGTCCCAGGATCTCAAAGATCTGTGCCCCGCGGTAAGAGTGCAGGGTGGAAATCCCAATCTTATTCATGATCTTGACAATTCCTTTTCCTACTGCAGTATTGAAGTTTTGAACGGCAACTTCGGGGTCTGTCACATCTAACTCTTTCTTTTCTACGAGGTCATAAATGATCTCGTTTACCATGAAAGGGTTGATTGCACTGGCGCCATAGCCAAACAACAATGCAAAATGATGAGGTTCACGCGGTTCGGCCGACTCTATGACTATCTCAAAGGAAGATCTTTTGTGATGCTTTTTTACGGTGTGGTGCACGTATGAACAGGCTAGCAGCGATGGAATGGGCGCCAGGTCTTCATTGGTATTTCGGTCTGAAAGTATGATGATATTACATCCCCTGTCAACTGCTGCGGTGATCTCAATAATGATCTCATCGAGTCGCTCTTCCACGCCGTTAAGACCTTTGTCGGCTTGATAGAGAATAGGAATAGACGCAGTTTTAAATCCGGGAATGTCTATATATTTGATCTTGTCGAGGTCTTCATTAGAGATCACGGGATTCTGAATGCGGAGTTTTTTGGCATGTTCAGGCGTTATCTCAAAAAGGTTCCTGTCTTCACCTAAAGAAAGGCTGATATCGGTAACAATTTCTTCCCTTATCCCATCCAGGGGCGGATTGGTCACCTGGGCAAATAGCTGCTTAAAGTAATTGAACAGTAGCTGCGGCTTGTCTGAAAGTACTGCAAGCGGCGTGTCCGATCCCATAGAACCTATTGCTTCCTTAGACAAATTTGCCATGGGCGCAATGATGGTATTGATATCTTCCAGGGTATAGCCAAAAAGTTTTTGCCTTGTCTTGAAATCGGTTTTTTCTACAGGAGTTTTGTTTCCGGTGTAGGGAACATTAGAAAGCGGCAGTAAATTCTCATCAAGCCACTGTTGGTAAGGTTTTTCAGCTACAATTTTGCTCTTTACTTCTTCATCTTCAATGATCCTTCCTTCATTCATATCTACAAGAAACATTCGGCCCGGTTCAAGACGCCCATGCCGCGCCACATTTTCCGGGGCTATTTCAATGACTCCTGTTTCCGAAGCCATTACCACGTACCCATCTTTGGTTACGGTATAGCGCGAAGGGCGTAATCCATTCCTGTCCAAAAGGGCTCCAATGTAGTTTCCATCTGTAAAGGGAATAGAAGCGGGCCCATCCCAGGGTTCCATGATACACGAATTGTATTCGTAAAATGCCTTTTTTGCAGGGTTCATCACAGGATTTTTTTCCCATGCTTCAGGAACCATCATCATAATGGCTTCGGGTAGGGAACGGCCGGTGTGTAAAAGAAGTTCCAGTACCGTATCCATAGAGGCAGAATCCGATTTTCCTTCAGCAGTAACAGGAATTATCTCCTTAATATACTCTCCTAAAAGGTCACTTTTGAAGAGCTCTTCCCGGTCTTTCATTCGGCTTAAGTTGCCACGCAGCGTGTTGATCTCTCCATTGTGGCACATATACCTAAAAGGTTGTGCGAGATCCCAGCTAGGGAAGGTATTGGTAGAAAATCGCTGGTGTACCAGGGCGAGCTTGGTTACCAGGTCGTGGTCATTAAGATCGGTATAGTAAATATTAATATCTTCGGGCATAAGCAGCCCTTTGTAAATAATGGTTGTAGTAGAAAGGCTGGCTACATAGAAGTGAAAGGAATCAGAAAGAGAGGATTCCTGTACTTTGTGTTCAGCTATTTTACGCGCTGTGAAAAGTCGGGCGTTAAATTCTTTTTCTGAAATCTCCTCATCCTTACCAATAAAGATTTGCTGCACATTGGGTTCGCTAAGAGCGGCAACATTTCCAAGGCAGGATTTGTCTACCGGCACTTCCCGCCAGCCCAGCATTTTTAAATGCTGCCTCTTTATCTCTTTTTCAAAGATCTCCTTTACTATTTTTCGCTGGTTGGCCGCAGGAGGTAAAAAGACCATTCCTACTGCATATTCTTTGGGGTTGGGAATTTCAAAATCACATACTTTTTTAAAGTAGGCGTGTGGAATTTCTATTAAAATACCCGCACCGTCTCCGGTTCTGCCATCTGCACTCACAGCACCACGGTGCTCCAGTCTCACCAGGATGTTAAGTGCTTTATGAATAATATCGTTGGTCCTTTTGCCCTTTAAGTTGCAAATAAATCCTGCGCCACAATTGTCGTGTTCAAATTCGGGGGAGTAGAGTCCCTGTTGCTTCATTCTCATATAGATCTCCTTGGAAAAATTACTGAATATCCAGCAAATTAGCCATTTCTATAATAATAGAATAACAAAATTATTATTTTAATACATTAAATATTGATTTAAGAATATAATTCGATTAAAATGATAAATTAGGAATATAGAGGAGTCATATTAAGAATTATGTAATTCAAAATTGATCAGATTTTTTCTGCGGAAGGTTGGGGAATTGCAAAGAAATAAGACGGGGTAAAACTGAAGTAAAATGCGTCTTACTCCGAAATTTTATGGATATTCAAAAATGCCATTTTTGACTAACTTTTTTTGTAACAGACCTAACCTGATAAATATCATGGTTTTAGCCTAATGTTTTTCCGACTTTCAGTCTTTCCCCGTCATCCAGCATTTTTTGATGGAATATAAAATCTACATAGCAGGAGGGATTGTGACAATTCTCGTTGTGGCCCTGTACTGGATCCTTATTAGCAGGAACAGCAAGTAGACCTACGGCTTTTTCCCTTCGCTGTTTCAAATTACCGAATCTGGAAAAGATAGCAAGAGGCAAGACTTTGTGTGAGTAAATTTCACCAATCCCTAACCCTTAATCACTAATAACCAATAACTAATTGAGGGAACTGGGTAAAAATCCGTAATACTTTTTGAAGGCCACTGTAAAGTGCTGCGGATTCTTATAACCTACTTCATAAGAGGCTTCAGAAACCGACAATTTTTCATGGGTGATAAGCTCTTTCGCTTTTTCCATACGCAGCCCGGTGATGTACTTGAAAATTGTGGTAGAATGCACCTTTTTGAAACTCTGTTTGAGTTTTGAGGTGTTGAGACCTGCTATGGGAGCAAGTTCGTTTATGGTGAGGTTTTTTCTGAAGTTCTTCTTAATGTGCTCCTCCACCCGTAGAATCCCTGTGTACTCCTTTTTTGGAAGGTGATCTTCCTGTGAAACACTATTTTTCGCGCCATCGTCTACCAGAAAACTCAGTAACATGGCGGTAATTCGTGCTTCGAGGTAGATCTTTTTGATATGTCCGCAGTAACGGCAACTAATAATTTCCCGTATGTGTTGCTGCAATTCTACCGGAATGATCCGGCTTTCCTCCCACAACAGGAACGGGTGGTCCTCTTTAATTCCGTCTTTCAAAGAAGATAATCCGCTGTAATCGGGGCCCATGATCTTCCGAAGTAATTTTTCTGTAAACAGTACTTCCAGGGTTTTCCGGGAAGAAGATTTGAAGTTCAAACACCCTTCGGGCCTGGGGAGGTAAAAGATATTGAAATGGCCGGCAGGTATAGAGATCGCAGGTACAGAAGGATCTACTGGGCAAAAATTATAATCTCCTTCCAGTTCAAAATGCAGTTTAAAAAGAGGCGAATTTCCCGAAATGTTTATCGAATAACCTGCCGAAGCTTCCAGGTCTTGTGTAATTAAACAGAAATGGTCCAGGTGCAGCTCGTGCATACTGCCTTTAACAAGCTCCTGGTCAATAATGAAGGTTTCTTCACTGAAGGCCTCGGCGCAAAAATCTTTGCTGAAAGTCTTTACTACAGCATTTTCTTCAAAAAAAGAGCTTTCTAACCTGAATTTCATTTGTCTTGTCGCCTGACTTCCTTTTAAATAACATCGCTAAAGGGTCGGGGTGGGCACATTATTCTTTTCACGTAAGTAAAAATTCCTTTTGCGTTACCCAACGGCAAGCCTCCCCCTTTACTTTTGCCAAAGGTAATTATTTTTATTAAATCTAAATAAGCCCATTCTTTTGAAATCTGCATCTTCATATATCTGGTCCGTTCTCTTCTGCTTTTTTTCGGTGGTTGTGTTTGGGCAAACAGCTAACAATTCCGGGGAAAAGGCCGGGCAGACAGTTAGTGCTACATATACCGTTTCTGGCTACGTAAAAGACCACAATGGATATTCTTCGGCCAATGTTGAAGTAATTCTCTCAAATACTTCGGAAGAATTCAAGTCGACATCGAATTATTCAGGTTATTATGAAATTTCCGGGGTGCCTTCAGGGTCATATATAATTGAACTTCGGAAGGAGAACCACGTTGAATATGGCGAAGTGATCATTAACGGGGAAGACGTGGTGCAGAACTTTCAGATTAAAAATAAAGGAGATTATGAACTGAGTGAGGTACTTCTGAATGTAGAATCTGTAAAATCTGAAATTGAAAAGAAAGGTTTCGCGGTAAATGTCATTGAAACAGAAGAAGCTGCGGTAAGAAATATTCAAACCAACGAACTCCTGAACAGAAGTGTGGGAGTGAAAATAAGACAGGGTGGTGGTTTGGGCTCTTCTGTAGACTATAACCTCAACGGGATGTCTGGTAACTCCATCCAGATTTTTATTGACGGAATTCCACTTTCGTCTTACGGTTCTTCCTTCGACCTTAGCAGCATTAGCCCCAGCATGATAGAACGTATTGATGTCTACAAAGGTGTGGTTCCTGCCGAACTTGCTTTTGATGCTTTGGGAGGTGCCATAAATGTCATTTTGAGAGATGATTTTAGAACCCAGATCAATGCTTCGGTTTCTTATGGCTCCTTCAATACTTTCCAGTCCAATTTCAATGCAGTTTACCAGGCAGAGAACTCCGGATTTTTTGTGAAAGCTTCAGGATTTTATAACCATTCCGATAATGATTACGAGGTTTGGGGAAGGAATGTTTACAACATTCTGCCCAATGGGAAATATGATTATGTAAAGGTGAAGAGGTTCAATGATGAATACTCTTCCCGTGGCGGAATTCTAGAAGCAGGTTTCAAAAAGGTCAATTGGGCCGATAAATTTTCTGTGGGATATACGGCTTCAGATTCTTACAACGAAATTCAGCATGGTGCGTACATGACCATCCCATATAAAGGAAGGTTCATGGAAGCCGAGGCGGGTATTGTGAATCTCACATACGAAAAATCTGATCTTTTTATTAAAGGTCTAGACTTCAATTTTCACGGTTTATACAACGAGCGCAAAAGAACTATAAATGATACGGTGACCTGGACCTACAACTGGTCTGGTGAACTTAGCCGCGACCGAAAAGGAGATCCTATACCGTCGCAGCGGGGAGCACAGCAGGGAGCGCCTACCATTGCAAATATTTACCGGGATATTTACTCTTTTAGGGGAGGACTTACTTACTCCTTTAACAACAATCACAAGATTGGCCTGCACCACGTACTTTACAATATTTCGAGGGAGCAGAATGATGAACTGTGGAACGGGATAAGAAAGAACTTCGTTGAAACCCGTGAGCTTGAAAAGAAAATTTCCTCTTTTTCTTATGAGTCAAGGTGGTTCAAGGATAAATTAAAGGCCAATGTATTCGGAAAATATTATCAGCAGAAGACGAATAAAATGGATCCCCGTGTTGCAACTATTGACGGGGAAGAGGTGCGGGTAGAAGAATACTTCAGCAATATTTTTGACTACACGGGATACGGGATGGCCCTTTCTTACCTGGTAAACTCGGGCATTGCCATCTTAGGTTCCGCAGAAAAAGCCCTCAGGCTTCCTACCGATAACGAGATCTTTGGGGATGTAGGAGAAAATGTTGCCGAAAATTCAGGACTGGAACCCGAACAAAGCAATAATTATAACCTCGGATTCAAGATCGGCCCGTACAAAATTGCTGAACACAGCGTCTCTCTCTACGCTTCTGGATTTTTAAGAGACACACGCGGAATGATTGTAAGGGAGCCCCAAATGACTTTGAATGATGCACAACAAACTGCTCCTTTTGTAAACATGCGAGGAACGGAGTCTAAAGGCTTTGATGCAGAACTGAATTATATTTTTAAAAATAACCTCAACCTGCTGGTCAACTTGTCCAAATTCAATACCAGGGTGAGTACAAAGTATGATTCCAACGGCAATGTCTTGTTTAACTACAACGCACAAATACCCAGTGAACCATTCTTTACTGCCAATGCTTCGGCCCGGTATTCCTTCAAAAATGTGTTTCAGAAGGAATCTTTACTAAACATCTATTACAACTATGCTTTTGTTGACTCCTTTTACAACGTATGGGTGGTGAATAAAAGGAGCGGACTTGAAAACTCGATGGTCCCTGAACAACATATACAGGATGTGGGCTTGAGCTACGTCTTTCCAAAAAAGAATCTCATTGTGAGCTTTGATGCCAACAACATATTCAACAAACAGGCTTATGACAATTTTGCCGTGCAGAAGCCGGGAAGAGCCTTCTATTTAAAACTCAATTATTCAATCAATAAATTCTAAAATTATTAAACATGAAAAATAGATTTACAAGACTATTTGGTTATACCGCTGTAGTTGGACTATTAAGCCTGTCTACGGCATGTAGCAGCGATGATGATTCGGTTTCTCCAGCGCCTGAACCTAACCCTGAACAGAGCAGGTGGCTTACCATTGCAGGAGCAGTAATGGACGAAACTCCTGGTAACGGTAACGGCGGAACCGTGCTATATTCTATTTCAAAAGAAAATGCTGAAGATCCCAACTACGCGATCAATGTTTTTGATAACGGTTTCCAGGTGAGATCTCAAAGAACAGCGAGATTACAATCTTCGGTAGATGGTTCTACTATGTTCAACATTGCTTACGGGGGTGACAATGGAGGTGAATTCTCAAAGTACATCGTTAACGGAGGTGATAACTTTGAACCAACAGGAGGCCTGGTAAATATTTCACAATATGCAGGGACTTCTCCAAGATGGGTAAAACTTTTTGACGGAGACAAAACCGGGGTAGCCGTTAGTGTAACAAGCCCTATGGTAAATGATGGGGACACTTACGAGTACACAAGAGGTACAGCAACCATCGTTACCATAGATATGGAGAACGTTGAGATCTCGAATAACATCTCTTTTGAACTCCCACTGCCTGCAGAAGAAGAGGCAGCAGGGCACCATATTTTTAGGTTAGATACGCCTGTACTTAACGCTGCAGGAGATAAATTGATCATTGGTACCTGGATGGGGAAAACAGATCCTGCTACAGGAGAACGCGACGCCAACGCCTATGAAAGACTTGGTTCTAAAGCGGTGGTTGTAGATTACCCGTCTCTAGAAAATCCTAAGATCATTACTTCTACTGTAGGATTTGGAGACACCAGCGGTTACCGTAGCTTTAACAGCTTTTTAGCCGAAGACGGTAATATTTACCAGGCTACCCAAAGAGATCCGGGGGGTTCTCATATTCTAAAGATCAATACAGATAATGAATATGATAACAGCTATGATTTTAGCCTTGATGAAGCCCTTAACGTTACAGGTTCATACATCCAGAGCTGGAGATATGTGAAAAATGGTATCGCTTATGTAATGTACACGCACGAGGATGCAGCGACTACCAGCTTTAGCGCCAGCACCCAGCAGAGTTTCCTTGCAAGAGTAGATCTTAATGCCAAAACTGCACAAAAAGTAGACCTGCCTTATGAGCCAGATATGTACTTTTTCCAGTACCAGGGCTTTGTGGTAGATGGAGATAATGTTTATGTTACTGTTTCCCCGGTTGGAAAAGACGGGAATATCTATGTTATTAACAGTATAACAGGTGAAGTGACCAAAGGGGCGCAACTGCTTAACGAGCCAGGAAACCATTTCATCGGAGTGTTTTAATTTTGAATTAGCTTATCATATCTTACTCCATAGTTCCGGCTACAGCTTTTTGTTGTATGCCGGAACTTTAAATTTCTTTCAATGAAGAATAAAAAGAAAAAATACGGCATTAGAAAGTTCCTCAATGACGTTCATCTATGGCTTGGCCTTGCCAGTGGGATCATCCTTTTCCTGGTTTGTTTCAGCGGAACTGTACTCACTTTTGAGAAGGAAATTAAAAATTTTTTTGCTGAAGATTTCAAGGTCTCGGGTACGCAGGCTATGGAAATTGAAGCACTCACTGAAGTATTGCAGCAGGAAGGAGAGGTCTCTTCGGTAAGTATTCCTGCTGAAGCCGGGAAACCTTACGAATTCCGGGTAAAGACATCTCCCGAAGATCGTCGCGGCACCACCTTCTACGTAGATCCCTACACCGGTGATTACATGCAGACCAAAAAGTCTTCGCTTGACGATTTTTTTATGTGGAATTTCAGGATGCACAGATGGCTGCTTTTAGATTCGGCTATAGGACGTCCCATTGTGGGAATAGCCACCATTATCTTCTTTATTCTTTCCCTGAGTGGCGTTGTACTTTGGTTCCCCAAAAAGCTGAAGTGGAAAAACATGAAGAGCGGCTTTAAGATAAAAACCTCGGCCAACTGGAAACGCATCAATCACGATCTTCACAATACACTCGGGTTTTACGCCTGTATTGTATTGGTCATCATGACCCTCACAGGGCTCTTCTGGAGTTTTGAGTGGTACCGCGAAGCAGGAAGTGCAGTTTTGGGTACAAAAGTCTTTAACAGGGGTGGAGGCCCTTCCTTTACTTCCAATGAAAATATAACTGAAGCCGATGAAGCCTCAATAGCCTCTATCTACAACATTTCTTCGGAAGAGCTCAACTATGAAGGCACCACCACAATTTCGTTCCCTTCCGAAAGGGAGCAGGTGTACAAGGTGAGAAAGACCAACGACAACGGCTGGTCTCCTGTGACTTCAGATCAATTGGTGATAGACCGCGATGGTACAGTTTTGAACAAAGAGATCTTTAGTGAAAAACCACTTAATTTACAGGTGGCTTCCCTCATCAAACCTATCCATACAGGAGAGATATTCGGAACTTTCTCCAAGATCATCTATTTCCTGGCCTGTTTAATCGCGACTACTTTGCCGGTTACCGGTACGCTGATATGGCTTAACAAGATGAAAAAGAAGAAGCCTAAGAATAGAGCCAGGAAACAAGAGGAAAGAGTCAAGACTGTTACGGAATAAATTTTTGCGGGTTTCGGGTTGCCAGTTGTCAGTTGTCAGTTTGTGGAGTGTGGAGTCCTGATTAGAGTTGACCCTTTTTAGAAGTTGGATGATTCTATTAACTCCCGCACCGCATATTTCTGCCACTGACCACGGAGCACTGGACACTTCTATTTTCGCCCTTCTAACTTCTAAAATCGTACTTTTACAGGGCTATGAAAAAGACCTTCAGCTACCTGTGGCCGCTCACCAAAAAGTACAACTCCAATTACAATGGGAAACTGGAAGTCACCTGGATCAACGGCCGAAAGGTGCTTGACAGCAGTAACGCCAATTATTCTTACGGCGCCCTTCAGGAAGTGCTTGACCACGGCTTTGCAGAAGTGCGTGCAGATCGTGCTGCCCCGGTGCTGCTTCTGGGTTTGGGAGGCGGTAGTGCAATTCCCCTCCTTCGGAATAAATATGGCTACTACGGAAAAATTACTGCCGTAGAACTCGATGCTGCAGTTATAGAAATTGCCAAAAATGAGTTTAATATTGAAGCACATCAACCCCTCGAGTTGCTGTGTGCCGATGCTGAAGCATTTGTCGCATCTTCGCAACAGCAGTTCGGGTTTATAATCGTCGACCTCTTCCTGGATCTCAAGGTGCCGGCACAGTTCTTTACCGATGCTTTCTGGAAGAATGTTGCAGCATTATTATCGGCAGATGGGAAAGTGCTTTTCAATGCCGGAATAAATGAGGCGCACCAGGAGCAGATCGATTACCTGCTCAAAAATGACACTTTAGGCATACATTTTCAGAAGAAGGAAAATGTCTACGGTAGTAACACCCTGCTGCTTGGGGAACGGAAGTAAAGCTGAAGCATTCCTTACGAATGAAAGACCACGATAGATAAAATATGAGGTCTCAAAAATGGCATTTTCGGAACTCTATTTCCGGAAGAAGTTTGTGAATAATATTTGCTGTTGAGGTTTATCTTCAGCTTTATTCCATCATTCAGGATATTTTCAGCAGAAGGGATCTCGTAAGTCTTCGATATTAATGTCTGAAGAAGTTAAGGAGGAAACATCAGTGTCAAAAATGGCATTTTTGGAGGTCTATTTCCAGAAGTCTTCTTCAGGGGATATCATAGTAAGAATTCACTAAAGTTTAGGTACAGAGAATCCTTCAGAAGTAATCTTTCGGAATAATAAAAAAGAAAAAGGCTATCCTAAAAAAGCTTCACACGTCATTTAACACCAGAACATCATTATTTAAATGATTCCGTGTCAAAACTCCTGAAATACATTCAGGGTGACGGGAAAAGAGTTTTTAAGACAGCCTCTGTGAGTGGATACTTTGAGGAATAGTACTAATTTACTGTTCCTGTAGTATTTTTGTCAAAAGTTCTTACTGCTTAAGATAATTTGGCCTTGATCTGGTCTTTATTATCTCTCACAAGGGTGTAGGCATAATATCCGGCTCCTGCAACAGCTCCCCATTTAAGGAGACTACCTGTCCACTGAAGTCCTTTTTTGGCAGCCCAAAGTTTTACTACTTTTTCACCTGCATCTTTTGCATTTTTCTTCAAGTCCATTTTTGTTGGTTTTTAAGGTTCTTTTTCAAGATCGTGAAGTAATGGGTTATCTTGCGTTAAAGGCTTTCCAAATAACACTTTTTTAACCCTTAAGCCTTTCCTGTGGGCTTAATCATTAATTCGTTAACATTTACGCTGTTAGGCTGGGATACGGCGTACAGCACAGCATCGGCAATGTTTTGAGGTTCAAGTTTGGGTTCGTCGCCAGAATAGTCTTTTTCTTCCAGTAATTCCTTGTCGGTAATATCATCCCTTAGGTTAGTGGCTACAGTTCCGGGTTCAATAGAGGTAACGCGGATATTGAACTCAGGTGAGAGTTCCATTCTCATGGCACGGGAGAGGGCAATGACTGCTGCTTTTGAAGCGCCGTAAACCGCACCGCCTTTAAATACTTCTATACCGTCTACAGAGGCAATATTAATAATGTGCCCGTTCATTTGGTTCTTCATGGCTGGTAACACCGCATTAATGCAGCGCAAAGTTCCTTTTACGTTCACTTCAATGGTCTCAAGCCACTCTTCAAGATGTTGATTTTTGAGGTAAGTAAGCGGCATTACGCCGGCACAGTTTACAAGAATGTGCACTTCCCCAAATTCGTCCCAAATATCTTTAAAAGCACCTTCTACACTTTCAGAATCTGTGACATCCATTCGCACCACCAGGCTCTTATTTTTTAATTCGTCTTGCAGGTCGTTTAATTTTTGAATATTTCGGCTGGCCAATGCCACTTTACATCCGGCCCCCGAAAGGGCTTTTGCAATTGCTCTTCCAATTCCGCTGCTTGCCCCGGTCACTATGGCCACCTTGTCCTGTAATTCCATCTTTCAGTTTTTCTTTAAAAGATAAGATTTGTGAAGAAGGTACAGGGGTTGAATAACAGGAATTTAACGTCTCTGTCTAATATTTCTGAAGGAAGGGGTTTTGTAATGTATGCTTCGGAAATACTTCAGAAGGAGTCAGGAAACACAGAAAATTATGATCAGAATATAGCTTTTTCCGAAGAAGATTTATTGCTGCCGACTCAGGTACATATTCATAAAGAGATTGTGGGCCATATTCCTGGCTCTGTTCTTCGCAATGCTGGCTCTGTCACCTTCAAAAAGCTCATCAAGGGTTTCATACCACATGTTGAGCCATTCGCCGAAATGTGCCTGTTCAATAGAATGATCAAAATCCCGGTCTACTTCTTTGTGGGCCCGCATGGGGTTACCACGAAATTTGCTTACCATAAATAGGTTGGTCTCCCAGAAGTCGGTAAGCTTCTCAAGATGGGCAGGCCAGTCATTTATAGTGTCATTAAAAAAGTGGCCAATCTTTTTGTTGGCGCGCACTTTGGTATAAAATGTAGAAACCAGGAGAAAGACATCCTCCCGGTTTTGTATATCGTTTTTCATAAGAAAATACTCTTTCTAATAGCGCATAAACACATTGATTATTAGCAGGAGCGAGCTAAGTAGGAGGCTAAAAATTAATGTATTAAAAACAAATTTAGGCTTTAATTGTGCTAAAACTGTCACCATATATATCATACACACTGCAACTACCAGGAATAGCTGGAACATTTGAATAAAGTCATGCCCGTTCATTAAGATCACCATAGCCGCTGCAGCACCCAAACATGTTGAAAGGATGATGGCCACTGCCGAATATCCTACATAAAGGTCTTCAAAATCTTTGTAAAGTGTGTTGTAAAGTTTCATAGCATAGTCGTTTTAAATTATGCTGTAAAATTAAGAGGATAGGGAAGGAGAGAATATGATTGGGATCATAAAACAGGACATTTATGTCTCAGATCTAAATCATAAGAAGCTGGTAATGAACTTTTACCGGTACACTTTTCGCTTTTTTATTTGAAGTTCGCCTTTCTTTTCAAGAGACTTGGTGGCACGTATCACGGTCTCCACGCGCAGCCCGGTAAGGTCGGCGAGTTGTTGCCGGGTAAGGTTAAGCCGGTAAGTAAACTTTCCATCTACCTTATCTACATGCTTGAGGTAATCTATGATGCGAAGAATTCTGTGCTCGGGTTCCTGGCTCGATATTTCTGAAACCATGATGGCTTTGTAGTAAAGCCTTTTTGCAAGGGTTTCGGTGATCTTTAGGTGGACTTTTGGATTTGACGAAAGCAGTTCTAAAAATTGCTCTTTTGAAAGCTGAAAAACTTCGGCATCTGAAATGGCTTCGGCATTTGCCGGATATTTCACGTTTGCCAGCAACGGCGGTTCTCCAAAACTCTGCCCGATAGAAAAAATACCCTGGATGAACTCTTTACCATCTTGGTTGTAATTGTTCATCTTGATCTCTCCTGAAGCTACCTGGTAGAAGTTGAGAGCCGATTCTCCTTCCCGAAACAATTGATCTCCTTTAGAAAAAGACACCCTTTTGGCGCCGTAATTAAGCAACAGGTTTTCGTCTATCATATATAACTACTGGTGGGAATTTATAAGCTCAACCAGGTTAGCTTTTGGTACCACGCCCGACTGTCGCCATAATTGTTCTCCTTTTTTAAACAGGATAAGTGTGGGCACGCCGCGCACCTGAAATTTTTCGGCCAGCGCCTGATTTCTGTCTACATCTATCTTCACAATTTTAACCTTGTCTCCAAGATCGGCTTTGGCTTGTTCTAAAATTGGAGCCAATGTTTTGCAGGGGCCGCACCAGTCGGCAAAAAAATCTACAAGAACGGGCTTGTCATCCTGGATGATCTCGCTGAATTTACTTTTCATATTTTTCTTTTTTAAGCACTCTAAAGGTACTCAAAAATGGCATTTTTGGAAAGTATTTTCAGGTCTACCTTATTCCGGAGAGCCTTTTATGAGCTTCCTCTTCCAGGGCAGCCCTATGGTTGGGGTGAGCGATAGAGATGAGGGCTTTGGCTCTTTGTTTCAGGTTTTTTCCGTAGAGATTCACTACACCATACTCGGTAGCGATGTAATGTACGTGCGCCCTGGTGGTGGTAACGCCTGCACCTTCTTTTAAATTGGGAACTATCTTGGAGATGCCTTTTAAAGTGGTTGAAGGCATGGCAATAATTGCTTTGCCACCTTCAGAAAGGGAAGCGCCGCGAATAAAATCCATTTGTCCGCCTACGCCCGAATACTGGTAGGTGCCAATGGTATCGGCGCAAACCTGCCCGGTAAGGTCTATTTCTATAGCACTGTTAATCGCTGTCACCTTCGGGTTTCTTCTAATAATCGCCGTATCGTTGGTGTAGGCTGCTTCCTTAAAATGGATCACGGGATTATCATCTATGAAATCGTATAATTTTGAGGAGCCAAGGGCAAAGCAGGTCACGATCTTTCCGGTTTTCACCTCTTTTTCTTCCCCGGTAATAATGCCTTTTTCTATGAGTGGCAAAACCCCGTCAGAAAACATTTCAGTATGAATTCCAAGGCGTTTGTGGTTCATGAGGTTGTTGAGCACCACATTTGGAATGGCGCCAATTCCCATTTGAAGGGTAGCTCCATCTTCAATAAGTTCGGCTACGTTTTTTCCTATTTGCTTCTCAATTTCTGAAGCTTCAACAGGCATATGGGCATGTAAAGGTAAACTGGCCTCTACTGCGGCTGTGATCTGGCTTACATGAATAATCCCGTCACCATGGGTTCTTGGAACCTGCGGATTTATTTGCGCAATAACTGTTTTAGCGGTTTGTATAGCCGGAAGGGTAATATCTATTGAAAGGCCCAGCGAACAGAATCCGTGTTTATCGGGAGGGGAAACCTGAATAAAAGCTACATCAAGGGGTAAGATGTTCTTTCTAAATAACAGGTGGATCTCACTTAGAAAAATAGGAATATAAGCCCCGTATTCCGAATTTATCGCATTGCGAACATTACCGGCAGCAAAACAGCTGTTCAGAGAAAATGATTCCCTGTACGGCGGCTGTGTATAACGCGCAGGGCCTTCGGTATGTATGTGGAAGATCTCCACGTTCTTTAATTCTTTATGGCGCTCTACCAGGGCCTCAATAAGAATATTTGGTGTCATGGCCGCTCCCTGGATGAATATCCTGTTACCCGATTTTACATAAGACACGGCCTGGGCAGCACTTACTAACTTCATATTGCTTATTTTTTTACCTGTAAATTAAATTGAATGTCGATTTCGTCTTTAACGACGATCATTCCAAACAGCTTTTTTGGAGCCTCAAGTTCGTAGTCTTTTATATTGAGGTGCAGTTTTCCTTTAAATTCAGCTATTGCAGCATTTTTTATGGCTACAGGCAATTCATAAAATCTTTCTTTGCCTGCTATGGTGATGCCAACTTTTGCTACTGCTTTTGTAGGGGAAGACATGCTCACCTCGTTTAACTCGAGAAGTATCCTGGGATGTTTATCTGTTTGCAGGAGGTCGTGGAAGTCGCGGTTTATACCTTTGCTCCCACAGTCAAAGCCTTTGTTGTTAAGGATGAGTACAGCTCCTGTAAATTTTATTTTATTACCATTTTGTGTGTAAGTGATATTTTGAGAATCTTCTAAATATGAATTATCAAACTCACACTGAAATGCAGCAATATTAGAGTCCCCAATGATAGTGAGCTCACTGCTGGGGAGCACTGTGATGTTTCTTTTCTGAAAATCCTGTGCGCGTGTTACCGCACTACAGAAAAGTACCAATAAGACAAACGCAATTTTTTTCATTTTTTTAAAGTTAAAAAAAATGGGGGAATTTAATTCCCCCATTTTCTGGCTAGTTCAAACGAATCTTTTATTCTTAGAAGCTGATTACTGCTTCAATGTTAAAGCCGTTGAATTGTCCGTCGTTGTGAATATCACCTGTAGGGTAGTCATTGTAATCCTGGTTAACATACTCAACTTTAGTAAGGATGTTTTTGGTCATAAACCATCCACCTCCAATGTTGAAGCGGTTAACTGTTACATCTTCTCCAGATTTAAGTTCACCATTTACAGTATTGTAACGTCCACCTACGTAGAAGTTCTCGTTGTTACCAAATCTGTAGATAAGTTCACCTGCATATTGGTTCCAGCTTCTTTCGTCAGTTTCAGAAGCGTATTTACCGCTAGCTCTTTCATAGATTCCGAAGAATTCAAGTCCACCTGCTTTGATGAAAGGGTTGATCATGAAAGAAGTCAATTCATTTTTAAGGTCTGGGTTAATTCTACCAGATCTAAAGCCATCTCCAGGGTTGTTTGCATCTGGGCCAGACATTACGTTGTAGTATCTTGAACCTGCACGGTCACCACTGTATAAATAAGCACTTTTAGTTTGGTTTGTGTGGTAAACCGATCCTGTTAATCTAAATCTGAAATCTTCAGAGATTTGGTTGTCATAACCAAATTTTGCAAGAAGAGAAGGGCTTGTATGACCTTCACTAGAAGTAGACTGGTTTAATTTACCGTTTGTAAATCCAACCATACCTAGCCATGGGCCGTTGAAGTAGTAGATCTCACCACCTACCTCAGTAGTAAAGCTGTCCATTAGGTAGTTTCCTACGAATGGGTTGTAAAGAGCCATTGCGTTGTCAGATCTTCTGAAGTGAGCATCACCATAGTTGTTCTCCATGTGACCAAACCTGATCCTTAAGTGCTCCATAAGACCAGAAGCTAACCCTTCACTGATGAAGTCAAGGTTATCTACTTGTAGGTATCCTCCTTTTACGTAAGTATCAGGGTGGTTTTGAGAAGAAAGGTAAGTGTTAAGGTGTACTCTAACTCCTTTTGCAAGCAAAATGTCAAAAGTCATGTTTGCAGTAGCAAGGTTAAAGTCTTTTCCAAGTTCATATAATTCAGGAGCGCCTGAAGCATTTTCCTGTTCTAATGCCTGGAATTGAAGTGCAAAAGCACCACCAAGTCTTACCTGTACTCCTTCGAATTCACCGTAGTTGTTGTCTTTTGTAGGCTCAAATGTGCTTATACCGCGTTGATCTGGATATCTAAAGTTAGGTAGACTTCTGTCCCAAAGGGTAGTGTTTTCATTGTCTTCTACAACAAGAACATCTACATCTTGTGCCTGTGCCTGAAAGCCCATGGCCATCAAAAGAGCAATACCGGAATATTTAATTAGAGTTTTCATTTTTGATACATTAAAAAAGTTGATAGTTGAATTTTAATATTTGTTGTTGAATTAGGGTTATTTAGTAAAAACAGTCTGGAATTTAATGTTCACTTCATCTCCAGTGGTGATAGTTCCAAACATAGCTGTTGGGGGATCCACTTTGAAATCGGTCATTTTTATCTTTTTGTCACCGCTTAGCGTGATTTTATCACCGGCAACTTTAGCATCGAAGATCAATTCTACATTCTTCTGGGTTCCTGCAATGGTAAGTACACCATTAGTAGTTACTTTGCATGAGGTTTTTGAAGTGCAATCAAGGTTTTTAACGCTTGATAATTCGTAGGTAATTCTTCTGTGTTTATCGGTGTCAAGAGCCTTATAGGTGTTTTTGTCCATTCCTCCTTTTCCACTCTTCAGGCTTTCGGCAACTACTGCAAACTGTAATTGATCAAGTTTCACTAATTGTCCGTCTTCCATTTGAACCTTTATACTTCCCTGGAGTTCTTTTGCACTTAACTCCCAATCGTGTATGTTTGAGGTTCCTTCCACTTTTAAACTGGAGGCTCCGCTATTTACATTAAAGGTTTGTCCTACCATTGTATTGGCAGAAAAGACCATTACCAGAAAGCTTCCAATTACTAACCAAAGGTTCTTTTTTGTGTTCATGATTTTTGTTTTTTTAATTATGGTACAAAGATGGCACAGATATGAGCGGTAGAGTATGACGTGGGTCAGCTTTCAGCAAGATTCTCATAATACCTGATTCTAAATTTTTATATTCTCCTTCACATTTAACTAATTGCCTTTTAATGAGCTCGTTAATCTTGAGCTTCAGTCAGGCCCTGATCTAAAAGCTGATAATGCTCATACTTTTACCGATAAAATGTGCTCCGAAAGTTCCAAAACATGCTCTGCTTTGGCAAGATATTAAGAAACTTTAACCAGAATTTTAGGACTTGCAAATCAAAACAGGGATAAATCTGTCCGGAATATTAAAATATGGATTGCCACGAAAGAGGAGAAAATAACAAATCCTTAACAGATTTTAGTGGCAGCTGGCTGCAGCATTGACCACAGCTGTTTGTGGTGCAGGAGATACATAAGGGATGCCAAGACCCATACCTCTTATAATAAATAGTGCGCCCATGAGAACTACAAAAACCGGAATGAGTTTTTGCACCTTCTTTCTCATTTCCCCACCCAAAAGTCCGCTAAAGTAGACTGCTGTTGTCATTAGCGGGATGGTGCCAAGCCCAAACAGGAGCATATAAAGGCTTCCTGTAAGCATCTCACCGCCAGCCAGTGCAGCAAAGACAGCCACGTAAACCAGGCCGCAGGGAAGAAGACCATTAAGAAACCCAATGGTGAAAAAAGTATCGGGTGTTCTCTTTTTAAGGGCGACACCCAATGAAGACTTGATCCTGCCTACAAACCGGAACAACGGCTGTGAGAAATTTACCTTTTTTAATATACCGGACGGAAGAAGGATAGCCAGGATCATAAGCACGCCTACACCAATAGACAGTTGCTGCTGCATTCCAAAAAGGTCAAAACTCTTTCCCAGTAACCCAAACACCAGTCCTATAAGAGCATAGGAAAGCAGGCGCCCAAAGTGATAAAGAAAGATTTGGAGTAGCTTGAGGATCTTATTGTCGCGAGACAGCGGAAGCATAAAAGCAATAGGCCCACACATCCCAATACAATGGAAACTACCAAGAATACCCAGTATGAAGGCAGAGTAGAGCATTAATATAGAATATCCTCTTTAAAATAGAATTTTTCACCCTTGTATTCCCAGTCAATAATTATGTTCCAGCGGCCGTCTATAAAGCGACTATCAGGTACGAGCAATTGATGTGAGGACAATGAAAGAGGAATTTCAGAGTCCAGTTGCTTGTTTGACGGCCGGTACAGGAACACATTTCCTTTTATGGATGCAAACTCAAGTTTCTGGGGAAAGCTTATCACAAGACCTTCCGAAGTTTGTTCGAGCTGTATATTTTCTGAGAGCAGGCTGGCATTTTTTGTCTTATCCAACTGTTCCTGAAATGTTAGTTCATTTTTGTAGTATTCTTCTACAACCAAATCATGGCTGTAAGCTTTATCTGTGATCATTGTAATCACAAAAAACATTATAAAAGCTATAAAACTAAATATAGCCAGTACCAGTGATGTGCCCCAGGATATTTTCATGATCTTATTTTTTATTTTCAGAAGAATTTCGTCTTTCTGATTTTTTAAATTCTTTTTTGTTGAACAGTTTTACCGTTCCTAATTTCTTTCCCGTATTCTTTAAATACTCTTCAAAAATGGCATTTTTGGGAAGTATTTTTTTGTTCTTTTTCTGCGGAAAGCTTCACAATCCTTTATATACAGCTGTTTCTGAAATACTTTTTTTCTTCAGTAGCCGGTTTTTTACCTGAAGCTTCTTGGCCCCATAAAATTGGTGCTGGTGGTTTCTATCAATTTCTCCCCGCTGTAAACACCAATTTCCACCTTGTTTTTTTCATCTTTTAAAAGAGCCTTCGGGATCTCGATAAACAAGGTTCCCTGTGCAAGCCCGTTTTCGGGTACTATAATCCTGTCATGGGTTACAGATTCAATACTACCCTTGTGCGACATCAGTTTAAAATGTACATCCTCAAAACTGCCTGTAGTTTTATTGATAAGCTTAAAGGTGTAGACATTACTGATAATATTATTATCGTGAGTCTCGTACAATTGTCCCGGCAGTCTTAAAACTGTGGCTTCAACATCTGTCCTTAAGAACAACATGCCCGAGAGAATCCCTACCAATACAAACAGAATGGCAGCATAACCTTTCATCCTGGGGTTAAACCTGAATTTTTCCTCCTTCTCAATATTCTCTTCAGAATAGAATCCTATCAATCCTCTTGGAAGGTCTACTTTATCCATCATGGCATCACAGGCATCTATACAGGCAGTGCAGTTGATGCATTCCAGCTGGGTACCATTCCTGATGTCAATTCCTGTAGGGCAAACATTCACGCATTGGGAACAGTCAATACAATCCCCCTTTCCCAGCTGGGCCCGATCTTCATTTTTCCTGAATTTTGATCGACCCTTAGAACGTTCTCCTCTTTTATGGTCGTAAGCAACAACTACAGATTTTTTATCTAGCAGTACACTCTGCAATCTACCATAAGGGCAGGCAATGGTGCACACCTGTTCTCTAAACCATGAAAAAATAAAGTAGAAAACCCCGGTGAAGATCAAAAGAGCTATAAAGGTGCTCAGGTTCTGGAATGGCCCTTCTGTAATATATCTCAGCAGTCTTTTGCTCCCCACGAGATATGCCAGGAAAACATTGGCAATACCGAATGATATGAGGAAGAACAGGAACCATTTAAAACCTTTCTTTCTTATTTTATCTGCATTCCATTCCTGCTTGTCCAGCCTCATCTGGGCACCACGGTCTCCTTCTATCCAGTACTCGATTTTTCGGAATACCATTTCCATGAATATCGTCTGGGGGCAAATCCAGCCGCAAAAGATCCTTCCAAATGCCGAAGTAAAAAGCGTGATGAACATTACTGCAATGATCATTGCAGTAACCCCGAGGTAAAAATCCTGGGGCCAGAATGGCTGCCCGAAAATGAAAAATTCCCTTTCCAGCACATTGAACATCATGAACTGGTTGCCATTAATATGTATAAACGGCGAAGCAATAAGAAAAAGGAGCAGGAGCCAGGTTAGGTGTGTACGATACCTATAGAACCTTCCTTCAGGTTTTTTGGGGTAAACCCAGGAGCGCTTACCTTCGGCATTCATTGTGCCTATTCTATCCCTAAAGTTATCTTCTTCTCTTTCCACTTCCTGCTTCCTTTTCTTAATTCAATTCTATTCTGTCCAGATATCTCCTTCGGAATCTTTGGGGTTGGCTGGAGAGGTTCCCTGGAGGCTAAGTACATAACTTGCTACCTGTTGGATCTCTGCCGGTTTGAGCGAAGATTTCCACGCAATCATCCCTTTACCTGCACGTCCACCTTCACTAACTGTGTGGAAGACGTTTTTGATACCTCCGCCAAGAATCCAGTGTTCGTCGGTAAGGTTAGGTCCTATTCCACCACCTCCGTCGGGAGCGTGGCAGGCCATACAGTTGGTTTGGTAAATTGTCTCGCCCTTTTTTAAATCGGCAGCTTCGGTAAGGAGAACCACGTTTTCGGCATTAACAAGATCGGGGGCTGTCTTTTTGTATTCTTCAACTTGAATTTTTGCAGCCAGCATTTCCTTTTCAAATTCGGCTACCTGGTTTTCTCCATCCCACAGGTGGTAATATGCGAGATAACCTGCAGCAAAAACTATAGAGGCGTAAAAGGAGTAGAGCCACCATGGCGGGAGCTTGTTGTCCAGTTCTTTAATTCCGTCGTAGTTGTGGTCCAGCTCCAGCTCCTTTTCTTCAGAAATTGGGCGTGTACCGGCAAGTTTACGGTAGATCCTTTTTAAGTCATACTTTTTGATTCGCTCCTGTTGAGCTCTCATGTATCGCTCTTTAGCTTCAGGGGTAAGCGCCTGAAACATGACATTTTCAATTGCATTAAGAATGGCTTCCGCAGCAATAAGGAATAACAGGATAACCACCAGCACGGCCGATAGCAGTGGAAATTCAATAAAAGCATAATTATCACCTGAGTCTATAAAGTATTCTAGAACTCCTACAATGAGGAGAAAGAAAACGGGGATTCTTATCCAGGCTGGGATGGATTGTCTCATAGGTTCTGGTCGTTATCTGTTTCTAATGGTATTTGTTCTACAGTATGGATGTAGTCTTTTTTTGCGGTGAAGACCCACCAAAAAAGTGCTACAAAAAAGATGAAGAAAATAAGCAGGGAAATAATTGGATAGATCTCTATCCCTGCAATGCTCTCCATATGTCCTTTTATAAATTTTAGCATGACAGTTAGTTTGTTGAAGTTGTTGAATTCACCACTTTAATATCTGTTCCCAATCGCTGTATATAGGCGATAAGGGCCACGATCTCTCTATCTTTCATCTCAATAAATTCCAGTCCGTTCTCTTCAGCATATTTTTTGTCGGCCTCGTATGTGGCAACAAAATCGGGGTCGCTGTAAAGGTTTTGTTGAATGCTGGTAGCCTGCTCTTCCATATGAGCCTGGGCGTTTGCTATCTCGGCTTCGGTATAGGGAACTCCAAGTTGTACCATCGCTTCCATTTTAGCTTCGGTTTCAGAGCGGTTATGTTTGCTGGTGATCAACCATTTGTAACCGGGCATGATAGAACCAGATGAGGTACTTTGTGGGTCATACATGTGGTTAAAGTGCCAGTTATCTGAATACTTGCCTCCAACTCTCATAAGATCCGGGCCTGTACGCTTACTTCCCCATAAGAACGGGTGGTCATATACATATTCCCCGGCCTTTGAGAATTCGCCGTAGCGTTCTACCTCACTTCTAAAAGGGCGAATCATTTGCGAGTGGCATGATACACAACCTTCTCTTATATAGATATCCCTTCCTTCAAGCTCCAGTGGCGTGTAAGGCTTAACACTGGTAATTGTGGGGATATTTGATTTTACTAGCAGAGTGGGTACAATTTGAATAATACCTCCTATAAGAATCGCAATAGTAGCTAAAACTGTAAGTTGCACCGGCTTGCGCTCCAACCAGGTGTGGAAGCCTTCTCCCACAAGTCTTCTATTGCTGATCTTTTGTAGTGGTGCTGCTTCAGCCAGCTCATCGGTTACTTCACTACCGCTTCTAATGGTTTTGTAAACATTGTACAACAGGATGAACATTCCGAAGATGTACATACTACCTCCAATGGCCCTAAACCAGTACATAGGCATGATTTCGGTCACGGTTTCTAGGAAGTTTCCGTAGACAAGGGTGCCATCGGGGTTAAATTGTTTCCACATTGAAGCCTGTACAAAACCTGCAACGTACATTGGCAGTGCGTAAAGGATAATACCCAAGGTACCTGTCCAGAAGTGGGCGTTGGCAAGTTTAATAGAGTATAATTTGGTCTTGAACATTCTTGGAACCAGCCAGTACACCATACCAAAGGTTAAGAAACCGTTCCATGCAAGAGCCCCTACGTGTACGTGTGCAATTACCCAGTCACTAAAGTGGGCAATGGCATTTACGTTCTTAAGAGAGAGCATTGGGCCTTCAAAAGTGGCCATCCCGTACCCGGTGATCGCAACCACCATGAATTTTAAAACAGGATCTGTCTTAACTTTGTCCCAGGCTCCACGCAGGGTTAGAAGTCCGTTGATCATACCACCCCATGATGGCATTAACAGCATTACAGAAAAAGCAACACCCAGGTTTTGAGCCCAATCGGGTAATGATGAATATAATAAGTGGTGTGGGCCGGCCCAGATGTAAATAAAAATTAAGGACCAGAAGTGGATTATAGATAATTTATAGGAGTACACGGGGCGGTTTGCAGCTTTGGGTACAAAGTAGTACATGAGCCCCAGGAATGGTGTAGTAAGGAAAAATGCCACCGCATTGTGCCCGTACCACCACTGTACCAGTGCATCCTGCACTCCTGCATATACCGAGTAGCTTTTAAACAAACCAACAGGAATTGCAAGGCTGTTGAAGATATGAAGTACGGCAACGGTAACAAAGGTTGCGATGTAGAACCAGATGGCTACATATAAATGTCTTTGTCTTCTTTTGAAGATCGTGGCGATAAGGTTCCATCCAAAAACAACCCATACAACAGCAATAGCAATGTCAAAAGGCCACTCCAGTTCGGCGTATTCTTTAGAACTTGTAAAGCCCAGGGGCAGTGTAATGGCAGCTCCAATAAGGATTAATTGCCAGCCCCAAAAGTTGATACTGCTTAAGATGTCACTATACATCCTGGCTTTGAGCAACCGCTGGGTTGAGTAGTATACCCCGGCAAAAATAGCGTTCCCCACAAATGCGAAGATCACCGCGTTGGTGTGTAATGGGCGCAGGCGTCCAAAACTCAACCAGGAAATTCCGTCGGTTAAATTGGGGAAAAGGAATAAAAAGGCCAAAAGAAGCCCGACTGACATTCCTATGACTCCCCAAAAAAGGGTGGCATAAAGGAACTTTTTTACGATTTTGTTGTCGTAGTAGAACTGTTGCAATTCCATTCTTTTAATTGTCTTGATTAATTTTACTCGATTTTGTTGATTTCTCTTTTACAAGCTCATCCTCAAAAAGAATACGCACCGATGGGGTATAGTCATCGTCGAACTGGCCGTTACGCACAGCCACTATAAAAACAATGAAAAACAATACCGCTACAATAATGCTTATTGTAAGGAGTAAATAGATGACGCTCATACCTATTTATATATCAGGCAAAACTACAAGCATTGTTAGTTTGTAAATATGATTTCGGTCAGGTTTCATCAGAAATATATTTGTAAAAAATTCAGACATATATGATTAGGCTCATATAAAAGAGAGAGCTTAAATCGGACATTTGTATCTGAAATTAATATTAAACACATCTGATCATGAAAAATTTCAAACATTCAAAAAAGAAACTTGTATACGTTTTCTTTCTTGCAGCCCTTGTAGTAGGGGTGTTCACTTCCTGCGATAAAGCAGTTGCAGCTAAAGAAAACCCTGAACTAATGAAAGTATATGGAGAGAGCGAAGCCGAAATGACTGCTCCTCCAATGGTGCCAAGACCTGTTGGAAAAAGAGCTGCTACCAAACTCATAGTTAATATGGAAGTAGTAGAAAAAGAAATGGAGATGAGTGACGGAGTAAGTTATGTGTACTGGACTTTTGACGGTACAGTTCCCGGAAGCTTTATTCGTACCCGCGTTGGAGATGAAGTTGAATTCCACTTAAAAAACCACCCAGATAGTAAATTGCCACACAATATTGACCTGCACGCAGTAACAGGGCCTGGTGGTGGAGCCGAGTCTTCTTTTGTAGCTCCAGGCCACGAAGCTGTATTTACTTTTAAAACCATGAATCCTGGTTTATATGTATACCACTGTGCTACTGCTCCTGTTGGGATGCACATCGCAAATGGTATGTATGGTCTTATTCTTGTTGAACCAGAAGGGGGTCTTGAGCCGGTTGATAAAGAATACTACGTTATGCAGGGGGATTTCTACACCGAAGGTGAGAATGGCGAAAGAGGCCTGCAGGCTTTCAGCATGCAGAAAGCAGTTGATGAAGATGCAGATTATGTAGTATTCAATGGTAAAGTTGGTGGCCTTACAGGAGACAACGCCTTAACTGCAAAAGTTGGTGAAACCGTACGTCTCTTTGTAGGTAACGGTGGCCCTAACCTGGTATCTTCCTTCCACGTGATTGGAGAGATCTTCGACAAAGTTTATGTTGAAGGTGGATCTTTGATCAACGAGAATATTCAAACTACTCTTATCCCTGCCGGTGGTGCCGCTATTGTAGAATTCAAAGTTGAGGTACCCGGAAACCTTGTATTGGTTGACCACTCTATATTTCGTGCTTTCAACAAAGGAGCCCTGGGTATTCTTAAAGTTGAAGGAGAAGAGAATAAAAAAGTCTATGGTGGTAAAATCGAAGAGAAAGTTTACAACCCCGGAGTTTCTGCTGCCGAAGTTACCGAAGAAGAAACTGAAGATGCACCTGTAGCCAATACTTCTTTAGCCGAAAAAATGGAAAGGGGAAAACAAATCTACACCCAAAACTGCCTTGCCTGCCACCAGGCTACCGGTAATGGGATTCCAAATGCTTTCCCTCCCCTTGCAGGTTCAGATTATCTAAATGCCGATGTTCATCGCGCCATTGAAGTAGTGAAGTTTGGTCTTACCGGTGAAATTGAAGTGAATGGAAATGTGTACAACAGTGCAATGCCAAAGCAAAACATTTCAGATGAGGATGTTGCAAATGTGCTGACTTATGTTTATAATAACTGGGGCAACAACAAAACTGAAGTGACTGCCGAGATGGTGAAGAAAGCGAAGTAATTAGCAGCTAACTATAAAATTTAAAGAAATGAAAACCTTAACCAGATTGGCAATATGCATCGCGATAATGATCCAGGGCCAGGCCTATAGCCAGTCTGGTTCAATGGTCGAAATCCGCGGCGGGGAGTTTATTCCTCTCTACGGAACAAAAACCGAAGTTCCTGTTGGCGATTTCCTGATGGATGTCTATCCCGTGACCAATGCCGAATTCTTAGAGTTTGTAGAGCAAAATCCGAGATGGAGGAAGTCAGAGGTAAAACAACTGTTTGCCGATGAGAACTACCTGCGCAGCTGGAAAAATGATTTGGCTTTTGGCAGTGAAGACCTGCCCAATTCCCCGGTGACAAATGTCTCCTGGTTTGCCGCAAAGAACTATTGCGAGTGCCAGGGCAAAAGGTTGCCTACAGTAGATGAGTGGGAATATGTGGCCATGGCAAACGAGACCAGCCCCGATGCCCGTTCCGAGAAATCTTATAACCAATACATCTTAAGCTGGTATGAAACGCCCACCACTTTTAAAAATACGGTAGGCAATACCTTTAAGAACTATTGGGGAGTGTATGATCTTCACGGCCTGGTTTGGGAATGGACTTCCGACTTTAATTCGGTGATGATTGGAGGGGAATCCCGGCAAGACAGCACAGGTGATAACAACCTATTTTGCGGGGCGGCCGCAGTTGGTGCCACAGATCTTATGAACTATGCAGCCTTTATGCGCTATGCCTTCCGCGGAAGCGTAAAAGCAAGATATGCTGTAAAGAACCTCGGCTTTAGATGCGTCCGGGATATTGAAAAAACAAATTTATGATTATGAAAAAAATAGCTTTTATAATGCTTTCTATGGTTCTTTTAGCAGCTTGTAACGATGGCCAGAAGAAGGAAGCAAAGGTTGAAGAAGTCGCAGTGAACAACACAGAGGTAAAAGGGGAACTACCCGAATTGTCTATCTATAATCTTCCTGCTACGTGGACTACCCAGAACTATGAGGACATTCAGCTTGAAGATCTTCGCGGCAATGTGCTGGTCATGGTAATGATCTATACTTCCTGCAAAGCTGCCTGCCCGCGATTGATTGCCGATATGCGCAACATCGAAAAGCAGGTACCCGAAGAGTATCTGGATAAAACAAAATTCATCATGGTGAGTATTGATCCTGAAACCGATACGCCCGATCGGCTTAATGCCTTTGCCAAAGAAAATGAAATGGAAGACGACCACTGGCTTTTTCTTCGCGGTACGCCCGAAGATACCCGTGAGTTTGCAACCGTACTGGCCGTAAGCTATAAAAAGATCTCGCCCATAGATTTTTCACACTCCAACATCATCAGTGTTTTTGACGAAGAAGGAGTGCTGGTTCACCAACAGGAAGGCCTTGGGGTAGACAATACCGAAACCGTAGAAGCTATTAAAACTGAAGTTTCAAATTAAGTAAGATCAGATCAGATAGTCGGGGCTGCCTGAGAAAAGTACTGTACCGTAAACCTGAAATTTATTTCGGGTTCTCCAGAAATTCTGAAGTAAAATCCAGACTGGCGGTGCGTTCTTCTCTCAGGCAGTCCTTTTTTTAATCCTCATCTCCATTTGGTAAAGATCAAAACCCGGCGCCCAAAAGTCCTTCTCAAAATGTCTTTTTTGGAACCCCATGTTTTCATAGAATTTTTCGGCCTGCCCGGTAGTCCTCACAACAATTTTTTCAATGCCAGGTAGTTTTTTGATTTGCTCAATGCGGTAGAGTGTCAGCTTTTTTCCAATTCCCAGGCCCTGGAATTCCGGGTGCACCAAATCCCATGAGATCCTTGCCGCCCGGCCTTTATCAAAACCGGTATTAAAACCTCCTGCAGCCACAATGCCGCCGGGGCCGTCTACAACAAAATAATTTTCAGCCTCATTTTCCAGGTATTCTCGCAAATCTTTTTCTTCGGAAGGGTGGAAGCTTGTGGGAGTATTTAATCGAAGCAGCTTTAAAATTTCTTCTTTTTCATCATTTCTGAAGGCTCTTATGCTGAAAAGTTCTTCCCGGGAGATCGCGTAATGTACTTCATGATCTTCTTCTCCGGTTCTTCTGAAGTTTAACCGCTCCAGGAGTTTAATGGCCGAAGTATTCCCGTTAGAAGTTACAGCACATATCTTTTTAAGGCCTTTCTTAAACCCCACAGCTATTGCCAGCCGCATAGCACGGCTCATAAAGCCTTTGCCCCTGTACTTCTCGAGCAGGATACAACCAAGCTCCCCCGAATCATTTTTGAAGCCACGGTAATAGCCGCAGGTGCCTGCAATCTTTCCCGTGCTCTTTTCTTCTATACCCCAGTGAATACTGTTTCCAGAAATATAATCCTGCTCGATATTTTTCAGCATCATGGCAGCTTCAGCTTCATTTGCAGCCTTTTTTCCGTCGTAGTAGGAAATGTTCACCAGCGCCGGAACATCTTCGGGTGTAATTTCCCGAAGCAGGATATCTTCAGAAGCAATTTCAGGAAACTCTGAATAAGGGGGTGGAATCATAACTCTTGAAAGTAAGTGGAAATCATTAAACTTTTCTTCTTAACCTGATAGCACATGAAGCTCAAAATATTCATACCTGAAAATAGAGAGGTGTCAAAAATGGCATTTTTGGCTCCTCGTATTTTTCGATCTTATCTTATTACAGAGATCTTGATTTAGAGGAAACCGGTTCTTCAGAAAAAAATATATAAATCTTATTAGGAAAGGTTTTTTCTGCTGTGTCAAAAAGGGCGTTTGGGAGGGTGCTTTAAGCAACAAGAAGCAAGTAGGGGTTTGCTTTCTCGTCGCTTTCCCGCCATGAGGCAGGAAAACAAATAATCACCTTTCTAAAGTATAAGTTTTTGGCTCTAAATCCCAACTTTTTTTCAGAAAAAACACAGGTTCAGAATATTTTGCCACGGCAAGGCCTTTAGCGACTAAATTTTTCGGCCAATAATGTTGGTGCATATTGTGGTGAAAGCAATAATGCTTATTGAGCTAAACGGCATCAAAATAGCAGCAATAATGGGAGATAACTGCCCTGTTACTGCAAAATACAATCCTACCACATTGTAGAGAAAAGATAAAATCATGCTCACTTTGATGACGCTCATGGCCTTTTTAGATGCGGTGATGAATTTTGGCAGACTTTCAAAGCGGCTGGCGTCTAAAATGGCATCGCAGGCGGGAGAAAAGACGTTTACGTTTTCAGAAATGGCAATTCCCACTTCACTTTTGGCCAGGGCCCCGGCATCATTGAGTCCGTCGCCTACCATAATGGTCTTTTTTCCCTCTTTTTGAAGGGAGGCAATATAATCGAGCTTGTCTTCCGGTTTCTGGTTAAAGAGCATCTGGGTGCTTGCAGGTAAGAGTTCTGTAAGCCTTGATTTTTCTCCTTCATTATCACCAGAGAGAATGGAGAGGTGGTATTGTGGAGCCAGGTCAGTAAAAAGGGCCTGCACTCCTTCACGATATTCGTTGAAAAAGACATACCTGCCTTTGTATTCATTATTGGCACTAATGTGTACCGAGGTGTTAAGGGAGGCGCCGGCTGTTGTGCTTCCAACAAAATCGGCCGATCCCACTTTCATGGCCTGTTTGTGGTAAACAGACTCGATTCCTTTTCCGGTTATTTCACGGAATTCTTCAGGCGCAACGATATCATATTCGGCCAGCATGTCGTAGAGGCTTCGGCTTAACGGGTGGTTTGAAGCGCGCAGAGTATTCTTCAGAAGAAATTCTTCTTCCGAAGTTAAAGTGACGCCTTCATAGCTAATGTTGCTTTTCTTGTTTGAAGTAATCGTTCCCGTTTTGTCAAAGATGAGGGTATCGGCTTTGGCAAGTTGCTCAATGACTCCTGCGTTTTTGAGGTAAAATCTCTTATTCCCAAAAATGCGGAGCAGGTTGCCCAGGGTGAATGGTGTAGACATAGCCAGGGCGCAGGGGCAGGCAATAATGAGCACAGCGGTAAAGACGTTAATGGCTGTTGCCACGTCTATAAAAAGCCAGAATGCAGTGGCCGAAAAGGCGATTAACAGCAGTACCGAGGTAAAATATTTGCTGATGTGGTTGATGAAAGAGGTAAACGAATCTTCCTTTTTTACCTGGAAAACGTCGTTGCTCCACAACTTTGTAAGGTAACTTTGAGAAACCGATTTAAGAGCTTCCATCTCTATCATTCCCGAAACCTGGCGCCCCCCGGCAAATAACTTGTCTCCCGATTCCTTTTCTACGGCCTCCGATTCTCCTGTTACAAAGCTGTAATCTATACGTGCTTTGCCGTTGATAAGAATCCCGTCTACGGGAATGAGTTCTTCATTTCTTATCAGGATGCGGTCGCCTTTCTTAATGTCATGAACGTGAATGCTTTCTTCTTTCCCATCAGGATTTATGCGGGTGATGCCAATAGGGAAATACGATTTGTAATCTCTCTCAAAAGAGAGGAAATTGTATGTCTTCTGCTGAAAGAACTTTCCGAGGGTAAGGAAAAAAACGAGTCCGGTGAGGCTGTCGAAGAATCCGGAACCCCAGTCAAAAATGATTTCAAGCGTACTGCGCACAAACAAGACGAGCACACCCAGGGCAAGAGGCACATCTATATTAAGGATGTTGGCCCGCAGACCTTTATAAGCTGATACAAAATAATCTTGTGCGGCATAAAAAACCACCGGCAGGGAAAAGGCAAACATGAGCCATCTAAAAAGGCCTTTATACTGGTCTAGCCAGTATTCATTAACTTCAAAATATTCGGGAAAAGAGAGGAACATGACGTTCCCAAAAGCAAAACCGGCAACCCCAAGTTTGTAGATTATGCTGCGGTTTATCTTTTTCTTTCCGGTTTCACTGTCATCAAGGCTTATGTAGGGTTCATAGCCAATGCTGCTAAGAAACAGGACCAGGTCTTTTAAGGTGAGTTTTTCAGAATTATAGGTAATGCGCAGGCTCTTTTTAGGAAAATCAACCTGTGAGGCAGTGATCCCGGGCTTTAATTTACTCAGGTTTTCAAGGATCCAGATGCAGGAACTGCAGTGAATATGGGGGATGTACAGCGAAATAACCTGCACATTGCCGTCATTGAATTCCAGGAGTTTGTCAACGATCTTTTCATTGCTCAAAAAGTCATATTTCCCCTCGAGTTTTGCAGGCGCGGCGCCGGGAGCCGTCTCCATTTCATAATAGGAAGTAAGGCCGTTCTCTGAGAAGATCTCATAAACAGTTTTGCAGCCATTGCAGCAAAAAGACTTATCATCAAAGCTGATGCATGACTTAATCGTATCACCGCAGTGATAGCAAGAAAGTTCTTCCATAAAAATTGCTCGTTTCGTACCGGGTGCAAAGGTTGAAAATGAGCGGGTTGGAAAATATGATACCGGTCATGTTTTTAAATGCCTCTCAAAAATGGCATTTTTGAAGGGTGTTTTTTGAGGCCGGCCGTTGTGGGTCTAGGGTTTAGTGCGGGAATATTTTTCTATTTCTGAATTGATTTCAGCGCCAATAAGAATAATAATGCTGGTAAGAAAGAGCCATAGCAGCATCACTACTACTGCTGAAATAGAACCATACACCTCGCCGTAACTTCCGAAGTTTTTCACGTAGAATGAAAATCCCCAGGAGGCGATTAACCACAGTAAGGTGGCAATAAGGGCTCCCGGCAGCACCCATTTAAAAGCAGAAGTGGGTTTTGCAGGTGCATAGCGATAGATCAATCCTATAAAATATACCACCATGGCAGCGAGAATAAGCCAGCGCAGCCAGGTTATCAAGGCGGTTATTGTAGACGGCAATGGGATTTCGTCTATGATCACGGGCCAAATCACAATGATTCCCAGGCTTATGATCACCAGGAGAATAGCACCAAAAGTAAAAAGTAAGGTGAGGGCGTTTTGTTTGATGAAGCCCCTTTCATTGTTGGTGCCATAAGCGATATCAATGCCTGTGAAGAGCGATTTCATGCCTTTATTGGAACTCCATAAACTTAGAAGGATCCCAATGGCCAGGCTCCAGCTAAGGGCACTTTGAGGTGTGGAGACCAGATCTTTTAACTGGGTTTGAATAATCTCAAAGGCCTGTTGTGGCATGACCTGTGAAATTTTTTGCAGTTGCCCCTGAAGGCTCTGCGGATCCATCGCAAGGCCGTAAATAGAAACCAGTGCCCCTATAGCCGGGAACACCGCTAAAAACGCATAAAAGGCGACTCCTGCCGAAACGATGGAAACATTGTCTTCTCCAATTTGATCTTTAACTGCAATCCCAATAGATTTCCAGCCAGAGGAGGAGATTTCAGATGGTTTTTCTACGGTTTGGGAAGAATGGTAGCCTTTGCTCATTTTTCTTGTTTTTCTGAATTTTCCTTTTAAAATAAGAAATTCATTCAGCAGAAGTTCAAATATTTGCTATAAACATTTGTTAATCCTCAAGGGTAGAGCCTTTCTTTTCAAACTTTCCGCGCTTTTTAAAGTGACCAATCACCGAAGGTGCGGTGAAGCCGTGAATCACAATAGAGATGAGAATGATGTAGGCGGTAATGGCGTATAATTCATTCTTATGGCTAAAATAGTCGAAAGTCACAAAAGCCCAGGAGAGGTAGAAAATAGAGCCAATTCCCCTAATTCCGAAGAAACTAATGGCAAGTTTACTTTTGAAGTCCTTCTCTACGCCCCATAACCCGATGAGTCCCGCGACCGGTCTAACGACAAGAACAAACAGAAAGGCGAAAACCACCCCTTTCCAGTCGGTTAGCGTAAGCATGCCGTTCATTATTGATCCTCCAAAAAGCAGGATATAGATCACCATAAAAAGGTGCTCCATCTCCTGGACAAAGTCGTGCAGTTTCTTCTTGTAATCCTGATCTACCTTTTCGTAATACCTAAGGCTGAAGCCGGCGAAGAAAACTGCGAGAAAGCCGTAGCCGTGAAGTAATTCGGTCACGCCGTAGGTCATAAAAGTAAGGGAGAGGGCAAGGAACCCCACAAAGGTTTTTACGCCGGCGTATTTATGGATACGGTCCATCAAATGTCCAATGAGCCATCCAATGAACAGCCCGCAAATAACCCCAATAACTACTTTCAGAAGTAACTTGTCCCAAAGCCAGTCTGTAAAACTGAATGCGGCCCAGCTCCCAGCCTGCGCCACGAGTACAGCAAGATAGGAGAAGGGATAGGCGATCCCATCATTGAGTCCGGCTTCGGCAGTAAGTGTAAACCGTATATCGTTGGCATGTTCTTCTTCTTCGAGTGGATCATCAAGTTGTACCTCGGCGGCAAGAACGGGATCAGTGGGGGCGAGAACAGCTGCCAGTAAAAGACTGGATGGTAAACTGAGCAGCAGGAAATACTGCCCCAGCAGGAATGCTGAAACCATGCAAATGGGCATGGTAATGAACACCAGTAGCAGGGGTTTGCGCCAGGCTTTAAGGCTGTAGTTTGCGCCAATTTTTAAACCGGCGCCCATGAGTGAAATAATGACCAAAGCTTCAGAAAAATACATGAGGCTTTGATCATCCCACAAAGGATCTGGCCAACCCAGGGGCAATCCCACTGCATAAAGGCCAAACCCGATAAGCAACAATAGAATGGGGGAGCTTATCTTCAGCTTTTCTGAAAAAGACGGTAGCCATGCCATAATGATGGTAGCGAAACCGAGGCCTGCGAGGATCAGGTAATGTGTTTCCATTATTGAAAAATAGGGTTTATTCTCCCTTTTTCTTCCTAAAGGAATGTTACTTCTTTAGTTACAGGTAAAAAAATGGAAAACTTTAGGAAAATGTCCTATAAATAAGTTGGATATTTTCCTAAAATAGCTACATTTGTTTGTATGGGAACAGATGTATCACAAGAAATTAAGCGGTTTAAAGAGGTAAGGGATGAGAATAACTTTACCCAAACCGAGTTTGCTAACCTGCTGGGCATCAAAAATTCTACGGCCGATATTGAAAGAGGACGTACCAAACTATCGGGAAAAGTGGTGGCTGAATTGCTGCGCCAATTCGCTATTAATCCGATGTGGTTGTTTGGGGAAAGCAACCAAAAATATCTGCAGGTAACTAAAGGAGATATAAGCCCCAAAGTGGTGAGCCTTAACAGTGCAGAGGAAGAAAACATTGTGCTGGTTAATGTAAAGGCCGCTGCGGGTTATCCACACAATGTGCAGGATGTTGAATGGTATCAACAATTACCGGCCTTTGATATTCCCCTGCCCGAGTACCGAAACGCCACACACAGGGGCTTTCAGGTTGAGGGAGACAGTATGCTGCCCAACTTCAGGCCGGGGGAGTGGGTTCTGGGAAAAGCTGTTCCCACAATTGAGGAAGCCAGCAATAACAGGATCTATGTGGTAGTACTTTACGACTCAGTTCTGGTAAAAAAGCTTCAGAAATTACCCGATCCTTCAAAACTATTGCTCATTTCTTTAAATGAAGAATATTTGCCTATTGAAGTGAGGGTAAATGATATTCAGGAGTTGTGGCAGGTAAATTCCAAACTCACTTTTAACCTCGATGCCCCTTCCGAAAGTAGCTTGCTGAAGCAGTTACAACAGTCGATGGAAGATCTTAAGAGTGAATTCAAAACATTTAAACACTAAAAAAACGGCCTGAAATAAATCAGGCCGTTTTTCGGGATATTTTAATCCCCGTTTAAAGTTGGTTAGTGGTTGTTATTAGAGATCATCCTGGCCTCCCAGCCCTGTGTTCTCTCTGGTTTCATTTACTCCTTCTTCTACAGCTTCGCCGGTTGCTTCGGCAGCATCTTTTGTCTCCCTGCACGAAATAAGGGAAGTTGACAAAGCAAAAGAAAAGAACAGTAATAAAGCGTACTTTTTCATAATGATTGATTTAGTTAAGAATTAATCAAGCTCATCTTCCAGTTCATCACCGGCTTCTTCAATCTCTTCACCTACCTCTTCTACATCATCGGCTTCTCTCCCGGTGTCACGGCAGGAAATAAATCCTGAACTCATCGTGAACAGCAGTACAAATAATAGCGCAATACGTTTCATATTTTATGTATTTGTGGTTAATTATTTTTTGTGATTTCCCTTCCTGGAAAAGATGTCTTTTTTTTTGACATTTTTGACAATCCTGGATATGAGGGAAATTAATTGTCATCTCCTATTTTGTCTATTTCCTCGTCAATTTCCTTATTGACTTCCTGGTCTATTTTCTTACCGGTGCGTTCTATGATCCCTTCACTATCTTCATCTTCGAGAGGTTCTGTTTGTTCAACCTCGACTTCTTTTTCACGTATCACTTCTCTTTCTGTAACAGTCTCGCGACAGGAGACAAGTAACGAACTTCCAAGCACCAGAACGGCAAATAAATTTGTGATTCTCATAGTTTTTAATTTTCATTTGAGACCACCAAAGTAGTAAACTGCTGCTCCTGCGCTTAAGTAATTAGCAATTATTTAATAATAAAACTAGATAATCTACAAAAATATCTTAAAAATAATAGCTTAAATGGGGTGTAAAAAAGACCTGCTTAAGAAGCTTTGTTGTTCAAAATGAGCCGGTTCTGGTTTTAATTACCAAATCCTGAAATCAATTTGAAGTTACAGCTCTTTAAACAGGTCTCTTAGAACTTACAGGGGCTTAGGTAGGAAATAATCGTATTTACCTCCTTAGCACAGCATAATTTAATTTTAGAATATACCTTCAAGCGCAAGCATACCACCTACAGCAGATGCTGCTGCTGAAACCACACCGGTTGCCACAAGCCACCATGCTGCGGTCGCAGCTGCTTTCCGCGATTCTTCAGCTGCAATAAGTGCTTTCTCTTTTGCTTCTTCCATCTTCTCGTTTACCTTGATCTGTACCTCATAGGCTTTTTCAAGAACAGTATTCCTGGCACTCACTATCTTATCGGCAATAGGTTCTGCTTCAGCACGGGTTAAAGAAGTCCTGTTAGAGATCATGGTGATCATTTCCTCTTTGTTATAATGCTCCAGTTTATATTTCAAATCTGGTCCTGCACCCGAATCCTGAAAGATGGCAGTGAAATCTGAATAGATCCTGTTGAGGTCATTAGTGCCGCTAGAGAACATAGCTTTAACCCTGGCCTCGAGGTCTCCTTTTTTCTGCTGTAATTCACCTTTTTTGGCTTCAGCATTATTTTGACCTTCACTAAAAAAGGATTCTATTTTATTCAGCACTTTTTCGGCCTGTGAAATTCGCTTGTCAGCTTCTCTTTCATCCATATCCTGAGATGCGAGAAGTTTTACCAGGGTATTACGGTCTATGGCACTGGCTTTTGCTTTGGCAATATTGGTTGCCTGCCCCGGCTCGTTGAGGATCTTCTTAAGATCCTGCTCAAGTTGTTCAGGTTGTAGCTCTCTCTTATTAGTGTTTTGCAGTGCTTCTTTTATCTTATCCTGGTATTTATTTATCTGCTCACGGTCGGCCGGGGTGAGATCTTCGATTCCGGCTTTAGCTTTTTCCTGAGGCGTGGCATCGCTTTGGGCAATGTCTTTAATACTGTTCACGTGGTTTTTTACAGCTTCCTTGTCTTCTTTTGAAAGTGTACTTTTATCGGCCTCTTCCAGGATCAGTTTCTTTACTGAGTTTGGATAATCAAAATCATCTTTTTCTGTCACCTGTAGGTCGGTGATCAAATCTTTGATCTGTTTTTTCAGGTTTTGTATGTCTATGCGCTGTGGCTTCAGTTGTTTGACATAGTTATCAACTTTCTTATCTACATCATGTGTAGAGAAAAGTTTTTCAAACTGCTTTCTCATTTCTTTTGCTTCAGTCTTTGCTCTTGTTCTGGCAGCATCTTTTGCGACACCGGCATCAGACTTAGAAAAGACGGAACCCGCAGATGATAAGCTATTTTTTACGGTTGAGGCCAAACCTCCTACTAAAGAAGTCACCATGTTCACTTCTAAATATGTGACTACCATGAAAAATGCGGCCCAAATAACAAGCCCCAGGGTAGCCCCAATAAAGTTGGCACCTATTAATCCCAGCTTTACGGCAAAAAGACTGGCAAAGAATAGAGCAATAGCAGTAGTAACAAGCGTCCATACCCCAAGCCCGGTAGAGACCTTTTGCCCTACATTCATACCATCGTCATCATGGTCATCGTGATGGGTGTCTTTAGCTTTCTGCCTGTCGGTGTCTGACTTGTGGGCTTTCTTGCGGATATTTCCAACTGCAGTAATGCCGCCCGCCACCGAAATGGCTGTTAACAGTAACTGGAATCCCAGTGCTAATAATACTCCGGCAACTACCGCGATAAAGAAATTTGTTTCCTCAAGTAATACGGCTGTTCCCACTCCCTCCTGGGCAAATAAGTTTAAAGGGAGCAGTGCAAGTAATAATAATGTATACTTCTTCATAGCTGATTTTTAATTGGTTACACCTCAATTTAATGCTTTGGAAGGAAGAAATTTTTAAATTAATCTTAAAACCTGAAGCTTTTAAGTAGAACTTAAGGTTTGCTAGCAAAAGCCGCCTGGGAATGATAAAAAATTAAGAGTTGAGGATGCTTATAGTTTGTTTATCAGATAATTATCTAATCATTTTCGTCTGAAGGTTATCAGCAAAATTTATTTACCGGCCTCTCAGGTGAACTTGATCATCCCCTGTGCTGCTGAAGGTATGAAGGTAAAATCTCCAATTGCGACAGGAAGTATTTTCAGAATAAAGACAATTTATAAGGTAGTCAAAAATGTCATTTCTGATTTTTCTTAAATGAGATCAAGGAGGTTTAAAGTTTTGTGGCTAAAGGATATTTAAAAAAGCAGTGCTCTAAATTCCCATAGCTTGTAAATAAAGAGCAGAAGAAAAATGGCCGTTACTATAAATTCCATAAAAGTAGAAGCCAGTAACCCAATAAAGGAGCCCGTTGCCGCTTTGAGTGCAGTACGGGAGTCGGCTTTATTGATGATCTCTCCCAAATAAGCCCCAACAAAGGGAGCTATTAAAATTGCAAAGGGGATAGGAATAAAGATTCCGGCGAAGAGGCCTATTGTCGCACCAAACATCCCTTTTTTACTGCCACCAAGATATTTGGTGCCCAGGGCCGGGATAGTGTATTGGAGCACAAAAATGACTATGGTGATGAGTAAGGTAATACCAAGATAGGTATAATTCATGGGAATGGCCGAAGTGAGGTGCAGTAACAGCAGGCCTGCCCAACTTACTGGTATTCCGGGTAACATGGGTAAAAAACTTCCAAGGATTCCTACGAGCATGAGAATGGCCGCCAGTGCTACCAGAATAAGGTCCATAAATGTCATTTTAGGGCTAAGATAGAGAAAGAAGCTCAACAATTAAGAACTAAAACATTAGTTTGAACTAAATATTTAGTTTATATTAGCTCATACATTAAGATGTTATGAAGCAATTGACCAAAGCCGAAGAGGAGATCATGCAGATCCTTTGGGATCTTAAAGAAGCCAACGTGGCTACAATAATTGAAGAAATGCCCGAGCCTAAACCTGCATACAACACGGTTTCTACCATCGTGCGGATTTTGGAAAGCAAAGAATTCGTGAACCACCGCAAGCAGGGTAAAGGCTATATCTATTTCCCTACCCTGGAAAAAGAAACCTATACAGATCAAAGCATGAACAAACTCGTAGACGGATATTTTAATGGGTCATTTAAAAGTATGGTGTCTTTTTTCATGAAAAAGAACAAGATGGATACTGCCGACCTGGAAGCTATCCTGAAGGAGATCAACAAAAAATAGAGAATTATGCTGCATTACATTCTACAAACCATCGTTTTTCAGCTCATCTTCCTTGTGGTGTACGAGCTGTTGTTAAAGAGAGAAACTTTTTTCAGCTATAATCGCATTTATCTACTTGTTACCCCCATACTGGCACTTCTACTTCCTCTGCTGAAGATCTCTGCGCTGCAAAATGCCATTCCTGCTGAAAATTTTGTCATGCTTCCCGAAGTGTTTTTAGGGGAAGCGCCCAAAACCGATTTAGGTGATGCAGGAAGTACTATAGCTGCCAAAAATGTGCTTTTAGATCATTGGTTGCAGCTTATCTATTTTGGAGGGCTCCTCTTTAGTCTGGGTTTTTTCTTTAATAAGCTTAGGATCATTAGGCAGCTCTTTCATTTTAAACCGGTGGTGAACACTTCAGAAATGAAGGTTGTGGAAGTGCCAGATTCCGATATTGCCTGCACCTTTTACAAAACCATATTTCTTGGTACCAGGCTTTCAGAAAAAGAGCGGGAGCAAATTCTGTCGCACGAAATCGTACATGTGAGGCAGAGACATACGCTAGACCTGCTGTTCTTTGAGCTGTTGAGGATCATCTTCTGGTTCAATCCGCTTATTTACATCTACCAGTCAAGGATATCAGCGGTGCATGAATTTATGGCCGATGCCGGGGTAGTCAAAAATGTCAAAAAACAGGACTATTTCCAACAGCTGCTCAATTCAGCTTTTAACACTAAAGACATTTCATTTATAAATCAATTTTTTAATCACTCAATCATCAAAAAACGAATAGTTATGTTGCAAAAAACCAAATCAAATTCAGTTTCAAAGTTCAAGTTTTTGATCATTCTGCCGCTCATGGCCGCCATGTTAACCTATGTGGCTTGTAGCTCTTCCAAAACAGGAAATGAACAAGTTTCAACTCAACAAGTGCCGCCCCCGCCTCCTCCGCCTCCAGCCCCTGAACCTCCAACCTCTGTTCCCAAAGTAGGGCAGGAAATGCCTAATATTCCATTTGCAGTTGTTGAAGAGTTGCCTGTTTTTCCGGGGTGTGAAAGTTTTGAAACCAGAGAGAAAAAGGCCAAATGTATCACCCAAAAAATAAACCAGTTTGTAAACACTAATTTCAATACTTCTCTGGGTAAAGAATTAGGATTAACAGGTCTGAACAGGATCTATGTACAGTTTAAGATCGCTAAAAATGGAGTTGTGGAAGTGTTGGGAGCAAGGGCACCACACCCTGCACTTGAGGAAGAAGCAAGGCGGGTAGTAAATCTTCTCCCAAAAATGACCCCGGGTAAACAAAGAGGAGAAGAAGTAGGAGTACTGTATTCCCTGCCAATTAGCTTTATGGTTCCCGAAGCTACTTCTGAAGACAAAAAAGCTTCTGATAACTAGTTGATGAAGCTTAAGAATTTATTCATCATTATTATAATCTTTTCCACTAAAGCCGAAGCCCAAACTTCGGCTTTAGCCATGGCCGATAGTCTTTATGCAGTAGGAGATTATTCCGGAGCTATTCAAGAGCTTGAAAAGGTGAATTCCCAATCTGAAGCTGTGCTTCTTAAGCTGGCCCAGGCTCACAAGGCACAGGGGAATCCTGCTGCGGCTCTATCGTATTACAAGACTGTTTTGGAGGTCAACCCAAAAAAGCTGCTCACGGCCGTAGCATATGCAAGACTGTTATCTTCTACCGGAAAATTGGAGCAAGCCGACAGTATTTTTCAAGAGCTGGTGAAAAAATATCCTATGAATGCTAATTTTCATTATCAGCTGGGACTGGTAAAAGAACAGCGAAAGGATTCTACTGCAATAAAACATTATAATATTACCGTTCTGCTTCAAAAGCACCATCAACAGGCCCTGTCAAAAGTGGCAAAAAGTGAACTGGTTCACGGAAAACTGATGCGAGCAGAGAGGCTGAGTAAACAGGGCCTGGAATTCAATCCTGCCAATAAAACATTGCTTTCAATCTTAGCACAGGCTTATTACTTTCAAAAGGAATACAAACTGGCAATAGAAGAATTTGAAAAGTTAGTCGATCTCGGCGCGGGTAGCGAATTTATTCACCGTAGACTGGGAACAGCCTACTTTTATCTTGAGGATTATGATTCTGCTCTAGAACATTTTAATAAAGCGCTCCATTACGGGCCTCAGAATCATTCCACCCACTACAGCCTTGGGAAACTCTACGCCTTAAAGGGAGAATATAAAAACTCTGAAGTACATCTCTTAGAGGCAATCCTATTAAAAGATGTACTTCTTGACGAAGAGTTTACCAGTCTTGGACTTACCTATAAGCTTTCTAAAAAGCCAAAACAGGCGCTGACCTACTTTAATAGAGCTTTGGAGGAAAATCCCGATAATGAGCGGGCCATGTTTGAACGGGCCATAGCTGCCGATTCTTACTATGAAGATCTGGAAACCAGGATGAACTATTACCAGGCCTACCTTGACAGGTTTGGGGAATATGGTAATCCTCAACTTATCAGGTTGGCCGGGCAACGGATTAAAGATATCAGGGAAGAAATGCATTTGGAACCTGCTACATCTGGTGAACAATAGGTTTTTTCGGCAAGCCCCTTAATTTCACTGCTTTTGGATTGAGTTTAAGTCCCGAATGAAGAAATCTTAATCCTTAATATTCTGTGACAGAAAACAGACCAATACTTTCTATTCTTGATAATTGAAATTAATTTCTTAAACCGTACAACACTAATTAGGGAAGTTTAGGCAGAGGGGGAAATGGGGTTTTTGAGAGGGTCGTTTGATCAGAATTCCCTGTGTACAACAACATCTTCTAAAGTATTTCCTTACATTTATCTAAACAACTATTCTTTAAAGGTGATCATAGTAACATGTGCAATTATAGAACAAGATCAAAAAGTTCTTTGTGCACAAAGAAGCCAAAATATGGCTCTGCCGCTAAAGTGGGAATTCCCAGGCGGGAAAGTTGAAAAAGGTGAAGATTTAGAAGACTGCCTAAAAAGAGAAATTGAAGAAGAATTAGGCGTAGAAATAGAAATTAAAGAACGTCTACCTTCTAATATTCATATTTATTCAGACGAAAAATCTATTAAACTAATTCCATTTCGCTGTTCCCTACAAACATTTGAAATTAATTTAAAAGAACACTTAAAAATTGAATGGGTGAGTTCAAGTGAATTAACACAATTTGATTGGGCAAAAGCAGACATTCCTATTGTTCAAAATTACATTCAAAATTATAGATGAATTTCGAAACAGGTCTCTACGAACAACTAATAAATAAACTCGTAGCTAACAAATTAAGTTTAGTTGATACTCAAAAATTTCACATAAGTGAAACTACTCTAGACAAGGAAGAGGCATCACAGCATTTAAGTATTTATCTCGCCGAAACCATTAAATATGCTCTGAATGAAATAAAGGAGAAAGACCGTCCTTTACTTCAAATCGAACTTTCTAATAAAATAATACAGCTGCTTGCGACAGAACTAAAAAATCTGGATTTAACAGAAAACTTGATAGAAACTGAGGGAAAAATTCTGCAAGCTGTATTTTCAAAACTTGATTTTCCTTATTCAAATTTGGAAGCCAGGTTAAAAGAAATCACTCCCTATACTAGATTAAGCCAAAGTGAATTATTCACAGGTAACAACGTAGGTATCTCTTTGGAGAGTGAACTGAGAAAGGAAATACTTTCATCTGACGAAATTTCTTGGTTGGTTTCATTTATTAAATACTCTGGAATTCGGATCTTTAAAAAAGAGCTAGAAGAGTTTACAAATAGCGGAAGGAAATTAAAGATTATTACCACGTCCTATATGGGAGCCACCGATGTAAAGGCGGTTGAATATCTTTCTTCCTTACCTAACACTGAAATTAAGGTTTCCTATAATTCAGAACATGAACGTTTACACGCTAAAGCATATTTATTCTTAAGGAATTCTGGATTTCATACGGGTTATATTGGCTCATCAAATCTTTCACGTTCTGCACTCACAAATGGTTTGGAATGGAATTTAAAAGTTACTACTCAGGAAATCGGACATATCATCGATAAGTTTCAGAAAACCTTTGAAACATATTGGGAGGATCCAGAATTTGAATTCTACGAAAAAGGGAGAGATAGAGAAAAATTGAGTAGTGCTCTTAAAAGACAAAGTTCATACGGCACAAATCAAATCACAACCTTCTTTGATTTAAAACCATATCCTTATCAAGAGGAGATTTTATCTAAACTCCAGTCTGAAAGAGAGGTTCATAATAGAAATAAAAACTTATTGGTTGCAGCCACTGGAACAGGAAAGACTGTTATTTCTGCCTTTGACTTCAAGAGATTTTATTTAGAAAATCCGAGTGCTAAATTTCTATTTGTTGCACATCGAAAAGAAATTTTACAGCAGGCTCAAATAACTTTTCAGCATGTACTTCGCAATGCCAATTTTGGAGAATTATGGGTAGACGGGAATGAGCCTGTAAATTATAATCAAATTTTTGCATCCGTTCAGACTTTAAATAATCGGCTACACAAATTAGGCCTAGGTTCCAATTTCTTTGATTATATAATAATTGATGAAGTACATCATATTGTTGCAAACAGTTATCGTCCAATTCTCAAAAAATTTGCTCCCAACATACTTTTAGGTTTAACAGCCACACCCGAAAGAATGGATGGAGGAGACATCGCTGAAGATTTTCACAACAAAATTGCTGCAGAAATACGCCTCCCGGAAGCTTTAAACCGAAAGCTATTAAGTCCTTTCCAATATTTTGCTCTTTCTGATACTATTGATCTCTCTAATGTCAATTGGAGGAATGGTAAATATGAAGTAAATGAACTTACTAAACTTTACACCGAAAATGACAGAAGGGTTTCTGATATCATTCATAATTGTGAGGAGTATTTAACCGATACTCATGATGTACAGGCATTAGGATTCTGTGTGAGTCAAGAACATGCGAGATACATGGCAGAAAAATTTACAATAGCTGGATTAAAAGCTGATTATCTTGTAAGTAGTAATAGTTCATCTCGCGAAGGAGTTCGAAATAAACTGTTTAAAAAAGAAATAAACTACCTATTCGTGGTAGACATTTTTAATGAAGGTGTCGACATTCCTAATATTGATACAGTACTATTCCTTAGACCTACAGAAAGTTTAACTGTTTTTCTCCAGCAATTAGGTCGTGGACTTAGACTTGCAGAAAATAAAGACTGCTTGACTGTTTTAGACTTTGTAGGCAATGCTCGGGCAGAATATGATTTTGAACATAAATTTAGAGCGCTTGTTGGGAAAACTCACACCTCTATAATAAAGGAAATAGAAGATGAATTCCCGCATTTGCCATTAGGCTGTTCTATTGTACTGGAGAAAAAGGCTAAGGAAGTAATTTTAAAAAACATTCGAGAAGCTACAGAATTTAGAAGACCTCAAATTCTGCTTAAAATACAGCAGTTTAAGCACCACTCCACTCTCCCACTTACTTTAAACAATTTTTTAGAATTTCACCATTTTGAACTTCGCCAAATTTACAAGAAGGGAAGCTGGAAGAGATTATGTGCAGATGCAAAGGTTATCCCAGATTTTGATGAACCCCAAGAGAAGGAGCTAACAAGTTGTATGCAAAAGAAGCTTATGTATTGCAATTCATTAAGCTATTTGGAATTTATTCAGAAAATTATTTCTCCTAAGGCCAATTTAAATTTGCTGACTGAAGAAGAGCAAATAATGCTTCTAATGTTCCACTATGATGTATGGCAGGAAGCTGGGACAAAACTCAATTTTGTAAATGCAAAAGAGAGTATCGCCTCACTTAGAAACAACCCAGTCATGTTACAAGAAATGCAAGAATTCACTGAGCATCTAATTGAAAAAATTGAGTTTGTAGAGAAAGAAATTGATTTAGATTTCCCATTCCCGTTAAAGCTCCATAGCAGGTATAATCGGGAAGAGATACTCGCTGCAATAGGAATGAGCACCTTCAGTAAAAAATCCTCAAATCGCGAAGGAGCAGCATTTAATAAAAATGTCAATGTAGAAGCATTATTTGTTACCCTGAAGAAAACCGAAAAAGAATATTCACCCACAACTATGTATGAAGATTATGCTGTGAATAAAACACTTTTTCATTGGCAATCTCAGAATAGCATCTCTCCTAACTCTCCAAAAGGAGAATCTTACATTCAGCATAAGAAGATTGGAAAGAAAATTCTACTTTTTGTTAGAGAACAAAATGTTGATGAATATGGATTCACAATGTCATACACATTTTTAGGGAAAACAGAATTTATTAAATCTCAAGGAGCAAAACCAATGAGTGTAGAATGGAGGCTTCTTGAACCTATGCCTTCATACATTTTAAAAGAAAGTCAAAAATTAGCTGTTGGGTAAAAGGATATGTCCGAAGAAGTAGTAATAAAATATTCAAACCAATTCAAAAAGTTGAGATGCGCCTATGTAAAAGGTATGGGCAAGGCTCCTCACAAGCCTATTTTATTACTTTCAATACTTCAACAAATTTCCAAAGGTATTATAACCACAAACCGGATTTTTATCACTGCCGAACTACTGCTCGCTTTTAAGCAAAATTGGAATCAACTTGTCCATACTGATCATAAACGAAATTTTTCCCTTCCATTTTTTCATTTAAGGTCAGAGCCATTCTGGTATTTAGTTGCAAAACCAGGAAAAGAGATTATTACCACTAGTTCAAAAAGTATAAAAAGTTTTAAGAATCTAAAAGAATCTATTGCGTTTGCAGAAATTGACCGGGAACTTTTTCTACTCCTTCAGGAAATTCCGAATCAGTTATGGTTTGAATACCTGATTTTAGAGACCTACTTCGCTAACAGTAAATCCATTTACTTAAGACCAGAAAGAAATTACGAAGAAGAAAATATTGAATATGCAATCTTAAATGAGCCTAAAGAGGTTTATCAAAATCATATCCAAAGATTAAGAGAAACCATGGAAGAAGATGAATATGAAGAGGAATTATTTGTTCGTGGCGGTCTATTTAAGAAAACCATTCCAAGGATCTATAATCATACCTGTTGTATTACCGGAATGAAAATACAATCTTCTCATAATCTCCAGATGATAGATGCCTGTCATATTTATCCATTTAGCCTTTCCGGAGATGATACTGTGACTAACGGGATTGCATTATCACCTACGCTCCATAGAGCTTTTGACAGAGGTCTAATAACAATCAATTCCGGTTTTTTAGTAAGAGTTTCGCCTTCTATTCAGGAAGATGAATCAAAATTCAATCTCTCACAATTTGAAGGACAACAAATTATTCTTCCCGAAAAAGAAAAACATTTTCCCTCACAAGAGTCTTTAAGTTGGCACAATAAGGAGGTTTTTCTTCTCTAAATATTGGACCTTTTTCAATTAACCTATCTAATCCCTAAACCGTCATCGAGAACAACCTCGTCTCCGGTTTATTTCTTTGAAGCAGCAGGTCAAAAGCCATACAGATGTTCCTTACAAAAGGACGTCCCGATTCTTTTACGATGAGCTTTTTATCTTCGAATTTAAGTCGGCTTCAGTTAAGCATTTGCTAAGCGGTTTCATTTATGAATCTGACGGAAAGACACCGGCCGAAGGGGTGGTCGTTTACATTCACCATACCAATGCAGAAGGCGTATACGTATCCGGAGAAAAGCCAGAAATTCTGTGGGAAACTGATTTAAATTTTATGTTTTTCGGGATTATGTCTGGTATCAAAAACTTGTAAAACTACTATTCCATTCCCCATTGCACGATAAATTATTTTAAAATGTCTAATTATTATCCTCCTGTAATTCCCTGGTAAAGTTTCCTCTACCTGGTACTGCTCTAAAAAAACGAGGTTTTTGACCCCCTCCAGAATTTCACCAATAATTTTATCAGCCAGATCGGGATTTATTTCAGCATAGAACTGCCATATATGTCGGAGGGAAATTTAGCGGGGTTTGTCCAAATTATTTTCTCCAATTCCTGATTTCTTCCTCTAATTGATCCTGTGTACTAAAATTGCCCTTTCTATATTCGGCCTCAGCTTCAGAAATTTCCTTTTGAAACTCCTCTCTATTTAAAGGCTTTCCCTGTACGGTATAAGCTACTATGGAATCATTTTCATAATTCTCCACCAGGGCCTGAACTTCTTTTAGTACCGTTTCATCAGCTTTATTTATGTAATCCACTAACCTGCGCCTCAATTCTATAGCTTCCATCTCATCATTTTTATTAAAGATAATGAATTCAACCGATCCTTCAATTCCTATTTATTTCCAGATGATATGTGCCAAATTTAAGGTGAATTGGGTATCGATCGGAGGTAATGCAAAAAAGTAAGGCAATAAGAATGAACTTCTTCATCCGAAGTTGAAAGAGGAGCAGAATACCGCTAGCGGCAGATTCCTTCAGTCACTATCTGGCTCCTTCGGAATGACGTAAAGAACCCTAAACCGTCATAGAGAACAACCTCGTCTCCGGTTTATTTCTTTGCAGTAACAGGTCAAAAGCCATGCAGATGTTCCTTACAAAAGGACGTCCTGTTTCTTTGATGATGAGTTTTTCATCTCCGAATTCCAGGAGGCCATCGGCTTCCATTTCTTTCAGGCTGATGAGGACTTCAGGAAGTTCCGGAAACTTCATTGCGTCGTCTTTCCATGATGTTTCGAGGTTGCACATAAGATTCAGAATGTGTTGACGCATTTTTTCATCTTCCGCAGTAAGAATATGTCCGCGGTAAAGGGGTAGATCGCCTTTTTCAAGGATCTCGTAATATTCTTCAATGGTCTTGACATTCTGGGCGAAACCGGTCCAGCTGTCACTAATAGCCGAAACTCCCAAACCTATCATTACCTTTGTCTTTGAAGAGGTGTAGCCCATAAAGTTGCGGTGCAGCTTGTTGCTTTCCATCGCCTTGTAAAGTGTGTCGGTCTTTAGAGCAAAATGATCCATGCCCACTTCTACATATCCGGCTTCGGCAAGTAACTGTTTTCCCACCTCGTACATTTCGCGTTTCACAGCGGCTGTTGGCAGGTCTTCATCTTTAAAACCACGCTGCCCGTTCCCTTTTATCCACGGCACGTGCGCATAGCTGTAAAAAGCAATCCTATCGGGCATTAATTCTTTGGTCTTCTCTATGGTTTCCCTCACGTGGTCTACAGTCTGAAATGGCAGACCAAAAATCAAGTCATGACCTACAGAAGTGTAACCAATCTCGCGGGCGCCTTCAGTAGCATTTTTTACATTCACAAAAGGCTGAAACCTGTGAATAGCCCGTTGCACCTCAAAATTATAATCCTGCACGCCATAGCTCACCCGGTCAAAACCCAGTTCATAAAGCAACTGCAGGTGCTCCTGTTTGGTGTTGTTGGGATGGCCTTCAAAGCTGAAATCGGTTTCCTCTGCCCGCACAGCTTTTTCAAAAAGTCCGTCAAGAAGGATCTTGAGGTTTGCAGGAGAAAAGAACGTGGGTGTTCCTCCACCCAGGTGTATCTCCTTTATCACCGGTTTTTCCTCCAGCAGGTTCACATACATGTCCCACTCCTCGAGCACCGCAGCGATGTACGGCGACTCCACTTCGTGGCGTTTGGTAATGCGTTTGTTGCAACCGCAAAAAGTACAGAGGCTCTCGCAAAAAGGCAGGTGAATGTAGATACTTATTCCCTCTTCGCTGTTGCTCTCCAAAAATGACTTTTTTAGTCGCTCTTTATATTGTGCTACCGTAAATGCAGCTTCGTTCCAGTAGGGCACCGTGGGATAACTGGTATACCTGGGGCCGGGAACGTTGTATTTCTGAATTAAAGAAGTGCTCATACCTTTTAATTTAGTTGCAAAAGTATAAGGGTGGTTCTGATTATAACATGATTTTAATCAGGTCATAAATGTCTGAATTACATATCTCTTTAAAATAGCATTTTCTGAAGATATTTTCTGAAGGATTTGTCAGGCATCAACCTGTACCGATGCTTCGGGAGGTTCAGGTTCACGTTTTTCCGAAGACCTCTGAAATAAATTCAGAATGACGTCGATTTCAGGTTCTATTTTAAACAAGAAATCACCTCGTGACCTACATATCTAAAATACCATTGTCAGCGGGTTATTTTGAAAAAAAAAGGATAAGAATTTTTCCAATTGAATATTGTTCTGTTCTTTTTTGCATTGCCCAAAAAAGAACCAAAAAACGCTAGGTTTACGTAAATTGATCTAAATTTTTCGGTCGATGTCTAAATTTTCTGAACTTGCGGGAGAAAAAGTGCAACGAGAAAAATAAAGGACGCTCAAACCTGCCTACCGGCAGGCAGGCAGCAGAAAATTTAAACGCCATCTCTCTTCAAATTTCACAATCAATTTTCGATAGGCCGGGGATTTGCCTTCTTCAATTCTGATAATCAACAAAAACATTTTCGTCAACCTGTTCCGATGCTTTGGGAGTTTAAGGTTCTATTCGTTCCAATGAGTTCTTTTCAATGGAAGATACTCTTGTTCTTTTTCCATTGATGAAAAAGAACCAAAAAATCTGGGCTTACGAAAATGTTGCTAAAATTTTCATTCGGAGCCTAAATTTTAGGAACTCGCCACAAGCCTTTTTCTAAATCTCAAGATCCATTCGGCTCAAACAGCCTAAAATTTTGCGGCCCGCTCATTTCAATTTTTACGCAAAATTTTCGATAGGCCGGGGATTTACCTTCTTCAATTCAAATTCTTCAAAACTGTTGGAAAACTCAAAATGAATAGCTCTGTCAACCTGTTCCGATGCTTTGGGAGTTTCAGGTTATTTTTATTAGCAAGAAAGAAATATCAATTGCCTTCGCCTTTAGGCGGAGGGTTTAATGGAATAAAAGATAGATAGGGCTTTAGCCCAATTGAGTTTTCCAATTCCATCAGCTCCTTTTACATACAACCAGGATTTTGGGCTAAAGCCCCAATTTCACCTCTTCTTCAAACCACTGGCTTTAGCCAGTGGCAAATCATCGATATCATTTTGATCTTGGATAACTTACCTCTCTAAAATGTCATTTCTGAAGGTTCTTTTCTGTGAGGTACTTCCAGTAACGCTTTGGGAGGTGCTGCACATGCAACTTAGAGTTTGCCCTGCTTTTGATGTTTGTGCTGGTAAAATACTGATTCCACAGCTGCTGAAATGCTATTTCTGAAGTATGAAAATAAGTCTCTGGTGCGCCTGAAATGCCTATGGCGGGATTGAGATCCAGAGTGATATAATTTATTTCTGAAAGATCCCACGCGATGCCGAAATTTCGTTTTAGATCATAAATAATCCACTTTTGATCTGCATAGCGGTTCTTAAAATGACTTTTTATAAGCGGCAGTACATTGAAATCGGGTTCAATTGCAGCAAAATACACCTCATCTTTGGTCAGCCTGAAGCGCACAAAAGCTTCCATGCGATGTTTCTCGCGTCCCACTTTCTTTGCTGCCTGTGCTACTTTTAGCACTGCGGGATGGGAAAAATCCCGGTCCACCGGCACATTTTCGGCAAGGATGTAACGAATCATGCTGAACATGTGCATTTCCATCCCCAAAATTTCACTCAGAAAAGCCCATTTTAGATCCCGCAGCCCGGCGGGGGAAGCTTTTTTCTTCAGGGACGTCCATACGCGTTTGGCCTTTTCAGGCTCTGTGATCACCTCCCTTGATTCTGAAAATAATTGTTGCCCTGCCTGCCCTCCCGGCGGTTTTATATCCACGACTTTCAGCTTTTCTTCATAGGCGGTGAACACGCAGCAGAGAAAACCTTCCAGCGTGCCGTCATAAATATGTACCGCCTGCTGTTCCATCTAAAAAAGGCTTAACTGGGTTCCAATCTCCTTCCTGAACTTCCCCGATGAGGTCTTTAAAATGACATTTTTGAGATACTCGCTGGAAGGTTCTTTTACTTCAAATTCGCGGGAGTCGCAGGTGATAAAATGTTTCGCCCTGTTCATGGCGATCCCGATGTTCTTCAGGTGCTCCCAGTTGAGCTTCCGGAATTTTCTCGCCTGCAGGATCTTGTTGACCGACTTCAATCCAATACCCGGAATGCGCAACAGCAATTGCTTTTCTACCCGATTAATATTCACCGGAAACAAATGTCGGTTTCGCAGCGCCCAACTGAGTTTTGGATCTACCTCAAGGTCGAGATTTAGGTTCTGCTCATTCAGTAGCTCCCGAATGTCAAATCCGTAGAAGCGCAGCAGCCAGTCGGTTTGGTACAGGCGGTTCTCCCGCAACAGCGGTACCTGAGAATTCAGAGCCGGCAACCGCGGATCTTCGGCCACCGGCACATACCCGGAATAATAGACCCGCTTCATGTTGTACTTCTTGTAGAAAAAATTAGCCGAATACATGATGTCACGGTCACTCTCCCCCGATGCGCCAATGATCATCTGCGTGCTCTGCCCCGCCGGGGCATATTTGGGTGTGCTTTTTATAAGCCGACTTTCCTGTTTGTACTGGATGATCTCATTTTTCACCTTTTCCATCGGCTTCATGAAATCTTCATGCTTTTTGTCGGGCGCCAGGAGCTTGAGTCCGCTTTTGGTGGGGATCTCGATGTTAACACTCAGGCGATCGGCATAGAGTCCGGCCTCGCGCATGAGTTCGTCGCTGGCGCCGGGAATCGACTTCAGGTGAATATAGCCATTGAAATTCTCTTTCAGCCGCAGCTTTTTCGCCACCTGGATGAGGCGTTCCATGGTATAATCGGCATCTTTAAAGATTCCGGAACTCAGGAAAAGGCCTTCAATATAATTACGCCGGTAAAAATGAATGGTAAGATCCACCACTTCCTGCACCTTAAAAGCAGCGCGTTTTACATCATTACTCTTGCGGGTCACGCAGTAGGCGCAGTCAAAAATACAGTGGTTGGTGAGCAGGATCTTGAGCAGGGAAACACAGCGGCCATCTTCGGTATAAGAATGGCAAATGCCCATGCCCGAGGAATCACCGAGACCGTTGGTGGTGTTTTTGCGTTTGCTTCCGCTGGAAGAACAGGAAACGTCGTATTTAGCGGCATCGGCTAAGATACTCAGCTTCTCCTTTATTCTTTCATAATCCATACTGCTGATTTTCAGCAAAAATAGGAAATTTTCCTATTGTATGGAATTATTCCGTATAATTAAAAATAGGATCGCTTCGCTGTAAGAATTTGGAACCAGGACTTGAGTTTGAGATGAATATCCACCACTTTAAACATTCAACCTTTAAATTACCTAACAATTTTATCTCATGGCCGTCACTTCGAGCTTGCCTGATACAGGCAGGTGATTTTTATGAGCGGGAGCGACGGGAAATCGTATCGGGAAGAAAGCCGTCCACTTAGCCACTGTTCTCGATACAAATCTACCCTTGCTATTGCAGTCAAAGATTTACCCGGTTCTCGATACATTTTTCACCATGCTCCCGCATGGCGAAAAACACTCGAACTGACGGGGAACTGCAAATTGTAGATCTGTTTATTATTCATTGATCATTCACTCAAACAACTTCAGAATAAGGATTAATGCAACTTCCCTCTCAAAAATGGCATTTCCGAAATCTTTTTTCTGAAAGAAATTTCGCTTAAACCTGGAACCTTGAACATTAAACCTTAAACTTTTTAAAGCTGTCCCACGGCATCGAGCAAGCCTTCACGCAGGCCTTTCCAGGCATAGTTCCAGAAAGACTTGTTTTTGGTGCGCTCTACCCGCACGTCCTGGCCGCCGCCTTCATCGGGTTCCTGTTCGTTATCTACAAAGAGGTTGGCAATAGCACTTAAAAAGCCTTTTTTCTCCTTCTCTTTATTAACCAGTTCCACTTTAAACTCATCGTATTCCATCCTGAAATCGCCTTGCAGCACGTCATCATTTCCGTGGAAATTAAAGTAGACGCTATTTACGGTTCCGCGGGCGCGGGCATTAAGGGAAGGAATAAGAAAAGGATCCAGGGCCTCACCTTCGATGGTGCCAAAGTTGCCCGAGATCTGAAATTTGTCCTGAGGATTAAAAACAGGAAAGGTCCAGTCAATACTCACCGGGGTGCCTTGCATAAAATCGGCATTAGCAGTTATTTTGGGTTGAGTATCGAGCTCCTTTAGATTGTGGAGGTTATTAATTTCGCCATTAACAGCAGCAAAGCGAACTATAGCTGGCTTCTCTGCGCCCTCTGTCTGTTCTTCATATACAATTTCGCTGTTTTTCACCTCTACCTTTTCAAAATTCAGGTAAATAGGCGCTTCCCGCAACATCTTACTGTAAAGCGGCTTCTCATGGGGATAATCGGTTACCAGTTTGTTCCTGTAAATATCAAGCTGAGCCCGGGCAACGGTCATTTTTGGGTTTCGCAGGTACAAGGAATCTTTCCGCATCTCAAAGTTAAGACTGTCGAGCGTGATCTTTTCTACATCAAGCCTTACGTAATCTTTTTCGTAAGGGATCCTTTGCACAAATTCTTCGCGGGTAAAGAGGGAACGGATCTTAAAATCGGAAATCTCAATTTGCCCATTCTTAGCTGAAACCCTTCCCACATCAATGTAGTGCTCAGGATTCATCTTCAGATAAAGCGTATCGAGTTCAAGCTGATAATCTTTGAGACCGGAGAGCTGCATTCCCGATTTAATATCTTCAATCCGTGCTGTTGGGATATGAGCATACATGGTGGCCGCAGCAGTATCGGAAGGTTGTTTACTAAAACTGCCATTTTTGACCCGTAGATTCTTTACATGTACCTGCTGTTGCGCCGAAGGTTTATTTGCAGAAGTATCTTTAGGAAAGAAGGTAAGCGAGGGGGAGATGATCTCAAATTCATCTACCTCGATATTGTTATTGAATAAATATTCGGTGTACGAAAGTCCGCTTACTTTAACTTTATCTATGCTTCCCGCAAACCTGCGTTCATCAAGCTTCAGGTTCTCTACGCTGAACCTATTAAGAAAGATATTTACTGAAAGATCATTGTAACCCGAAGCCTGCAGTTTCTCATCAAGCTGCTGCTCAATCCTGTTCTTCACGTATAGATTTGCCAGAAACAGCAGAAGAATAATACCTGCCACACCCACACCGATCCAGATTGTTGTTTTTTTCTTACTCACGCTTTTTTTGTTTAAGATAGTATTTTTCCTTCAAACACCTGTTAACACTACTTCAGGAGAAAAACAGGCTATGCCTTACAGCCTTAAAAAGAGGGTAAAATTATTAAGGTTTTGCTGTAGGATTCTACGCACTTTTTCTTAATTCTTCACAACTTTTGTTTAGGAATGTTACTTCGCTGTTAATTCTTTATTAATCAACATTTTATTAGAACATTTTTAACACCTGAAGTCTTAATTTAGGCCCTGTAAAAAGAAAACTAACTAAAATATAATCAGCCACATGACATCATTTCAACCCTCTCAAATTATTGAACAATTCAAGAATTTTATACACGATAGTTGTACTACTTGTGAAACTGAAATGGAAAAATACAGCTCACTTCACAAGGGGATCATTAAAATGTATTTTGGAGCCCGTCGTGTAGAGATAGATTATAAGCAACAACTTATTAAAGCCGAAATTCCTATGGCTCCGCATCAATACACTACAGTAAATTTTGAGTGCCAGGACCTGGACAGGTTCCTTTCTTCCTGCCTCAAAAATGACAAAAGAAGCCTGAATTTTTATCAAAGCTCATTAAACTACTATAACCATACCCCGGAAGCACTTTCCCAGGTTGCATAGTGAAATGTTGAAATGCGGTTTATGAATTTAGCTTCGGAATCTTCCGGAGCTTTTTTTTGCTGAAAAGAATCTGCTGACAGAAGAGAGGTGGATATCAACCTTGTTTAGCTGGGTATTTCTCAATTACCGAAATATCCTGAAATATTGATCAATAAAAAAGCCGACTCGTTAAAAGTCGGCTTTTTCAATCTGTGCGGGCGAAAGGACTCGAACCTTCACACCGTGAGGCACTAGATCCTAAGTCTAGCGTGTCTACCAATTCCACCACGCCCGCGTTGGTAATTTCAATATGATTGCTTGTTGTAAGCGGATGCAAATATAAACATAAGTTTGAATCTGCAAATGGAAAAATAATTTTTTTTCATTCGAGGATGAAAAAAATTATTTCAGACATCAGTAATTAAACCTGAGCTAAGTCTCAAATCTCATATCTAATGTCTCACATCTAATTTTCTTACCTTTACTCTTTACCAAAATTATACACATGCAAGACATTAAAAAATATGTGGAAGCGAATAAACAGCGGTTCATTGACGAACTCGTGGAGCTGCTAAAAATCCCTTCCATTAGTGCCGATTCCAAATACAAGAAAGATCTACTAAAAACTGCCGAAGCTGTTAAACAAAGCCTGTTAGACGCTGGTTGCGATGTGGCCGAAATCCATGAAACACCCGGTCATCCGGTTGTTTTTGGAGAAAAGATCATTGATAAGAACCTGCCCACCGTGCTCGTTTATGGTCATTACGACGTCCAGCCGCCAGATCCTGTTGAACTATGGGAGAGTCCACCGTTTGAGCCGGTGATCAAAAACACAGAAATTCATCCCGAAGGTGCCATTTTTGCCAGGGGAGCATGTGACGATAAAGGCCAAATGTACATGCACGTAAAGGCATTGGAGTACATGACCAAAAATGATAAACTTCCCTGCAATGTGAAGTTCATGATTGAAGGGGAAGAAGAAGTGGGAAGTGAAAACCTGGGCTGGTTCATTGAGAAGAACAGGGAAAAACTGCAGAACGATGTTATCCTTATTAGTGATACCGGGATGATTGCCAAAGATGTGCCATCTATCACCACAGGACTCCGCGGCCTCAGCTATATGGAAGTGGAAGTGACCGGGCCCAACCGCGACCTTCATAGCGGACTATACGGAGGAGCGGTCGCAAATCCCATTAATGTGCTTTCAAAAATGATCGCTTCTTTACAGGATGAGAACAACAGGATCACCGTTCCCGGGTTCTACGACAATGTAAAGGAATACAGCGAAGCCGAAAGAGAAAAAATGGCCGAGGCTCCTTTTGATCTTGAAGCATACAAGAAGAAACTCAATATTGAAGATGTGCAGGGAGAAGAAGGTTTCAGCACCCTGGAACGGGCTTCTATTCGCCCTACACTAGATGTGAACGGAATTTGGGGAGGCTATACCGGCGAAGGTGCAAAAACAGTATTGCCATCAAAAGCCTATGCTAAAATTTCTATGCGCCTGGTAAGTGATCAGGACTGGAAAAATATAAGTCAATTGTTCACCAAACATTTTGAGAGCCTCGCGCCAAAAAGTGTGAAGGTAAAAGTGACTACTCATCACGGTGGGCAGGCCTACGTTACTCCTATTGACACACTCGAATATCAGGCTGCCAATGATGCTTATGCCGAAGTCTTCGGAAAAGATCCAATCCCGCAGCACAGCGGTGGAAGTATTCCCATAGTTGCCCTGTTTGAGAAAGAACTGAAAAGTAAGACTATTCTGATGGGCTTCGGACTGGATACAGATGCAATCCACTCCCCAAATGAACATTTCGGAATATGGAATTATCTTAAGGGAATTGAAACCATTCCGTACTTCTATAAGCACTTCACTAAACTGAAGCAGGCAGAGAAGTAGTGGTATACAAGGCACGGATTGCAAATCCGTACCAAACGGAATATATAAAACCTAACAGGTCTCAAAGACCTGTTAGGTTTGAATACAATACAAAAGGCCTCACAGTTTTGAAAATCTATGAGGCCTTTTAATATGTTGTAAAGTCGCAAATCTTCTGAGACTCCTTTTTTTATGTCTTCTTAACGAACTTTGTTAGGATCACGATCTGTTGACCTTCCACCTTACCTTCAATCTGCTCCGGATTGTCGTGAACTAAAGAAACTCTTCTTACGGCCGTTCCTCTTTTCGCAACGAGGCTGGAGCCACGTACCGGCAGATCTTTAATCAATACCACGGTATCCCCGGCTTCTATAGTTACACCATTAGAATCCTTGTGAACCACACCTCCAGAGGTTTCTCCTGTAGTCTGTCCGGCTTTTGCCCATGCCAGCTGCTCCTCTTCCATATACATCATATCAAGCAGGTCTTGCGGCCAGCCTTCGCCTTTTAGACGATTTAACATACGCCATGCCATGACCTGTACAGCAGGGACTGTACTCCACATGCTGTCATTAAGACATCTCCAATGGTTGGGGTCTGTCTTTTCAGGATCTTCTATTTGCTCTTTACAGGTAGCACAAACAAGTATATGGTGTTCGCTACCTGCAGGAGAATCGGGAATTTCATATACCTCAAGATCATTGGTAGACGTACAAAGTTCACATTGCGAGGAACTTCTTTGAAACAGGTCTTGTTCTAAGCTCATTTTAAGGAAATTTTAAGACAAAGGTAGCATTTTCTGTAGTTTAAGAATGCCACCTTCAGGCTTTCCTGAAATTATTCTCTTCTGCTGAAACCTGTGATAAATCTTCAGAAAAATTATTTATTTAGATCTTGTACCGCCTGAAATTAGGCAGGTTCATCTGAATTACTGCGATAAGTATAAGAGCAATACCTGCCCATTGATAGAGATTTACTGTCTCACTCAACAGGAAGTACGCCATAAGCACCGCTGCCGGCAACTCGATTGAAGATACTATGGCACCAAGGCCCACTCCTGTTTTAGGCATTCCCTGGGTGTAAAGAATGGGAGGAAGAATAGTTCCAAAAATGGCAAGGATCAATCCCCATTTCTGAAATATCTGCAGGTTAAATTGTTCTATTAAAAAAGGGAAGGAAATGATCCCGACAATAAGAGTTCCTCCAACCATCATCCAAAGGCTTCTCCTTAAAGGGTGCAGTTGTAATGAAACAGTATTTGAGGTGTAGATAGTCACGGTATAAGACATTGCGGCAAGCAGCCCCCAGCCCATTCCTCTCCAGTCCAGCTGGAAAGAATCGGTCATTAAGTTGGTCGCAATTACCGTCCCGGCAAGGATAGCAACTACAGCAAATACCTTTTTTGCACCCGGTCTTTTCTTTTCAAGGATAGCTTCCAGGACCACACCCATCCAAACGCTTTGCATTAAGAGTACGATACCAATAGATACCGGGATATACTTAGCTGCCAGATAATAAAAAGTACTGGTAAGACCCAGTGAAGTCCCTGCGGCAACAAGTTTCAGAATATTTTTTGATTTATTTTGAACGGGAGCAGCTCCCTTCTTTTTCCCTGTAAAAAGGTTGATAACAAGTAATCCCACAAGGCCCAGGGCCATTTGGGCAAAAGTGATCTCATGAGAGGTGTATCCTTCGGCATAGGCCATTTTTACGAAGGTAGTTAGCATTCCATAGCTAATCGCCCCAAGTGCAACAAAAAGGCTGCCTTTAAGTAAAGAGTTGTTCATAAATAGAGGTTGCAGAACGTCTGCAGGTGATTTTAAGGATTGGATTTTATTCAGAAAAATCCTGTGTTAAGAAAGAATTTTTGCGGGTGCAAAAGTAGGTTATTTCCACGAAGTGGGAAAAGATTTTTTGGAATGTGATTTAGCTGCAGGATTTATAGTTTTTTAAAGAGCCGCCTTCAAATTATGTACTAGACCTCACAGGTTTCAAAAACCTGTGAGGTCTTTAAAATATTACTTCAAACTCCTTTCAATATAAGCATCCACCCTTTCTTCCAGGATGGGTAATGTCACCGTTCCCTGTTCGAGAATGATCTCATGGAAATCCCGAATATTGAAATTGGTTCCAAGAGCTTCTTCAGCTTTTTTGCGGAGTTCGCGGATCTTCATCTCACCAATTTTATAAGAAACTGCCTGTCCCGGCCAGGAGATGTATCGGTCCACCTCAGTATTGATATTATGCATCGAAAGTGCTGTATTCGATCGCAGGAACTCTACCGCCTGTTCTCTTGTCCAGCCCAAGGCATGTATACCTGTATCGACTACAAGTCGGCCGGCGCGCCATTGTTCATAAGTTAGTTTGCCGAAGCGCTCATAAGGAGTTATGTAAATGCCCATCTCTTCTGCCAGACTTTCAGAATAAAGTCCCCAGCCCTCTCCAAAAGCCGATAAATAGAAGTTCCTTCTAAACTTCGGAATGCTATCTCCCAGCTCCCCGTTTAAAGAGATTTGCAGGTGATGGCCGGGCACTGCTTCATGGGCTGTCAACGCCGGAAGCACATACAGTGGCCGGTTTGAAAGATTGTAAGTGTTCACCCAATAATACCCCGGCTGCGTATCATCGCTGGCACCCACATATCTTCCGGTAGTGTACTTTGGTGCAATAGCATCGGGCACGGGAGCCACACCATAAGGCTTCCGCGGCAGGGTTTTAAAGAACTTCGGAAGCTGGGCATCGATGCGTTTGGAAATATCCCTCGCCTCTTTTAGCAGCTCCTCTCCGGTTTTCGCATAAAACTGCTCGTCTGTCCGAAGGAAGTGGATAAAATTTTCAAAACTGCCTTCAAAACCTACTTCTGAAATGATCTTTTTCATTTCGGCATTGATCCGTGCCACTTCTTCCAGGCCTTTTTGATGGATCTCTTCTGCGGAAAGATCCAGCGTGGTATAGTAATTCAGGCGATTCTGATAATAATCGCTGCCTCCGGGAATTTCTGAAACTCCAATAGATTCTCGCGCCGCCGGAAGGTATTCCGTCTCAAAAAAGGCTTTTACACGCCTGAATTGCGGGATCACATTTTTAGAGACTGCAATTTCAGCCGCAGCTATAACTGAATCTTTTTGCTGCTGATTCAGAATAGGTGGAAGCTTCAAAAATGGCGAATAGTAGAAACTTTTTTTAGGATCATCAACAATCTGGTCATTATAGGTAGCCTCATAACCCTTAAAAATAACCGCAGGCTGTAAATTGCCTTTTTTGATCCCTTTCCGCAGCAATTCCAGGTGTTGATCTACATAAGCGGGAATCGCATTGAGCTTGTTCAGGTATTCTTTTACCTGTGTATAGGTACTAAAATCCCTCACGTGATAGGGCAGACTCACATGAAAGCCGGCATCTGAAAGCAACGGATTCAAATAAGCCTCGTATTCATAAAAATCGACAGTTTCCTGAAGATCATATCGCAACAATTCCGCAGAGATCTCTTCAGTTTCAGAAAGCTGCTCTTTATTGATCTCTTCGAGCTCCTTTAGGAGCTCCCGGGCAAATTCGGCCTCTTTTTTATATAATTCTTCTGTAAAAAGTCCCAGCGGATTGGCCTGTCGGTCATATGCTTTGTGCTTATCAACCTTTTCTATCACCTGCTTTAATGCTTCGGAAGAATTCTGACTCTGTACTGGAAAATTTACAAGGAGAAGAAATGTTAGGTTCCAAAAAAGGTATTTCATGATGACATTTTTGTTGAATGATAAATATAAAGCTTCCTGGGAATCTTACTTCTGAAGTTAATTGCCTTTGATGCGCTCCCAAAGATCTATAAGGATCTGTTTTCCATCTTCCGGGCGCTTGGGCTCTTCTTCGGCTGTTACGCTGCCATCTTCCGGAATCAATTTATAGCTGAAAGCAAAATTTGAATCTTCAGCTGAAGGATTAAGTTTTCCGAAGCGCAGATCGTTAAAGTAAAGGAACCCATCTTTCTCGGAGATGCTGTACCAGCCATTGGTGATGTCAATTAAACGCTGCACATTTTTGTCATTTTTGAGACTCCCCAGGTAATGATGGTTCTTTGGCACGGCTTCAAATCTTATCATCTCCTCATCAAAAAAGGAATAATAGCCAATGAGAAAGTCTTCTTCGGCCTCCACATTAGCCGACCATAAAACGGTATTGAGCGGAGTGGGGCGCGTATCGATGCGGGAGTAAAATATGCCCTGCTGCTCCAAATCTTCTACAAACTGTTGGTGAGCAATAAACTTCAAGAATAAAGTGAGCATCAGGTAGCTTGTACTCACAATCAAACCAAGGCGGTTGAATTTTGCCCTTTTTGGATCCTCTTTTTTCCGCCGCATGGCGAGGATAAGGAAAATCAGGAATGGCAGAGTGTATAAGGGATCAATCACGAAAATGCTCTTAAACGCCAGCCGGATGTCGTGCGGCCAGAACAACTGCGTGCCCCAGGTGGTAAAGGAATCGAGAATGGGATGTGTAAATAACCCCCAGAACATGAGCCATGACCAGTCTTTCCAGCCAACGCCGCTCTTTCGTTCTATCTTTGAAATGAGCCAGCCGAAAAGTGGTGACGCTAATACAGCAAAAAAGATGGAATGTGTTAATCCGCGGTGGACCTCAATTGCAGTTATTGTGTCGGTGAAATTGCTCGCAAGTGCATCGAGATCGGGGATGGTTCCCGCAATTGCACCGTAAAGCATCGCCTTATTCCCGACTTTCCTGCCCAAAACCGCTTCGCCCACCGCTGCACCGAGTACTATTTGAGTTAAACTATCCACTCTTTATTGTATAATGTATATTGTATAATGTTTGAACACAGATCCCTCTTCGGAGGCTGGGAAGTCAATCCTAGGCAACTTCCTTCTACATCTTCTAAGGCAGACCTCACAGGTTTTCAAAACCTGTGAGGTCTAAACACGTGCTACTTCTAACTTCGTAAATCTAATTCGTACTTCAATCCACAATTTCCATTTTCTTCAGCAGGAAAGAAGCATTCATATTCTGGCAGATGCCCTTTTTGAAGCGGTAATCAAAATTGAGTTCGTCGTTGATGATCTCTGCATCAAAATAATAGTTTTTCACCTGTGGCAATTCTTCAGAAACTTCACACAGGCTAAGATCATGGGTGGCAATGATGCCGGTAGAGTTGGAGCCAACCAGCTTTTCTATGAACTTTCGGGAACCAATGGCTTTATCTGTACTGTTTGTTCCCTTCAGGATCTCATCGAGGATTATGAAGTATTTATTGGTCTTTATCTCGTCTACCACGAACTTCAGCCGTTTTAATTCCGAAAAGAAATAGGATTCATCATCTGTAAGCGAATCTGTAGTGCGCATACTGGTGATGAGTTTTATTGGCGTGTAATGGCAGGCAGTGGCGCAAACAGGAAGTCCCACATTTCCCATAAGGATCTGCAAACTTACAGTTCTCAAAAAGGTGCTTTTCCCGGCCATGTTTGCACCGGTAATGATGAAAAACTGCTCTTTTTCGATGGAAAAATCATTAGCTATTCGTTTCTCTGGGTCCAATAATGGATGCGCCAGCTGAGTGGCTTCAGAAATATGGGAATCGTGGTGCAGTTCAGGAAAAACGTAAGACGGGTGATTAAAGGCGAAGTTTCCGAGAGAATTGTAGGCATCCAGAAATTCTATAGCCCGAAACCATTTTTGAACCACCTGCCCGTGTTCCTTTATCCACTGCTCCAGCTTCCAGGAATAGCGCAGGTCCCACAGGAGAAAGCCATTTCCAAACACCCCAAAGATCATGTTGTTTCGCTGATCAAGGGAATCGATAGACCTGGAAAACTTCTTAAGAATGGCGGAAGCTTTCTGCTTTTCGGAAGCTATTTCTTCTTTGTTCTTCTTCAGTAATTCTGAATGAAATGTCGTGTTCTCAATTAACGCCAGTAGCTGATAATATTGATGGAAGGTATCCTGAACTTTGCTTACACTTGTGGAGAGCAGGTTGATACGCTTCAGGAAAAATCCGGTGATTAGTAGTCCGGCGAAGAACCAGAGTGCAAGTTCGATTCCGCCGATAAAGTCGAGGAAAAAAGCTGTTATTACTATCCCCGAAATAGTGGAAAAAAACAGGGGTAACCACTTCATGAATGTGGGGACAAAATTCTTGTAGTTGTTGAGCCACCCAGTGATGGTGGCGGTACGGGTTTCCGTTTTCACTAAGGTAGCAAGAGCAGAGAAATTCTGGCGCCAGTCGGCTTTTTCAGCAAGTTCTTTGATTGCTTCCTGCTTCAGTTCAATCTGGTTTATATCATTAGAAAGCAGCAGCTGTGCCAGTTTCTCCTTACCTTCAATTAAAGTTGAGCGGTTAAGGTACTGGAAAAAAGAAGCCCTTCCGAAGAGATCGATATCCTGACTGTATGGATGCAGCGGATCTGCAAATTCATCTCCTGTTGGCAGGTTGTGAAAATTCCGCTTAAGCACATCAAGTTCGGTCTCATTGATCTTGATCAATTCCCTGAATTTATCCCGCTCGTACCGCAAATCGGAATGCCTGGAAACCAGGAACACAAAAATGGCAATCCCCACCAGCAGGGATGCCACAACAGCTGTCGCATTGCCCCAAAAAGCATAGACTGCAAAAGCGATCGCCAGGAATACCAGGAAGCGCAAGAGGCTGGAAAGCCCCAGTTTTCGGGAAGCTGCATGAAGCTGTGTGCGGTATTTTTCTATTTGAGATTTATAAAAAGTTGCGGGTTGCTGTGTCATTTAATTTATAGGTTTTGTAATTCCTGCAGAAGTTTCTTTGTGAGACCCGAAACTACAAGCAGGTAAGAATGATCTATTAACTCCCGCACCAGTTGCGGCGGAAGACTTTCTACCTGAAGGCTGTTCCAGTGCTTTTTGTTCATATGATAAGCACCTTCAATGTAATCTGGATATTCATCTCTTAAAGTAAGGGCTTTTTCAGGATCGCACTTGAGGCTCACCTTAAAAGGAACACTTTCTAAAGCGGCAAGCGCAAACATCTTACCCATTACTTTAAAAACAAGAGCATCAGGGCCAAAAGGCAACTCCTCGGTCACGCCTTTCTTCGCTAGACAATAATTTCTGAAGCTATCTACGTCCATAACTCAAAGATAAGAAATCAGGAAAGCTGATCATCTACTTTCTGGGCCTTTCCAATGGTACCGAGATGAGTGTGCTGGAAACCCTGCTCGTATTTGAGTCCGTAGCCTAGCATCCGGTCAAAAGCGGCATGAGAGAACATGATCACGCCGATGAGCTGCAACACCGGCAGAAGAAAAAAGGATCCGGCAAGATAGATCGCAATGGCCACAGCTTTGTGATGAAAAAGGTTGTACATAAATGCACCAGGTGTGTTTCCAAAAAGATATCCCAACATTGAAAAATCTGGAACAAAGAAAAGCAAAGGGAACCACCACCATTCAAAGGGAAGCATGCTGAATCCATAAACTCCTAACAACAGCATGGCCATTTCTTCAAGCTTTAAAGTGAGGTTCATCCTTTTTCAGGTTTATATAGTACAGGCCTGGACGGCGCGGCATCATTTTCAAAAGATGCCGGCTGCAGGTTTAAGAAATAAAAGCCGTCTTCGATTCGGGAGGGTACGTAGACGAGTTCAGTAATTGTTGATCCAAGGCGGGTGTTCTTAGGGTAATTCCAAAATGCTTTATGAGCCAGTAATTTCCCGCCGTCCTCTTCCCTGTCTACAGAAGGCAGGTCGATCAACAGATGTTCCACTCCGCACTCCCGCAGGTAAACTGCTGCCTCTTCCTCTAAATAAGGCCAGTTGGTGTGAGAGTAATGTTTGCTACGCTTGGCAATGCTGTTTGGCAGCGTACGAATCACAACCGCCTGCGCCTCTCCCTCTCTAAAAAGTTTTTTCAGCTGATCTTTGGTGATCACCTCATCGCCATCTGACTTTACCGGCTCTACCGAAACTAATTTAGCCGAAAAAAAGAAGGTCTTAAGGCTTTCGTTGATGCCGTAATATTCGGGGGTGATGTGGCCCACACATTCGGTATGGGTAGTGTGGCCGTGAGGATTGAAAGAGATATTATTGAAGTTTACAGATCCGCCTTTGCTTACCTTTCCAATCCAGTTTCCCTCCTGCACGGGTTGAATCCGGGGCGCTTTTAAATACCACGCCACCGGATTCTTGTCGTCGCCTCGTAAACTAAGGGAAATATCCAGTGGCTTGGAGAAGTCGATGGTATAGTTGGTTTGATTATTAAATTGAACGCTTGCCTGCATTTAAGATGTTTCTTTGGGATGTTGTAAAAATAGAATGTTTTTTGGAAGGTTCTGCCATGCTGAGCAAAAACAACGTGTCAGGGTTGCAAACCCTTAATCCAGAAATTTCAATCCCGAAGGGATTGCACATTTATAAAAAACCCAACAGCAAAACGTTCGACCCCGAAGGGGTCGTATGATTTTCTTTTCTATAAATATTGAACCCCTTCAGGGTTTGCCTTAATCAATTTGTTAAGTAAGCTCAACCCCTTACAGGGTTTGGATCCCTGAAAGGGTTCTTCCGGATCAATTTACTCCTCTACCCAAAATAATTCTGAGGCTATTCCGTCGCTTAAGAATTTGCCTTTTTTGGAAATCTGGAGTCGGTCGTCGTTCCACTCCAGCATTTCATCTGCAATTAATTTCGAAGCTTCCCGAAGCAGGTATTCTCTGTACTTCAAACCAAAACTCCTTTCCACCTCATCTATAGCAATGCCCCATTTGGTGCGGAGCCTCGTCATCACCAGTTCGTTGTATCTATCTGAGATCGACAGCTTCTCAATTTCCGCCGGAATTTCCCCTTTTTGAAGACTTTTAATGTAGAGCGTATTATTGCTGATGTTCCACTTGCGGTGAAAACCGTCAAAGGAATGTGCCGATGGTCCAATACCGAGGTAAGGCTTACCAAACCAGTAGGCGGTGTTATTGCGGGAAAAGAATCCGGGTTTGCCAAAGTTGGAGAATTCGTAGTTGTCAAAGTCGGCAGCCGATAAGGTTTCGATCATGATCTCGTACTGTTCTTTGGCCAGTTCTTCCTCTACGGGGGCTACCTTTCCTTTTTCGATCATGCTTTTTAAAGCAGTTTTTGGTTCGACAGTCAATGCATAACTGGAAATATGCGGCACATCCAGATCAAGAGCCGTCTGCAGATTCTCTTTCCACCGCTCATTGCTCATGCCGGGAATCCCGTAGATAAGATCTATAGAAATATTCCCGAAATACTGCTTCGCCAGCTTTATTGACTCCAAAGCTTCTTCAGCATTATGCGCCCGGTTCATCAACTTAAGATCCTGCTCAAAAAAAGACTGCACCCCAATGCTTAGCCGGTTTATTGGAGAAGCTGCAAACATTTTCAGTTTTTGTTCAGTAAGATCATCGGGATTTGCTTCTAAAGTAACTTCTGCGTCTTCAGAAACTTTGTAATTCAGCTGAATTACTTCAAAGATCTGCTGCAATTCTTCCGCAGAAAGCAGCGACGGAGTTCCTCCCCCAAAGTAGATGGTCTCCACTTCCGTCGGAATTTCCTCTTTCCGCAGCAACAATTCCTTGCAGATCGCCTCCACCATCTCGGGCTTCTTCTTTACCGAAGTCGAGAAATGAAAGTCACAGTAGTGACAGGCTTGTTTGCAGAAGGGAATGTGAATATAAATAGCCCCACCCAGCCTCCCCAAAGGGGAGGAGCTAATACCTATATCTTTCTCCTTCTTTTCCATATTAATATCCCCCTTTGGGGGTTAGGGGGCTTATTTTATTTTCCCCGGATTTTGCTTTACAAAAGCTTCCCACCCGGTGTAGCTTTTCCCAACTTCCACCTTTCCCGAGTTATAGAAGTGGCAAACCGCAGCTGCGAGTCCGTCGGTGGCATCGAGGTTCTTGGGCAGGGATTTGAGGGAAAGCAGGCTTTGAAGCATTCCGGCGACCTGTTCTTTGCTGGCATTTCCGTTTCCGGTGATGGCCATTTTTATCTTTTTTGGAGAGTATTCTGTAACCGGAACCTCCCGGCTAAGACCTGCTGCCATTGCTACTCCCTGTGCGCGCCCCAGCTTAAGCATAGATTGCACATTTTTTCCGAAGAAAGGAGCCTCAATAGCAATCTCATCTGGGTTCCAGGTATCGATGAGTTCTACAGTGCGCTCAAAAATTAATTTAAGTTTTATATAAGGATCATTGTACTTTTGGAGCTCGAGCTCGTTAAGCTGGAGAAAAGACATTTTTTTGTTCACGACCTTAATAAGCCCAAAGCCCATTATGGTCGTGCCGGGGTCAATGCCTAAAATGATTTTTTCAGTATTCAAAAGCTTCGTAATATTGTAGGTTCAAACCAGCCGGTGATGTAATGCCGGAAATTTCCGGTTCTTAAATAAATTCATGCGAATAACCTCGCACAAAGCTAATCAATTCTTCTCACTAGTTCTCAAAGTACTGGTGGTATTGGCCGCAGTATCATTTATTTGGTATAAAGTGACCAACGATGAAGCAATGGACTTTGATCGCTTCGTCGATATTCTTAATGATTACAGGATCTTTTCCTTTTCCAACATCGTGATCCTCATTATTCTCACTGTCTTAAACTGGTATTTTGAGATCTTAAAATGGCAGACCTTAAGCAGTCATGTGCGTGAGAATTCCTTTAAAGCCGCCATGCGCGAGAGCCTTGCATCTTTCACAGCAGCCATATTTACTCCCAGCCGCATTGGGGAATATGGCGCCAAGTGCCTTTACTATACCCGGGCTGCCTGGAGAAAGATCATCTTTTTGAACTTTTTGGGGAATACCGCCCAACTATTTGCCACCTATTTCTTTGGGATTGCCGGCCTGCTGTTTCTCATCACTTCGCTTGACCTCGCCCTGCCCATATTCAATATTATTCTGGTCTCGGGCCTTTTATTTGCGCCGTTTATCATTTATGTGGTGATGAAAAAATTCAGGATACGAATTAAAGGCTATTCGATTCAACGCCTGGAAGAATCCTTTCACAATGTTTCAGAAAAAATAAGGTGGAAAACCCTCATTTTTGCCAGTATAAGATTTTTGATATTTACCCATCAATTCTATTTTTTGCTACTGGAATTTAAAGTAGACGTGTCTTACCCTTTACTTATATCGGCCGTTTTTAGCACGTATATCCTGGCTTCCATTATCCCTACCATGATCATTTTTGATGCCTTCATAAAAGGCGGATTTGCGGTATGGATCTTCGGAATGTTACAGGTGCCCCAAATCATTGTACTCACTATCGTGCTTACGGTTTGGATCCTTAATTTTGGGCTTCCCGGTCTTGCCGGAAGTTACTACGTGCTCAGGTATAAAAAAGCCAAACACGCCGTAGCATGATCATCGCGGCCGTGATCATCACGCTGCTTTATGTGCTGGCAATGCTTTTCCTGCTCTACGGATTTTCGCATGTCAAAAATTTCTACGGAAGTAATCCGGATCCAAAAATCAGTTTTTCCATAGTCGTTCCTTACCGAAATGAAGCTGAAAACCTTCCGTTTTTGTTTAAATCTCTACTGAAGCTGAAGTATCCGGCAGAATTGTTTGAGATCATTGCCGTGAACGATGCTTCAGAAGATACTTCGGAAGCGCTTTGGGAGGAATTTCAGAAGCAAAATCCTCAACTCCCCCTGAAGCTGTTGCAGAACAGCCGAAAATCGGGCAGCCCCAAAAAAGATGCTCTTGCCCTGGCAATTGCAGGTGCGAAGAACGATTATATCTTAACCACCGATGCCGATTGTGAGTTGCCGCCCCACCTGCTGGCCCTTTACAACGCCCATATTCTTGAGAGTGGTGCAGCAGCTATTGCCGCCCCGGTCGCGATAAAAACTGAAGGCTCAAAAATGACATTTTTGAAAGGTTTTCAGGAAGTAGATTTCTTCAGCTTACAGGCAGCTACCATTGGGAGTTTTGGTGTTGATATTCCATTTATGTGCAACGGTGCAAATTTTTGCTATTCAAAAAAGGCATTTTTGAAGGTCGGCGGATTTGAAGGAAATACTGAGATGGCCAGTGGAGACGATATTTTTCTACTGGAAAAGTTTCAGAAAGAAGGACTAAAAACGGCATTTTTGAAGACTCCAGGGGCAGTTGTACTCACTGTACCTGCCTCCTCCTGGAAACAGTTGTTCTATCAACGTGTGAGATGGGCTGCAAAGACTTCAGCTTACCAGAAATTTTTTCCAAAAAGCCTGGGTTTACTCGTGTTTCTAATGAATTTATTGCTCGTGACCCTAAGTTTGCTCGTGTTAGTGGGAATTAAACCTCCAGCTTTACTGTTGATGATCTTTCTGGTTAAATTCAATGTAGATTTTTACCTTATTTATAGCAGCGCTAAATTTTTCGGCCGGGAAAGGGGCGTGAAAAGGTACTTTTTGAGCAGTATACTTTATCCTTTCTTTAGCAGTGGCGTTGCAGTATTTTCACTTTTTTTGGGTTATGATTGGAAGGGGCGGCATTTCAAAAAATAAAGCTCCCCTTGATTTTTTGTTATCTTTATTTCAAGTGAAACCACGAAAATGCAGAAAGTAAGATTTATTTTAACCGTCCTGTTCTTTTGCCTCACCCTGCCACTGGCTGCACAAAATGTCTATATCATCAACAATGATACATTGCAACTCAAAAGGGAGGTGAAGGGGCCATTAAGCCTCTTTTGGACCGAAGATGATCTCGAGTATCGCTATTTTGTTCAAAAAGAAAAGCGCATGGTTGAGCTTTTAAATCCCGATGGAAATGGAAAGTTCAGGGAACAACTTTCAGAATTAACAACAGATGCAAAAATTAATACCCGCGATGTAAAATTTGTGCTGTACAGCCTACGGCATTTCGCCAATACTTATAATGCAATTGTACAGGAAGATTACGTAAAGAATGAATCAACCAAAAATATTCTACAACGGATAAGCATTTTCACAGGTTTGTCTAACAATATTTATACTGATAATCCCGAAAATATCCTCGCGCCGGTGCTGGGGCTTGAATATGAATTCTACGACCCAAACCTGGCACCTCGCCATTCCGCTTTTTTGCAACTGCGGCATAATTTTGAGCAGGACGAGTACCAGTACAGCGCTACCCATCTTTCAGTGAATTACAGCTTTAAGGCCTTATATTTCAAAAATTTTGATTTACATGTAGATGCAAGACTGGCTACGCTTTATTATTCTTCTGAAACAATTTCGGTGAAAAATGATGCGGGCAAGGTCGTTTCCGTCCAGGATGAAAGCGGATTCACATTCACGGCGCCTTTGAGCTTTGGGCTGGGCAGCGATATCAAGATCACACCCACCAGCTTCATTACAGTAGGTTATAACGATATTTTTTCTATAGTCCTGGACAGTAATGGTGAATTTCCGGTCGACTTTACGGTAGGATATAAGTATAGTTTGTAGTTCAGAGTTATTAGTTCGGAGTTCAGAGTTATGAGTTCAGAGTTAAAATTTCAGGGTTCACTTCGGCCTGAATTTCTATCTTCGTACTTCCTAATTATTCTGCTTTGATCACTATCGGCATCCGGAAGGTGGTTTTTACCGGGATACCGCGTTTGGTGGCGGGATAGATCTTTGGTAAAGAATCTACGCTTTGGGAAAGCCAGGTCCGGATTTCGGGCAGTTGGCGGATTACCAGGGAATCTATTTCCATAGAATCTATTGCCGGTTTGCCTTTTTCGGAAATCTTGAGATACAGATATAGTGTATCGTCTAAAGCTTCGGTAACTACAGGTTGTTTTGCTTCAAGTCGGGAGTAAAAATACTGGGCAACTTTATTCCCAAAACACGACTTTGCGGCTTCGACTTCAGTAATACTTCGGCATTCAGAAAAAGCAGGGTATTGATCTACCTCATGCCAATTGAAATCACGGGTCTCTTCTACCAGAATTTCTTCCGAAGATATTTTGCGCGTCTTAAACTCCTCACAGGAGACAAATATTAAACACAGAAATATTAAGAATAAAGTTTTCTTCATTCGGCACTAAAGCTTAGTCCAAAAGTAGTGAAATTAAGGAGCTTGCCGAAAAAATTCTATATGCTGTCTGATTTTGTGATTTTTAAAACCACTTTAAAATCACATACTGCCCATTAATACAAAGAACAGTACCAGGGCAATACCAACGGCGATAAGCATGGGTTTCATCCAGCTTTTCTTTTGATATTCAAGATCACGGCCAATGAATTTGTTCCAGAAGAATTCGTTGAGAATTGCGGCGCCAATAACGTTGGCTATTGCCGTCATGGAAGGGGAGAGGCTAAGAGCCTGCATGACCATTGCGGTGGCAAAAAGATAAACAACGGCAAAGAGGAGTACCCACCCGGCTTCTTTCTTTTTTCCCAGCGTTCTTAGGTTTGACACAAGAATGACGGCAGCAAAAATGGTTGAAAAAAGTAAGGCAAAGACCAAAATAAGGCTTTTGGAATATAGCTGGGGTACGTGAGATTGGGAGTTCCCTTCTTCTGCTGTCATTGTTAGGCTTTTTAGCGGCTGCAAAATTAGAGATTTCTAAATAAAAGAGCCGTGAATCCCGAAACAATTACCTGCGGCTGACTCATGTCATGTTTTACTCCTTGCAACTTTACTTATTTTGCCAAAAATTCTCTTTTAATTCTCTTTCTCATGGGAAAAGTAAAAAACCGCTGGCTTATTGCCGCATCTGCAGTTGGTATGCATCTTTCAATTGGTTCGGTATATGCCTGGAGCGTATACACTACGCCCCTTACCGAACAACTGGGTTGGGATTTAAAAGAGACGCAATTTACATTTAGTCTGGCAATATTCTTTTTGGGTATTTCAGCAGCTTTTCTTGGGCATTTCCTTGAAAAGAACGGCCCCGGAAGGTCGGGTATTCTTACTGCAGTTCTCTTTGGAGCTGGTATTGCCGGTTCGGGTCTCGCTATAGAACTGGAATCTATTTATATGCTATACCTGTTTTACGGGCTGTTGGGAGGTATTGGGCTGGGGCTGGGGTATATTACCCCTGTTTCGGCACTCATAAAATGGTTTCCCGATAAACCCGGTCTCGCAACGGGCATGGCAGTGATGGGCTTTGGCTTTGCAGCACTTATAAGCAGCCCCTTAATTGTATATCTTATTGGAGCTATAGGTATTGCAAATACTTTTTATCTCATGGGAAGTATTTATTTTGTGGTGATCCTTCTGTCTTCCCTGTACCTTTCTTTACCCCCAGAGGGCTGGTCTCCCGGCGAGACTGCAAAAGATGTAAAAAAGGTGGTGGTGACTTCTTCGGTTGAGCTTACGGCAGGAGAAGCAGTAAAGACCAGGCGGTTCTGGTTGTTGTGGCTCATGTTCTTTATTAATATTTCGTGCGGAATTGCCATTATCTCGGCAGCATCACCCATGGCGCAGGAGTTTGCGGGATTAACCGCAGTTGCTGCAGCCACTATGGTGGGAGTGATGGGCTTGTTCAACGGCCTGGGCCGTATTGGCTGGGCTTCCTTTTCTGATGCTATTGGAAGGCCTAATGTGTTTAGCGCATTTTTCATTGTGCAGATCATCGCTTTTCTGGTGCTGCCACAGGTTACCAATGCATGGGTGTTTCAGTTGCTTGTATTTGTGATCATCTCCTGTTATGGGGGAGGTTTTGCTACTGTACCGGCCTTTATAAAAGATCTTTTTGGCACCCGCCAATTGGGAATTATTCTTGGCTATATGCTCACTGCTTGGGCTGCAGCAGGAATGGCAGGGCCTTTATTGGCTGCATGGGCGCGTTCTATCTCTACCAGCTATAACTCTACCCTGTATATCTTTTCGGGCTTGCTGGTTATTGCCCTTCTGCTTTCAGTAATTATTCGACGGGATGTCAAAAAACTGGCGGTGACGGGTGAAGACGAAAAATTAGCTTCTCCAATTTCAAATGCAGCTATTCCTTCTTCTAAAGGATAGCCGTATTTTATTCCAGGTGGGTAAAGACCCCGGGATTGCCTTGTTAGGAGACGTTTGAAGTCTGAAATGGTGCCTTTCTGAAGTTCTCCGCCGGCTTGTCCCGGAGGGATTTACTTTAGGAGCTATACAGGCTTCAATAATTTAATCTATCCCAGGGTTTATTCTCTATGGCTACCAACTATCGGGGTTTATGTCTGGTATAATTCGGCATGTTTCCACCACGGCTTATCTACAGCTCATGGCACTATGTTGCTATGAGCTCCAACACTTTTTCCGAAGAAATCTGAGGTTCGCATAACACGGTTTTACCAAAGGGCAAAAAAATATTCCTGCCCGGTAACGTTGTAGTAAAATCTATTTATTAACTAAAACGATTGAAGCTATTTTCTTTACCGGCGCCAGGTCGAATTATGATTATTATCATAAAAAAAGGGGACTTTCTGATGGAAATTTGCAATGTAATTAAGTTTGAAGAGTAGAAAATTTAAAAAACGGCCTCTTCAGCAAAAAGAAGAAAAGATGCTAAAGTTATCTCAGGAAGTACTAGAGTTCCGCGAAGGAACCTGGAACAGGAAAATTGATGTAAGGGATTTCGTGACCCTTAATGTTAGCCCTTATTATGGCGATGATTCATTCCTCGTCGGTGCTACAGAGAGAACAAAAGAGCTGTGGCAAATTTGCCTCGCTGCCATGAAAGAGGAGCGGGAGCGAAATGGCTGCAGGGCTATAGATACCGAGACTATTTCGGGTATTACCAGTCATGGCCCCGGTTACATCAATAAAGATCTTGAGGTTATAGTAGGTTTACAAACCAACGAGCTTTTAAAGAGGGCCATGAAGCCTTTTGGTGGATTTCGTGTAGTAGAAGGTGCAGTGGCCGAAAAAGGTCAGCAGGTAACACAGCGTGTTAAAGAGATTTTTGATTATACCAAAGATCATAACAACGCTGTGTTTGCTGCATATGATGATGAGATAAGAAGTTATCGATCAAACGGTATCCTTACCGGATTGCCCGATAACTACGCCCGTGGCCGAATCATTGGTGATTATCGCCGCCTTGCCCTTTATGGTATAGATCGCCTTATTGAACTAAAAGAAGAGGATAAGCGACTTGTAGATGGCGAAATGACCGAGCACAAGATACGTCTTCGCGAAGAGATCACAGATCAAATCATTGCTCTTAAGGATATTAAAAAGATGGGAGCCATGTACGGTCTCGATCTTGCAAGACCTGCCCAAAATGCGCGCGAAGCTGTACAGTGGGTATATATGGCTTACCTTGCTGCTGTGAAAGAGCAGGATGGAGCCGCCATGTCACTGGGTAACGTTTCTTCCTTCCTTGATGTATATATTGAAAGGGATCTTAATGAAGGTTTAATTACTGAAGAAGAAGCTCAGGAATTTATTGATCAATTTGTGATGAAACTGCGTATGGTAAGACACCTGCGCCCTGAAGCATACGACGAAATTTTTGGAGGAGATCCTACCTGGGTAACTGAAGCTATTGGCGGACAGTTCCAGGATGGAAGAACAAAAGTTACTAAAACTTCCTTCCGATTCTTACAAACTCTTTATAACCTTGGAGCTTCTCCTGAACCTAACCTCACTGTGCTTTGGTCACAGGATCTTCCTGAAGGATTTAAAAAATTCTGTGCCCAGGTCTCTATAGACACTTCTTCAATTCAGTATGAAAATGACGATTTGATGAGACTGGTAAGAGGTTCTGATGATTACGGGATTGCCTGTTGTGTCTCTTACCAGGAATTAGGAAAAAGGATACAGTTCTTTGGAGCTCGTGTAAATCTTCCAAAGACCTTGTTGATGGCGCTTAACAATGGTAGAGAAGAGAATTCAGGTCAGTCGTTATTAGAAGGAATACCTTCGCTTGAAAGTGATTACCTCGATTATGAAGAAGTAATGTCTAATTTCAAAAAGTCGATGGTTGAAGTGGCCAGGGTATATTCCAAGACCATGAACATCATCCACTACATGCACGATAAGTATTACTACGAGAAAGCACAGCTGGCATTTGTAGACTCCGATCCAGGCATTGATATGGCTTATGGAATTGCAGGTATCTCTATTATTGCCGATTCACTTTCGGCCATTAAATACGGAAAAGTAAAAGCCATAAGAAATGAAGAAGGACTTACTGTAGACTTCAAAGTAGAAGGAGAGTATCCAAAATTCGGGAATGATGATGAAAGAGTAGACAGTATTGCACGGGAGATCACTAAGTTCTTCTCTCAGGAACTGGCTAAACATAAATGTTATAAGAACGCTTTCTCTACCCTTTCTCTGCTCACCATCACCTCTAATGTGATGTATGGTAAGAAAACCGGTGCCACACCCGATGGTAGAAAAGCAGGTGAAGCCTTTGCCCCAGGTGCAAACCCAATGCACGGGCGCGATGAACACGGCGCAATAGCCTCTTTGAACTCGGTGGCCAAGTTAGATTACCGGGATGCGCAAGATGGGATCTCCAATACTTTCTCTATTGTTCCTAAATCTTTGGGAAGTGACAGGGAAGGACAAATGGAAAACCTGGTCGGATTGCTGGATGCCTACTTTGGCCTCAACGCTCACCACCTCAATGTGAATGTGCTTAACCGTGAAACCCTCATGGATGCTTACGAGCACCCCGAGAATTATCCACAGTTGACAATTAGGGTCTCCGGGTATGCGGTAAACTTTATAAGGCTCTCAAAAGCCCACCAACTGGAAGTGATCGCAAGGACCTTCCACGAAAGAATGTAGTTTAGGATTGAGTTTTTAATTGAGCATCAGGAGATTTCAGAGACCCCCAATCGAAATCTCCTGATCTTTTTTATTAATTTCCTCAAAAAATAAATGCTATGATAAAGGATGGATCTTTGGTTAAACAGGAGGTTGCACAGTTAAACGCACCAGATTCTGAACAGCTTAGGGTACACTCCATAGAGTCTTTTGGAACCCATGATGGCCCCGGGATTAGAATGGTAGTATTTGTGCAGGGTTGCCAGTTTCGCTGTCTTTACTGTGCCAATCCCGATACCATGGATGTAAAAGGAGGGCACTTTTTGGATCTTGATGAGATTATAGCGCGTGCGGTAAAACAGAAGCCTTACTTTCGCGATAAAGGGGGCGTTACCGTTTCGGGAGGGGAACCTTTGTTGCAGCGGGCCATTCTTAAGAAGTTATTTGACCGCCTGCACGATGAGAATATCAATACGGTGCTTGATTCTAATGGGCGCGTAATAGACCAGCAGGCAAAAGACCTGCTCGATGTGACCGATTTGCTGATGCTCGATGTGAAGCATTTTAACAACGAATGGCATAAAAAACTTACCGGCCTCTCTAATGTGAGTACTTTTAAAATAGCCGAATACCGCGAAAGTACCGGTAAACCCATGTGGCTAAGATATGTGCTGGTTCCCGGCTGGAGTGACCAGGAAGAACACCTGCATGAGCTGGGCAGGCATTTTAAAGATTATAAGACCATAGAGCGGGTAGAGATCCTGCCTTATCACCAGCTTGGGGTTCACAAATGGGAAGCTCTGGGCATGGAATATAAGCTGAAGGATGTAAGTCCTCCAAACGCTGAAACTCTTGAAAATGCTGCCTCTATTTTCAGAAAATACTTCCGGGAAGTACGGGTAAACTGATCCTGAAAAATTCCGAAGAAATTTCATCCAGCTTCAGCTAAAAATTAGTTCCTGAAAAGGCTACTTTTGGATGGTCTTTTCAATAGTTCAAAAATCAAAATAAGATAACCATGTCTGCACTACTGGACTTTCTAAGTACCGATTATGTTGCTCTTTTTATAATTATAGGTATAGGGATCATCCTGGGAAAAGTTTCCTATAAAGGTTTGTCGCTGGATTCTTCGGCAGTGATCTTTGTCGCGATGTTCTACGGCTACGCAATGTTCTCGCAGGGTGTGGAGTTTGCCTTACCAGGCATTATTCAGCAAATAGGATTGTTGCTGTTTATCTTTACCATTGGGATGCAGGCTGGTCCCACCTTTTTTGAGGTATATAAATCTCAGGGAAGAAAGCTCATCAGCATGGCTTTTTTGACTGTTTTGGTGGGTGCTGTTACGACTCTTGTTTTGGCACAGGTATTAGATATTGATTACAGGATCGCTGTAGGATTGTTTTCAGGAGCGCTCACCAGTACTCCGGGTCTGGCAGCCGCTATCGAAGCTACAGGCTCTTCTTTGGCGTCTATTGGATACGGAATTGCTTATCCTTTTGGAGTAGTGGGGGTCATTCTTTTTGTTAGGCTGGTGCCCAAGATTTTTGCAACTAATATGGCCAGGGAAGAACAGAAGTACATTGAAGAAACGCAAACCAAGATCCCCGAAGTGGGCCATAAGAACTTTATGGTGACCAACGAGAATGCCGATGGGAAGACCATTGGTGAACTGGATATTAGAATGATGACCAAGGCGAATATTTCCCGGGTCATGAGAGCGAATGAAACCTCCATTCCACCCGCAGCCGATCTTGTTCTTCGGAAAGGAGACGTGGTAAGGGCAGTAGGTACCAATGAAGCACTTAAAAGAGTAGAACTTCTTCTGGGACATCCCACAGACATCGAGATTCCCGAAAGCGGAATGTTTGAAGTGAGATGGTATGTGATTTCCAAACGAAACGTGGTGAGTAAGACTTTGGGAGAACTCAGTTTGAGAGAGAACTATAAAGCAACGGTTACGCGAATTAGAAGGGCCGGGATAGACCTGCCGGCAAGACCATCAGTAAAGTTGAGGTTTGGCGACCGCCTGTTCATTTCATCCACTAAAGGAAACGTAAACGGACTAAGTCTGCTCTTTGGAGACAGCATGAAAGAGGTTGAAACTACCAGCTTTTTGCCGGTGGCCCTTGGTATTATAATCGGTTTGATGATTGGGGCCATTGAAGTCCCTCTTCCCGGTGGCGGCTCTTTTTCACTGGGGCTTACCGGCGGCGTCCTGCTTGCTGCTCTTGTTTTAAGTAGGATTGGAAAAACCGGGCCCATTCTATGGAATCTCCCGGGCACCGGAAATCATATTCTGCGACAGTTTGGCCTTTTGCTTTTTCTCATTCCCGTGGGGCTTTCGGCCGGCAGTCATTTAGGGCCCACTATTCAGGAATACGGGCTAAGCCTTTTCGGAATTGGAGCGGCCATTACGCTGATTCCTATGATCATTGTGGTGCTGGTAGCCAGGATCATTCTCAAAATGAACTTCCTGTCTGTTCTGGGAGCTCTAACGGGCGGGATGACCAGTACGCCAGGCCTAAGTGCGGTAGATTCCATGACGAGTAGTGAAGGCCCGCAGGTGGCATATGCTACTGTGTACCCGCTGGCATTGGTAGCGATCATCATCTTCACCCAGGTGCTTAGTTTTATTCTATAAAAGCTTACATCAATTTCTTCGGAAGCATATTTTTTCTGGGAGCGGTATAAATTCAGGTTTTTGCTGACTAAGTTTGACGAGTTTACTTCTGAAGCTGGCGTAGGAAATTTCAGAAAAGGAGCAGGGTTTTCCGCAGTTGATTCCAACAAAAGTAGTTGTCAAAAATGACATTTTTGGAAGGTAAAGGAATTTACTTTTATATTTAAGATTCCAATACATTCAATGAAAAAGATCCTTTTATTTATTCTGGTCCTGTTATTCCTTGCCCTTGGGGTTGTGGCGTACATTTATTATCCGCGGCTTAACCTCATTACAGGATTTGCTGCTAAAAATATGTGTTCCTGTGTTTACGAAGCCGGAAGAGAGCCACAGAGCGTGGCTGCTCAGGACAATAATTTCAGTCCTGTAGATCTTGCTGAATACGAAATCGACAGGCAGGACAAAACTGCCTCTGCTACCGTTTTTGGACTTAAAGAGCGTACTGCCATGTATAATCCCGGTTTGGGATGCGTGCTTCTTCCCGAAGATACAGGCCGAAATGACCTGCCCACATCAAAACCGAACCGCCTGCAACCCTCATCTTCTCTTCCTTATCCCTACGGCAATAATAAACCTGTAGACACAATCTTTCCCGAAGTTGATTACGGGCAGCTGGAACTGGCGCTCAAAAATGCCTTTTTTGAGGCGCATAAATCGAGGGCCGTTGTCGTGTTGTACAAAGACAGATTGTTAGCCGAAAAATATGCAGCCGGATTCAGTAAAGACACGAAATTATTAGGATGGTCTATGACCAAAAGCATTACCAGCGCAGTTCTGGGAGTGTTGGCGAAGCAGGGAAGAATTTCTCTAGAAAACGATCATCTTTTTCCCGAATGGGAAGGTGATAGAAGGCAAGATATTACTCTTAACAACCTGCTTCACATGAACAGCGGATTAAAGTGGGAGGAAGACTACACAAAAATTTCAGATGTCACCAAGATGCTTTTTCTGGCCGAAGATATGAGTGAGGTGCAGCTGCATAAGAATCTTGTAGGGCAGCCCGGCATCATTTGGAACTACTCATCGGGTACTTCCAATTTGCTTTAAGCATATATTAGGGACCAGTTTAGTACCCACCAGGAATATCTCGATTTTTGGTACGCCCAACTTATCGATAAAATTGGAATGAATTCAATGACTTTGGAAACCGATCTGGCCAGTAACTATGTTGGCTCCTCCTATTCCTGGGCTACCGCCCGCGACTGGGCAAAGTTCGGGCTGTTGTATCTCAATGAAGGCAATTGGAACGGGGAGCAGATCATTAGCAAAGACTGGGTGAGATATACGGTAAAACCTGTCGAGGGCTCAGATGGGAAATATGGTGCGTATTTTTGGCTCAATGCCGGTGGTGAATATCCAGATGTGCCGCGCGATCTTTACTCAGCAAACGGTTTTCAGGGGCAGCATGTATTCGTTATTCCGTCGAAAAATTTGGTAGTAGTTCGATTAGGGCTTGTTGAACATCCGGAGTTTGACCTCAATGTATTTCTAAGAGAAGTTATTGCAGCAGTTGAGAAAGATCAATAAACAAGCACTGAATTTAGGATAAGAATACCACTATTTCCGAAAGAGTACCTGCAATTACTGCGAAAGCCAGAACTCCTTTTTGCACTTACTTCTGAAAAATTCCAACAGCCGAAATCCGAATATCGCTTTGAAAGTAAGCTCTGGATATTACCGTGCACGCACTTTATCGGCGATACCTGCCGTTAGTCGAAAAATAAGGAAAGAGTGTCCAAACATTCTGTTAACACTAAGCTGAGGTATATTGTAATTATTACATTTAAAGCCCTATATGTTTTAAATGAAGTTTAAAGTAAATAAAGCCGTCCTGCTGTCAATTATCGTTTTTGGAGTTATTGCAGCACTATACTTGAATTATTTGTTTTCCCTTATTTAGAGATCCTAAGCCGGTTTTTCTCGAAAGCAAATAGTGAGAGCTAAAAACATCAGGCTGAAATTATCCTCGCGTTTTCCGCAATCTTGTTTCCAACCTTCCTTTACTTCAGAGTTACCGTAATTTATATGGAATGATTTTCTTCCGAAGTGATTACGCTTCTAATCCACAATTTCGTAGTGTATCGGCTTAAAGCTGCCGTTGTTACTGTCTTCGGCCGAGCAGGCAGTGAGGGCGACAATGAGATCCATTTCGGCTTCAAAGAGGACATAATCTCCGGCTTTGCTCAGCGGCGGATCTACACTCAACTTTCCATTTTCGTCAAACTGCACATTCATAAAAATGTTGAAAGCTGTCGGCACATCATCAGGTTCAATGTTGAAAGGCTTCAGATTTGTATACAAATTTTCAAAGCAGCTGGGATGATAATCGGGGTTGTTGTACATGATTTTGAAAGTCTCGGGGCTGCACGGGGCGAGTAAGAAATCATTTCGGCCATTGGTGTCTTCCAGGATCTTCATCATTTTATTACTTCGGTTACTCCACAACCAATCGCCTTTAGTGATCAAAATGCTTTCCTCAAAGTCCAATGTTTTTCCTGAAGAGATCTTTTCCCGCGGGTCTTCAGCATTAAAGAGCACCATGTCGCTCACCTGTTCCCCCTGCGGATCTATGACCTTCAATTTTTGCCCTTTTTTAAGCTTAAAGGCTGCGCCTGTTTGTTTTTCAATGACCTGTACCATGTTCTTTTTTTATGTTTTTACTTAGTTGTGAAGATTGAAGATCCTGTCTTTCTTCAAGGTGCCGACAAACGGAATGTACATCATCCTTTTCAAATCCCTGGTGCAGCTTTGCCATAGCCTGCACCTTAACCGGTTCGCACCAAAACCCGGTGATGAGCGGAAGATGGTCTTCAATCATCTCTCTTGGCAAATCTTTGTATAAAACAGGACATTTTTGATCTTTTTCAAACCTGCGGATGAGGTTTTGAAGACTTTCCTCCAGCTCTTCGGTAGTCTGCAATTTCAGTTTTACATTTACATGTACGGCCGAATAATCCCAGGTGCTAATGTTGATGTCTTTGTACCAGGAAGAGGACACGTAGCCGTGTGCGCCGTGAAAGATAAGCAGGGCATCGAGGCCGTCTTTTAAGAATTTGTATTGCTCATTGGCTTCGGCGATGTGCCCGTATAACCTGAATTTTTCGGGAGTACCTTCAATTAATACCGGAATATGAGTAGCCAGCAGGTCTTCTCCCTGCAACACAAAGGTGGCGAAGGGATGCTGGTCTATAAAATCGAAAACGTACTGCGGATCTTTCTTAAGGTATTTCTTTTGCCGAAACATATTTTATTTTTTTCCGTGAAGAAAAGGACATTTCCATTCTTCTCCAACTTTTCGGCCGCTATACTGTCTGGCTTCGCTGCGTTCTCCAAAATCTTCGAGCATGGGGTTGATCTCTCCCTGCAGCTCAATATCCCTTTCCCTAATTTTATCTCTTACGGTGTGGTAAGTGTTCATTTCCCTCAATTTCTCAAACTGCCAGTGCAGGTTAAAAGCAATGGCTGGGTAAGGCGCCTGTCTTGCCTTGCGGGAGCTGTTGGGGTGCAGACCTACGATATAAAAAGCGCGGCCTCCAAGACTAAAGCTAAAACTTTTATGGGCCGGATCCTGGCTTACTTCTTTATCCCACGGCATATCATCTTCTTCGTGCAGGTACTGTAACTGTTGCCAAAGCACCTTCTCAAATTCTTCTTCGGAATAATGCTGCTTACCTTTAAAACCGACTAAAAAGGTGAGAAAATCATTAGATTCAAAATCGTATGCTGCGATGTATTTCTTTAAATCGGTAAGTATGGCTTTCGCAGTTTCTTTGCTTCCGAAGTTATCGTATTCATGAAAGTCCACTTTGTCCATACTAAACACGGTCTGGGCCATAACGCATGGATGATTGTTACCTAATATGAAATCTTCAAACTGAGATTTCGCAGAAGAAACTTCAGAAATTTCCTTTTCTTTTACCTGGGACATAAAAATGTATTTCAGTAAAAATAATATCTGAAAGTGTTGTTTTCAGCAGGTTTAAGAATCCCTTAGTTGAGTTTTAAGTAAGATTAACAGCTTTTTGCCTAATGAGTTAGTTTTTATCTCGATAGCGGTAAATAAGGAAAAGCATAAAGCTGTTGAGCATTAAAGCAACCCCGTTGGTAGCGATAATGGGAATGTCTTTTGTGATCGCCCCATAAGTCACCCAAAGTGCCAGGCCGGTAATGAGAACAAAGAACATTCCGGGAGAAACGTCGTCTACCTCTTTGGTCTTCCAGGCCTTCCAAATTTGCGGGGTGACCGCTGCAGTGGTAAAAACGCCTGCGGTTAGGCCCAATATTTCTGTCCAGCCTATCATTATCGCGCTACATCTTTTAATAACCAATCTTCAAGTATTTCATCTTCGCTGTTGCTGTGCAGTACCGAAATATCTCCTGTGGTCTCAAAAACTACTGCCCGAACTTGAGAGAGGTTCAGCACATTTGCCTCGCGCAGCTTTGATCTTAAATCTCCTTCGGTGACCTTTGCCCTGCGCAGGTTGTGTGTAAGTATTTTCTGTCCGTCCATAAGCATTAAAGGAGAATTATCTACCGCTTCACCAACTCCTTTATATCTTCGGAAAAAAGCAACACTAATCTGTAATCCGTAGATGAGAGCGAGCCCGAGAATTCCGCTTGACAGGCTCACATTTTTGGAAAGCACTGTAGATGCGATTATAGAACCTATGGCCACCGTCATAGCGAAATCGAAGCTCGACATTTTTGAAAAACTGCGTTTCCCTGCCAGCCGTGTAAACAGGATGATCGCGGTGTAAATACCTATCGCGTTTACCGAGATAGCAATAACAGATTCCCAGCCTATGTTAAACCATTCTTCCATAGTATAATAATTGGTTAAGAGAAACAAGATAAGCATCTGAGGTTTATCAGGCGCCTACCACTTCGCCGCCGTTCACGTGAATGACCTGCCCGGTGATATAACTGGCATCTTTAGAGGCCAAAAATACGTACGCCGGCCCTACTTCGCTGGGTTGCCCGGCTCTTCCAAGCGGAACTTTTTTGCCAAATTCGGCTACGTGTTCTTCACTAAAGGAAGCAGGAATTAGCGGCGTCCAGATTGGGCCCGGGGCAACGCCGTTTACTCTGATATTTTTCTCTGCCAGCATTTTTGAAAGCGAGCGGGTAAAGGCAGTGATTGCGCCCTTTGTACTCGAATAATCGAGCAGGTGCTCACTGCCGCGATAGGCCGTCACTGAGGTGGTGTTAATGATACAATCACCGTTTTTAAGATGTTTTAAAGCCTCATTGAGGGTAAAGAAATAAGGATAGATATTAGTTTCAAAAGTCTTTTTAACCTGGGCTGAGGTCACTTCTTCGGGTTCCTCTTTTGGAAACTGCATGGCCGCATTGTTTACCAGAATATTGAGGCCACCGAATTTCTTAACGGTCTTCTGCACCACTTCCCGGCAGAATTTTTCATCCTTAAGGTCTCCTTTTAGGGCCAAACCTTCAGATCCTGCTTTTTCAATCATTTTGACGGTTTCTTTGGCATCTTTGTCTTCAGAAAGATATACAATGGCCACTTTAGCGCCTTCTGTAGCAAAATGTACCGCTACACTTTGGCCAATACCGCTGTCACCGCCGGTGATAAGCGCCACTTTGTCTTTCAGTTTTTCACTGCCTTTGTAATCTTTTCGTATCACCTCGGGTTCGGGGTGCATCTTTTGCTGGTTTCCCGGTTGTTTTTCCTGCTTCTGCTTCGGAAGGTCTTTAGGTTTGCCCATAGCTTGACTTTTAGAATTTTAAAGTTAGAGAACCACACTTTAGGCTGCTGAAGGTTTAAGAAAGATTTAGCGCAGCTTTAAACAAAGAATAACGTCTCTTTAATTTGAATATCTTTGAGGCTGAAAAATGACATTTTTGGAACCTCTTTCTTTTGATATTGTAATTATTGGCGGTGGCGCCGCCGGATTCTTCACCGCGATAAATGCTGCGGAAATGGCTCCGGAAGCCAAAATTTGCATCCTGGAAAGAGGAAAAGATGTGCTTACCAAGGTGAGGATCTCGGGCGGCGGAAGGTGTAACGTTACCCATGCCGAATTCCTTCCGAAGGAACTCACTAAAAACTATCCTCGCGGCGAAAAAGAGCTGCGCGGACCCTTCCACAGCTTCATGACCGGAGATACCATCGAATGGTTCGAAAAGAGAGGCGTGCCGCTGAAGATCGAGGATGACGGGAGAATGTTTCCGGAATCAAATTCTTCAGAAACCATTATAGATCTATTTCTACGGGAGTCAAAAAGGTTAAATATCGAGGTGCTTACCAAAAGAGCGGTGCAGGATGTGCAATTGCACAATGGCCGCTGGAAGATTGAAACTTCCCAGGAAAATTTCACTGCAGGTAAAGTACTTGTTGCCACCGGAAGCAATCCAAAAATGTGGGAAATGCTGAAAGATCTGGGGCACAACATTGTCCCCGGCGTGCCTTCGCTGTTCACCTTTAAAATTACCGATGCCCGAATCAAAGATCTCCCCGGAGTGGCTACAAATGCCGTTGTTCGCCTAAGAGGTAAAAAGCTGGAAACTGCAGGGCCACTTTTGATCACTCACTGGGGCATGAGCGGGCCTGCTATTCTGAAACTTTCGGCCTGGGGCGCAAGGGAACTCAGCGATAAAAAGAATTTTGAGATCGAAGTCAACTGGCTGCCCGAACTTTCTCCTGAAGAAATTTCTGAAGAACTGCAACGTCTCAAAAAGGACAGTGCGAAACAGTCGCCACATAAATATGCACAGTTTGAGCTGCCAAAACGGCTTTGGCAAAGTTTGGTTAATGTTTCGGGAGTTGATAGCGACCTCCGCTGGGCCGATCTCAATAAGCAGCAGCTGGAAGAATTAACAAGCCAACTTAGCTGTGGCACTTTCCAGGTGCATGGAAAAAGTGCTTTTAAAGAAGAGTTCGTGACTGCGGGTGGAGTAGAACTAAAAGAAGTGAACTTTAAAACTTTTGAAAGCCGGGTCTGTAAAAACCTCTTTTTGGCAGGTGAGGTTTTAAACATTGATGCCATCACCGGCGGCTTCAATTTCCAAAATGCCTGGACCGGCGGATTTCTTGCAGCAAAGGCTATGACTTTAGAATAATCTGAGGCTTTTTCTGCTGGCTATTATTATTTATTTTGTTAGGCGTTTGGTCGTATTTCTTTATTCAAGCGTTTCCTTTTAAAATATTCGACGATTTCCTTTTTAGTCATGGTTGACAATTTTTCGCTTAATGTTTTTCGTTGCTCCCGCATAAATTGAACAGCATCAAAATCTTTTTTAGTTTTCATTTTCATAGTTTATTATTTCTCTTGGTGAGCGAATTTCCAATTGCTTATACCCATTTTTCATGTTTATGGCATTGTACCCACGTATTCGCTCAATATTTACTATATGCTTAAAATTCCAGCTTATTAAAAGATCAGCTCGGTTTACTGTCGCTAAGGCGATATGGAGACAATCTGCATAGCTTGTTTTTCCCACTACCTTTTCTTTTTGATATTCTAATGCTAATTCAACCGCTTCATCGTCTGTTTCGAGAAAATCGGTCAGGTCAGCTTTTATCCTGGTCACTAAGGTCTTAACTTTCCCGGGCGCAAATTTTAATTCCTCCTGAGTGACATCAGAAAACAAGATTATAAATTCCCCCTTATTTATTCGTTCAAAAAGCGGTTTGGTGAATTCTTCAAATTCCATATCAAAAAATCCTCCAAAAACTGACGTATCAATGTAAATCCGCTGTTTTTTCATCTATTAAATTTACCAAATTTTGCATTGACTACCGATTCTGCTGTTTAAAAACTATTTTATTGAACCAGGAAATCGGTAGGAGCTTTCGGGCGATGAGTACTGCCCCGGCACCTTTTCCGGCAGGATATCTTAATTTTTGGCTGTCATCTGTAGCGGCTTTATAAACGGTTTCTGCAACTACCTCGGGCCCGGGAGCTTTCTCATTTCTTTTCTTCATTCCGTTGAGAATATTTTTCTCCATTTTGTCGTAGCCTTTCACATTGTCATTTTCAAAGGTTTTTAGAGAACGACCATGAAAATCTGTTTTAATAGCAGCCGGTTCTATCATTTTAACTTCGATGTTGAACTGTTTTAGTTCATATTGTAAAGCTTCAGTGAAACCTTCAAGCGCCCACTTACTGGAGCAGTACAAACTGTACAGCGGAATGGTGAACCTGCCCACCACAGAGGAGGTGTTGATGATCATGCCTTCCCCTTTCTGCTTAAAATAAGGGATAAATTCGCGGGTAAGATCCATCACGCCCAAAAACATTCACCTTAAACTGGTTGAGTACATCCTCTTCTGAAGATTTCTCAAATGCGCCCACTGCGCCATAACCTGCGTTGTTAAACAGGACATCTATGGAGGTGAAATCGTCTTTCACCTGTGAGATAATATTTTGCAGGTGCTCCTTTTTTGTCACGTCCAGCCTGTAAAGTTTCAGGTTAGAGGTTTCCCCTAACTCAGTTTCTTCTTCGGGAGAACGCATGGTCGCGGCAACATTCCAGCCTTTTTCGGCAAAAAGTTTTGCTGTGGCGCGGCCAATTCCGCTGGAGGTACCTGTGATCAATATGGTCTTGCTCATAGTTATATTTTTTTTGCCTCTCTAAAATAGCATTTTTAAACGGCTTTCGCTTTTTCAGGAAAATCTATCTTTGCGTAAACTGCAAGCATGACCAAAAAAGATTTTATTCCGAAGTCCTACCCGGCAGCGATAGAGCAGGGGGAGGTAACCTGGCAAAGCCCGAGTAACATTGCCCTCGTAAAATACTGGGGAAAGCTGGAACATCAAATTCCGGCGAATCCTTCTATAAGTTTTACACTGGATTCCTGCCGGACAACCACCACGCTTAACTTCAAAAAAAGGCAAAAGCCGGCAGATGATTTCCACTTCGACCTGACTTTTGAGGGGGAGAAAAAAGGATCTTTCCGACCAAAAATTGAGAAGTTCCTGGAAAGAATAGATCCTTATTTGCCCTTTTTGAAGGACTATAAATTCACTATTGAAACCTCCAATTCCTTTCCGCATAGCAGCGGGATCGCTTCTTCGGCCAGTGGGATGAGTGCCCTGGCACTTTGCCTTATGAGCCTGGAAAAGCAATTAAATCCTGAAATGGATGAAGAATATTTCACCCGGAAAAGCTCATTTTTGGCAAGATTGGGATCGGGCAGTGCCTGTCGCAGCATTGAAGGAGAGCTTGTAGTCTGGGGCATGCATAACAGTATTTACAGGAGCAGCAATCTCTACGGGGTTCCTTTTCGGGATGAAGTCCATGAAAACTTCAGGAATTATCGCGACACCATTTTGCTTGTCGACAAAGGTGAAAAGCAGGTGAGCAGTACCTTGGGGCATGATCTTATGAATGATCATCCTTATGCAGAAACCCGCTTCAGGCAGGCGCACGATAACCTTGATAAGCTCAAAAAGATCTTCCGCAGTGGTGATCTTTCAGAATTTATAAAAGTAGTGGAAAGTGAAGCCTTAACCCTGCATGCCATGATGATGACGAGTCAGCCGTATTTTCTCCTTATGAAACCAAACACGCTGGCGATCATCAACAAAATTTTCAGGTTTAGAGAAGAAACCGGGCTGCATCTTTGCTTTACTCTTGATGCAGGTGCTAATGTACATTTGCTTTTTCCGGAGAAAGAGGCGCAGGAAACGCTGGAATTTATTGAAGCAGAACTAAAACTATTCTGCCAGAACGGCCAGTATATCAATGATAAAGTAGGCAGCGGCGCGAAGAAATTGGCCTGATAATTGACTTAGATCATATAGGGTAATGAATTACATTTCAGTTAAATGTATATCTTTGCAGCAATATGTTCGAAGACTTACCGATTCAAGAAATTGAAAACCGTTAAGACTAACATAAAAATTAAGGATGTATTCTTCAGGGATGAGAAAGTTTTCTTTTCTTTAGAAGATGGTGAGATTGGCGCTCCTTTGGAGTGGTATCCCAGATTATACAACGCTTCTCAAGAAGAGCTGTTGGATTTTTCAATTTCTCCCGGTGGTTATGGGGTGCATTGGAAGAGGGTAGATGAAGATCTTTCTGCCCACGGAATATTAAACTCATAACCAGGAAAAAAATACCAAGTCGCTATGAAAGGACCTTTATTTTATTCTAAAATCTTACTCTTCGGAGAATATGGGATCATCAAAGATTCCAAAGGTTTGTCTATTCCGTATAACTTCTACAATGGGGCTTTAAAAGTTGATGAAGATCCATCGGAAGAAGCACAGAAATCTAACAGGAGCCTAAAGCGATTTGCAGATTATCTGGAGGAGCTGCAGGCGAAAATGCCGGAGCTTGTTCAATTTAATTTTACTGAACTTAAGGCAGATATAGAAAAAGGGATGTACTTCGATTCCAGTATTCCGCAGGGATATGGAGTGGGAAGTAGTGGGGCTTTAGTGGCCGCAATTTATGATGAATACGCAGTAGAAAAGATCACTGTACTCGAAAATCTTACCCGGGAAAAGCTATTGAAGCTGAAAAAGATCTTTGGCGAAATGGAGTCCTTCTTCCACGGGAAATCTTCGGGGCTGGATCCATTGAACTCCTATTTAAGCATTCCGATTTTAATCAATTCTAAAGACAATATTGAACCTGCGGGTATTCCATCGCAAACTCAGGATGGAAAAGGTGCAGTGTTCCTGCTCGACAGTGGTTCTGTTGGAGAGACTGCTCCCATGGTGAACATTTTTATGGAGAACATGAAGCAGGAACCTTTCAGAAAAATGCTGAAAGATCAATTCGTAAAACACACAGATGCCTGTGTTGATGATTTCTTAAAAGGTGACGTAAAATCTCTTTTTGGGAACATGAAAAAGCTGTCTCATGTTGTACTCGACAACTTTAAACCTATGATCCCGGACCAATTCCATAAACTTTGGAAAAATGGAATTGAAACCAATGACTACTACCTCAAGCTTTGCGGCTCTGGTGGTGGAGGTTATATTCTTGGATTTACAGAAGATATTGAAAAGGCCAGAAAAGCATTAAAAGATTACCGTCTGGAAGTAGTCTACAACTTCTAAAACGCTCCATGGCTTCTATTTCCAAAAAGCGGCTTCTGCTCAAGATTCTCAGCTTTATTTCGGTCATTAGGGGCTACAATATCCTGGTGCTGGTCATTGCGCAGTACCTGACTGCAGTTTTTATCCTCGCACACGATTTGCCTATGCGGCGTGTGCTTTTTGATCCAAACCTGTTTTTTATGGTGCTGGCTACTGCCTCTGTAGCGGCTGCAGGTTATATTATCAACAACTTTTACGACAGCGAAAAAGACCTGATCAACAGGCCGCAAAAAACTATGCTGGACCGGTTTGTGAGTCAGCGGACCAAGCTTTCGGTGTATTTTATTCTCAATATGGCCGGTGTTTTCTTTGCCAGCTATCTCTCTTTTAGAGCCGTATCCTTCTTTGCGATATACATTTTTGTGATCTGGTTTTATTCCCACCGTCTCAAGAAAATTCTTTTTCTCAATAACCTGGTTGCATCTGTAATAACGATTACCCCGTTTTTTGCTGTTTTTCTTTACTATAAAAATTTCGATACAGTTATACTCGTCCACGCAGCCTTCTTATACCTCATTATTTTGATGCGGGAAATGGTTAAGGATTTGGAGAATATGAAAGGGGATTTGGTGCAGGGGTACAGGACCATTCCCATTGTGTACGGGGAAAACTTCAGTAAGAGCTTAATCACCGGCCTAACGTTGTTATCAATGATCCCGGTTTATTTTCTCATCTTTCGGTTTGAGATCGGCAAAATGTATTACTTTTTTTACGGAGCAGTGTTCGTGCTGTTAATCTTCCTGCTGGTGCTATACTTCAGTAAAGCCAAATGGCAGTATCTGTTACTCCACAATCTGCTGAAGTTCATTATTGTGGCCGGGGTTTTCAGCATCTTGCTGATTAATGTAGATGCCTTGTTGAGCAGAGTATTTTAGGATTGTATAAGGTATATTCAATAGTCGGGAGTTCGGAGTTAGGAGTTCGGAGAAGAAAGCTCAAATTTCTTTTCGCTGATATTTGATTATTGTCTGTTGTCACCTCGAGAGGAGTCGAGAGGTTATTCCTAAGTTTCCCACAGATCACAGAGATTGTAAAATTTTCAATCCCCGATAACCATTTTCCAACTAACCACCTTGGAAGCTATTTTATCCTCTTCAAATTTTCAAATTCCCACATTTTCAAATCTTATATTGGAATTTCTCTTCCCATCATCTTCAAATTCTCAAATCCCCACATCTTCAAATTTTTTTTTCAATTTTGGTGCTTGCAATTATATTGTTAACAAACCACTATCTTTGTACAAAATTATTTTATATGAGTAGAAATGACAGGTCATCCGGAAGCAGGGGAGACCGCTCTTCCAATAAGACGAGTAGCGGAAGACAGGGCGGCGCTGGCCGTACCAAGTCCCATTCCCGCGGAAATGCTCCGGTAAGCCGAGATGAAAAGGATCCTAAGAACATGTCCCGCGGCAATGCACCCGTAAAGAAGAAACAGGGCGGGGCCGGAAAAAGTGAAGGGATGAGGTTGAATAAGTATATTGCCAATTCCGGTATCTGCTCCAGGAGAGATGCCGATATCTATATTGCTGCCGGAAACGTTACAGTAAATGGGAAGGTGGTGATAGAAATGGGACACAAAGTACAGATCTCTGATGAGGTGAAGTTTGACGGCCGCCGCGTTAACCCCGAAAAACCTGAGTACATCCTTTTAAACAAGCCTAAAGGTTTTTACGTAACCGGAAGTCTTGAGAAAAAGAACAGAACGGTGATGGATCTTGTAGCAAATGCTTCAAAATCAAAGCTTACTCCTGTTGGGAAACTGGATACCCAGGCCACAGGTTTGTTGCTGTTTACCAACGATGGTACCCTGGCAAAGAACCTTGCAAATCCAAAGAATGGGATAAGGCAAATATATCATCTTGAGCTGGATAAAGATTTGGCATATGATGATCTTCAGAAGATAAAAGAGGGTGTAAACCTGGAAGACGGTACTGCCAAAGTCACCGAAGTGAGTTATGTAGAGAACAAACCAAAGCGGGAGGTAGGCCTTGAAATTAAAAGTACTAAAGCTCACATTGTACAGCGTATATTTAAAAGCCTGGGGTACGAAATATTAAAACTTGACCGTGTAGTCTACGGCGGATTAACTAAAAAAGATCTTACCCGCGGCCACTGGAGAGTATTGAGTCAGCAGGAGGTGATCAACCTTTCTAATCTCTGATTTCACTCAGTTTAAAGCTTATAAAGACCAGCCGGAAAGTTGTAAAAGGAGATTAAAAAAAATCCTGCAACTTTCCGGCTTTTTAATACATTTGCTTTAGCTAAGCTAAAATGATGAAAGAAACACCACTTGGATTATCCCATTGGTTTTTAATAAATTACCTTTCCGGCCACTGTAGCCTTAACAAACTTTTATCACGTTATTTTTTCAGCATTGGCTTATAATTTCTACTTTTTAACCTTAAACTTTATTACGTAAAAATTGAATACGAAGTATAGCGATTTAATCGACCAGACTTATTATTTCCCCCAGGAAGAATTTAAGGTAGAAGGAAGTGAACTGCATTTTCATGGTATTGATCTCATGGAGCTCGTTAAAGAATACGGTGCACCCTTAAAATTCACTTATCTTCCCAAGATTTCGGAAAATATAAACAAAGCCAAAAACTGGTTTTTTGATGCTCTTAAAAAGCACGATTACCCCGGCACTTACAACTATTGCTACTGCACCAAAAGTTCTCATTTTGAGCACGTGCTCAATGAGGCCTTAAAGAATGATATTCACATTGAAACTTCGGCAGCCGTAGATATCAATATTGTTGAAAATCTTAAAAAGAACGGGAAGATCACTAATGATACTTATGTGATTTGTAATGGTTTTAAGAGGAACGGTTATATTACAAACATAGCCAATCTCATTAATGGCGGGCATAAGAACTGTGTTCCCATCATTGATAATTACGAGGAGATCGATCTGCTTTCTGAAGCTATTGACGGGAAATACAAAATTGGGATAAGGATTGCTTCGGAAGAAGAGCCAAAATTCGAGTTTTACACCTCCAGGCTTGGTATAGGCTATAAGAACATTGTGCCTTTTTTCAATAAGCAAATCAAAGATAATGAGCAGGTAGAGCTTAAAATGCTTCACTTTTTTATTAATACCGGGATTCGCGATACCGCTTATTACTGGAACGAATTGCTGAAGTGTTTACGGGTTTATATCAACCTTAAGCGAATTTGTCCTACTCTGGACAGCCTGAACATTGGCGGCGGTTTTCCGGTGAAAAACTCTCTTCACTTTGAATATGACTATAAGTACATGGTGGAGGAGATCGTCAATCAGATCAAGATCGCCTGTGATGAAGCTGAAGTGGAGCCACCTCACATATTTACAGAGTTCGGTTCTTTTACCGTGGGTGAAAGTGGGGGTGCCATTTATGAGATCCTTTACCAAAAGCAGCAAAACGACAGGGAGAAATGGAATATGATCAATTCTTCCTTTATTACCACCCTGCCCGATACCTGGGCAATTAGCAAGAAGTTCGTTATGCTGGCTGTAAACCGGTGGAATGATGAATATGAGCGGGTATTACTAGGGGGTCTCACCTGTGATAGTGATGATTACTACAACTCAGAGCAAAACACCAACGCCATTTATCTCCCAAAGTATAAACGGGAAAAGCCATTGTATATCGGCTTTTTTAATACCGGTGCTTATCAGGACACGATTGGCGGTTTTGGCGGCTTGCAACACTGTTTGATTCCGCAGCCAAAACAGATCCTTATTAACAGAGACAAAGACGGAAATCTGGAGACCAGGTTATTTAGCGAGCAGCAGGAGCCCCAGGATTTTCTAAAAATTCTCGGATACGAGAAATAGTCAGGAATTTTTATATTTTTAACTATATATAATTGAAGCAATTAGAACACAACAATCGCTAATAAAATGAGTAAAAAGAATTACGCCGGCATTCCGGACAAGTATGCACGCTTAGATGACGCAAAAGTAGTTTTGATCCCGGTTCCCTATGATGGAACAAGTACCTGGGGTAAGGGTGCCGATAAAGGCCCTGATGCTTTTCTGGAAGCTTCCGAGAATATGGAGCTCTTTGATATCGAGACCCGTACTGAAGTCTATAAAAAAGGTGTGTACCTTGCGCCGCCGGTGACCGAAGATTCATCTCCAGAGAAAATGGTAGAAGCGGTTCACAAGACCGTAAAGAATTACATTAAGCAGGAAAAATTCGTTACTATTTTTGGCGGCGAGCATTCAATTTCTATTGGAACCATTCGTGCTTTTAATGAGAGCTTTGAAGACCTTACCGTAGTGCAGATCGATGCACATGCCGATTTGCGTCCGGAGTACGAAGGCACTACGTGCAATCATGCCTGTGCTGTACATGAGGCCAGTAAAAAGACTAACCTTATTCAGGTTGGTATCAGGTCTATGGATATTTCTGAAATGGATCACATGGATGAAAATCAGGTGTACTGGGCACACGATCTTTATGAGGACTGGATGGATGATGCGATTGGGCAAATGACGCCAAACGTTTTCATTACTATTGATCTTGATGCTTTTGATCCTTCTATATTGCCTTCAACAGGAACTCCTGAGCCGGGTGGAATGTTTTGGTATGAAACTCTCGAGTTCTTAAAGCTGATGTTCAAAAAGAAGAATGTGGTAGGATTCGACATTGTAGAGCTTAACCCGAATAAAAATGAAAGATCATCTGACTTTCTTGCGGCTAAACTTTACTATAAAATGTTGAGCTACAAATTCAAATATTTAAATCATAACGAAGACGAAGACGATGAGTAAAGGACCGGTTACGGAATTTATAGAAAAACATTTTAAACATTTTAACTCAGCGGCTCTTGTAGATGCCGCAAAAGGATATCAGGATCAACTTGACAAAGGGAACAAAATGCTTGTTACCCTGGCTGGTGCGATGAGTACTGCCGAGATTGGAAAAAGTTTTGCTGAAATGATCCGTCAGGACAAGGTGCAGTTTATTTCCTGTACAGGTGCAAACCTGGAGGAGGATGTGATGAATCTTGTGGCGCATACACATTACGAGCGCGTGCCTCATTATCGTGATCTTACTGCCCAGGATGAATGGGACCTGTTGGAGCGTGGGTTAAACCGGGTTACCGATACCTGTATTCCTGAAGAGGAAGCTTTCCGAAGAATTCAGAAGCATATAGTGAAGATATGGAAAGATGCTGAAGCTGCAGGAGAAAGATATTTTCCGCATGAATATATGTATAAGCTGTTGCTTAGCGGAGTAATGGAGGAGTACTATGAGATCGACCTGAAGGATTCATGGATGTATGCCGCAGCCGAAAAGAACCTGCCAATGGTAGTTCCGGGCTGGGAAGACAGTACCATGGGAAATATTTTCGCTTCTTACGTAATGAAAGGCGAATTGAAAGCAAGTACAATGAAATCCGGAATCGAGTACATGGGCTTTATAGCCGACTGGTACACTAAGAACACCGACAAAGGAGTTGGTTTCTTCCAGATTGGAGGAGGAATAGCCGGGGATTTCCCGATATGTGTTGTGCCAATGCTGTATCAGGATATGGAAATGCATGACATTCCTTTCTGGAGTTATTTCTGCCAAATCTCCGATTCTACAACCAGCTACGGAAGTTATTCCGGTGCTGTACCAAATGAAAAGATCACATGGGGAAAACTCGATAAAGACACACCTAAGTTCATTATTGAGAGTGATGCTACCATCGTGGCACCGCTTGTGTTTGCTTACTTACTTGGTTGGTAGGCAAAAGATCAATAAAAAATTAAAAACTCCGGAATCAGCAATGTTTCCGGAGTTTTTTTGCCCCCTAAATCCCTCAAAGGGGGACTTTTCTTCTGAATCTTCTTCGCTGATTTTTTTCGTGAGCTTCTTTAAACTCTTAATTTTCTTTGTGTGAAATTTTATCTGCATCAATCTGCGAGATCAGCGGGAAATTTAAAATGTAAAAAGCTTGATCACTTACTACCGATCACTGAACACTATAATCAGCGTTCTCTGCGGAAAAATCTTTGCGCCCTTTGCGTGAAATTATCACGTCTTCATCTGTTTCAATCTACGGAATCAGCGGGAAATTTTACCTTATTATGCCCGAAAATTTCATAAAACATTACTCCCATAACCACGACATATTCCGCTGCAATAAGCCACAGATTCTCCTCATAATTGGTTTGCGAATAAGCAAAATAACTCAGTACCACCATCAGGCTCCATACCTGCACAAATTTGTATCGGGTAAAAACAGAGAGTAGCAACGGAGTGGCCAGGTACCATGGATGAACAGTGGTGGACAGTGACAAATAAATGAACATTCCAAACATCATACTGGTGAGTAAACCTCGCATTTTGTGATTCCGTTCTAAAATGGCCATAATGAGGATCGAAACAAACACCACGCCCGCAAGTACAGGTCCGGCGTAGCCAATAATATTATATCCTTCAACCTCGTAACCTATCCACCTGATGAGGTAATAAATACCCGCATTAAACTCAAACTTCTGAAACCAGAGATTTATGCTGCTGAAGAAATTCTCTGCAAATACACCCGAAAGAAACGGCAGGAAGAAGAGAAGTAAGATTATACCTGTGGCTGCATAATAACCTAAAGCTTTTTTCCACCCAAGCTTCCTGATAAGTAGAGGCAGAAAAATAAGCGGAATTAATTTTACCGCAATGGAGCAGGAAAAAAAGAGAGCGCTAAAAAGCCATTTTTGACACTGTAGTAAATAGAGTGCCGCCAGCAGAAAAAATAGCATGACACCTTCAAAATGCAGGTTTCCTGTAAGTTCAATGATGACGAGCGGATTTAGCAGATAGAGAAAAATATTGCTTTCGGGAAGCTTGAGGTTTCTCAGCAATTTTCTTCCGAAGTAAAAGATCCCGATATCGGCAGCGATGATGAAGATCCGAAGCCAGATAATTGAGCCCAGGATGCTATTTCCGCCAAGAAGTGCAGCCAGTGCAAAGAAAAACTGGTTGAGCGGCGGATAATTAGTCGGATTCCCGGCGCTAAGGCTACCCATGCCTTCATAAAGTTCCTGCGCTTCAGAAAATGGTAAATCTCCTGAAGAAAAATATTCAGCAGGAGTCATTAAATAAGGATTTATTCCTTCCAGCAATAACCTGCCGTCCCAGATAAATCTAAAGAAATCCTGAGATAGATTGGGAGCAGCAATCAGGAACAGCAGGCGAAAAATAATTGCGGCAGTTAAAAGGATCTTCCATTTATACCGCTGCATCTGGAAGAATTTCCAGCTCAAAAAGAAAAGTCCGCCCCAGAGGGTCAAAAGTTTAAAAAAGTCGGTTCTTTCCAGGTCGTAGGCGAAGGCTAGGTAAAAGGCACAGCAACTGAGGAAAATGAGGAGCGGGATTTTGTGGAGGTTTATAAAATTCTTCATTCCTTACCAGACCTAACAGGTTTTGAAAACCTGTTAGGTCTCCCAAGTGTAATATTTAAGGGTACTCGAAACATTAATCCACAAATGTCTCTTTAAGTACCTCTTTGCATTTCTGTATTTCAGATTTGCTCAGAGAATCAAGCACTCTAATAATTCTTTGTCTGTCAACCGTCCTGATCTGGTCTATTGCTATCATCCCTTTTTTATTATCCACTCTAACTGGTACTCTTGTTGGATATTTCTTAATGTTAGTGGTCATCGGTGCTATGACAATAGTTCGTAAATATTTATTCATTTCATTGGGTGAAAGAATAACACAAGGCCTGGTTTTTTTGATTTCACTTCCAAGTGTTGGATCGAGGTTTACCAGAATAACGGAATATTGGTTTAGCTCCATTCTTCGAAATTTTCATCATCAAATACATCATCGATAAGCAATTCATCGTCCTGTTGATTTGCCATTTCTCTAAATTTCTCTTCCCAATCTTTCCTCGGAGACTCCATAGGGCGCAGGATGATCTGTCCTTCTTCAAGAATCAATTCTACTTTTTCTTTGATCTGATATTTATCCAAAATAGTCTTACTTAATCTAAGACCTTTGGAATTCCCGATTTTAATAATTGGAGTTTCCATAAAACAAATTTGTAAGTACAAAGTTATTACTTTTTACTGAAATTATAATTATGTGTCCTCACTAAACCTCACAGGTTTTGAAAACCTGTGAGGTCTGATTTTATACCCCGAAAGAGTTCTACATTCAAAGAAGCCAAGACCACATACGAAAACCCGAAGAACATCATTAAATGGAACGGGAGCAGGCTGTAATTTCCAATCCTGAAAGAAGAAAAAATTCCGAAGGCAAATAACAGCATCAACAGAATCTCCAGGATCAATTGAAAAGTGATCTTCACCGGCTGCTTTAAAGCTGCACCCGACTTGTTGCCGAGATTGAACTTGGGAGTCCTGATAAATTCACTCTTTTTTCCAAAATGTCCTTCCAGAATGGCGATGCTATTGTGCAGGGAAAGCCCCATGGCAATAGAAAAGAACGTAAAGAACAGGCCGGTAAACCTGAATATCGAGAGCTGTTGATCTTTATGCAGTTCCCGGTAAGCTGCGTAATAAGTGACAAAAAAAATGACAGGGCTTAAAATGAAGACGGTCATCCCGGTCAAAATTTCGGAGTAGGAGGGATTATCGAGTAAAAAGAGCACCGGGATACTAATGATTCCCATTAACAGCACCACGAAAAAAAAGCTGCTGTTCAAAAGGTGAAAAAAACTGTGGACGCGGGTGCCAAAAGTAGCGTTTTTGTCCTTTAATACTTTCCTGTAATTTTTCTGAAAATTCTCTGCTGCCCCTTTGTTCCACCGGAATTGTTGGGAACGTGCTGCTTCGATAGTAATGGGTAATTCGGCCGGAGTTACTACCTCTTTAAGGTATTTAAAATTCCAGCCTTTGAGCTGGGCTCTGTAACTCAGGTCCAGGTCTTCGGTGAGGGTATCGCCCTCCCAGTTTCCGGCATCAAGAATGCAGCTTTTTCGCCAGATTCCGGCAGTCCCGTTGAAGTTGATAAAATGTTTTCCGAAGTTGCGCCCGGTTTGCTCCAGGATAAAGTGGTAGTCCAGCAGGAAAGCCTGCAATCTAGTGAGTAACGAATAATCTTCATTGAGATGCCCCCAGCGGGTCTGCACTACACCCAAACTATCATCTTTAAAATAAGGAACAGTTTTTTTTAGCCAATCGGGTTGAGGTAGAAAATCGGAGTCAAAAATGGCAATAAATTCCCCTTTTGCAGAGGCCATTCCGGCTTTAAGAGCCCCGGCTTTAAAGCCCTTCCTGTGGGTTCGGGTAATATGTTCAATTGGAAAGCCTTCAGATCTTAATTCAGAAATTATTTCAGCAGTTAGAGCTGCCGAATCATCTGTAGAATCGTCGAGTACCTGTACTTCTAATTTATCAAGAGGATAATCCAGTTTTGAAATATTCCGAAGCAGCCGTTCTACCACCGGTTTATCGTTGTAAAGCGGAAGTTGCACCGTGACAAAAGGAATCTGAGAAGGGTCTGAAAAATCCCAATTTTGAGAGGTAACTTTCTGGTTCCTGCTTTTTTGGAAGTTGATAAGCAGGTGCAATAGGGAGAGGCTGTAGAGAAAAACTACCAGCATTAACAACCCGAAAATTATTAAAATTGCCGTTCCCATTATTTGAAACTGTATTTAAAGATCCACGTGAGGATCTTGACTCCGGCCATAAAAGCCCCTTTCACAGTACCTGAAACTTTTGAAACCCCTATCCGGTTGCGGTAATGCACCGGTACTTCTTCATAGCTGTACTTCTTTTTTAAAGCCTTTAGCTGCATTTCTACCGTCCAGCCGTAGGTTTTGTCTTCCATGTTTAAAGCCAGCAGCTTTTCGTATTTAATGGCCCTAAACGGACCTAGATCGGTGAACCGGGCGTTGAAGAACAATTTCATAAGGCTTGTTGCCAGCCAGTTTCCAAAGATCTGCGGAAAGGTCATCGCTCCTTTCTCCCGCCAGCGTTTGACCCTTGCTCCAATAACCATATCCATATTTCTCTGGATAATTGGCTCCACTATCTTTTCCAGTTCCTGCGGGAAGTCGCTGTAGTCACCATCTAAAAATACGATTATTTCAGGCTTTTTTGGGAGCTGTGCGATATATTCCATCCCTTTTAAGCAGGCATAGCCATAACCTTTTCGGGGTTCATGTAATACAGTGGCTCCTGCTTTTGCGGCAACTTCTTCTGTGTTATCTGTGGAATTATTGCTCACCACGATCACTTCGTCAACAAATTCAGGAACATCGCCGACCACAAGACCAATTGAACCTGCTTCGTTGTAAGCCGGAATAATAACTTTTATTTGAGGCATGATGCAAAGAAAATCATTCTTCCAAGATTTCGGGTTCAAAATTTAAGATTCAGGATTTCTGTAAATTTTGAATGGCATCGAATTTCTGTATTTGGTGCTTGTCTAATTTTTTCTTGTAGCTTTTTTCTGTTGCTGAATGAGATCCAGAAGGTCGACATCATTTCCTAACAAAACTGCATCGCCGTTGATCCTGCCCTCAAGGGATCCGTTTTCTAATTTCAGAACACCCCGTGGACAAACCGCACTGCATATTCCGCAGCCCACACAGCTGGAGCGCACAATGTTTTCCCCTTTTTGAGCATATGCCCGCACGTCAATTCCCATTTCACAATAGGTGGAGCAATTTCCGCAGGAGATGCATTGTCCGCCGTTGGTTGTGATCCTGAATTTTGAAAACAACCGCTGCTGCATTCCCAGAACGGCGGCCATGGGGCAGCCAAAACGACACCACACACGGTTCCCGAAAATTGGATAAAAACCGACCCCTATAACTCCCGAAAAAGCAGCACCAATTAAAAAGCCGTACCACTGTCTTAGCAGGTAGCCGTAGGTCATTCCGCTGAAGTAAAATGCAGCGATAATGGCCAGTACAATGCTGAGGGAGATAATTGCTCCTTTTTTAGCATCTTTTGCCAGTCTGTGTCTTTTGAATATCCAGATAAGCCCAAAAAGCAGGACCAGAAATGCTGCCGATCCCAGAAGAAAAACATTTTTGTTTAACCAGAATTGATCTGGATTTTCATTTAGGAAAGAGTAGACTACTGCAATGGTCATTACCACCACGAGCACCAGAACTGTGTGAATGATATAACGTTCGAATTTCCATGTTGCCCTGCTCTTATCCGATAAATGTCGGTATGAGTCGCCGGCAGTTTCCGCGAGTCCACCGCAGCCGCAAACCCATGAACAATACCATCTTTTTCCGTAGAAATAGGTAAGGATGGGAGTGATGACAAATATAGAAGCGATTCCGAAGAAGAGCATGAGGAGTCCAATGTTTCCGCCAGAAAAGAATTCAGATAATTTATACCCCGCAAAAAGGTCATAATTAAGAGGCCAGATGTTCACCGGATTAAAATACGGCTGATTGAGCCGCATGAGGATCTCGGGGATAAGGAATGCGAATCCTAACTGAAAGAACATTACAGACCAGGTGCGAAGTACTTCATATTTATTGTGGCGGTACTTCAGCAAAAACTTGTATCCAAAGGCAAGGATGGCAAGGGTGTATAAAGTGCCGTAAACAAACCACTGACTCGCAGCATGACCGCTTATCAACCTGCTAAGCGGATCGAATAATGCTATGAGTCCGCTGTTGGCGCCATCGGGATTGTAGCCCAGGTACTGCGGAAACCAGTATAACACGATGTAGAACAGGGTGAGGATTATTCCTGTGCCCCAGGCGAGGACGCCGCGGGCAGTCATTGACCTGAACCAGATGCCGTCATTCTTTATTCCTGCCGATTTCCCCAGATATAGATCATTTGCAAAAATGATCACTCCCAATCCAATCAGCCCGATAGCCGAGTAAAGAAAAACTGAAGGCAGTTGCAAGTTGAATAGGGCAAGGACCAAAATAAATACGCCTGTCCAGCCGATGCCGGTGGCTACTTTTTGAGTAGTGGAGAGTGTTGCGGGCGGTTCTCCGGAAAGAGACATGTTATTTTGGGCTGTGGACATAATTTAAAGATCAGACCTCACAGGTCTTGGAGACCTGTGAGGTCTCTATTTTAGTTTTCTATATCAAAGTTTAAATCTACTCCTCTTAATCTTTTTGCTTCATGTACTGCAGCGAAATTTTCAACAGAATCAAATAAAGATAAAATAGGTTCTTTTTCAACAAGTGAGGGCATTCGTCCAAGATAACCTAAATAAGAAGAATGTTTATGATCTTTAAAATCGGTAACCATTCCATGATGCTCAGGATTAAGATGAATATATAAAGCCAGATTGACTAAATAAGATTCCTCTGTTACCAGAATACGTTTAAAGCGATCTTGAAAAAGACTACCGGCTCGATTGTAGGATTTGTTTATTGCCTTAGCATAAGCATTAAAAAGATTGGAAAAAGCTTTTGATATGCTTTTTCCATCCCTGAAATTCCTGGTTTTAATTAAAGGATGAAAATGGTTTTTTAAAAGGCAGTAGGCCAGGATATCGCAGACGGGAAGAATATGTCGATTAATAAGTTGAAGAAAATATTGGTAATTCTTCTCTTCAATGAAAATATTTTCTCCATTATTTCCTCTATTGTAAATATGAAAATATCTATCTGGAAGTAATGGTTGATACTGCATTTGTTGCTTTTTTGCAGACCTCACAGGTTTTGAAAACCTGTGAGGTCTTGAGTTCCGGTTCTAAACCTTTTCCTTAAAACTACTAAAAATCTCCTTCTCGTAGCGATCGTAAAATTCGGGATCAAAATTGGCTTCGCGAAGGTGTGACAGGACATATTCAAGATCCCGTTCCTCTGTCAGCCAGCGGTCGAATACCTCATGGCGCATCCTGATCCCAAAGGTGTTAATTCCGAGGAATTGATTGGTTCCAGGTTCAAAGGCAATGGTTATAGCCTTCTCACCGTCCTTATGCTGCCAGTGAAAATGCTGTTCTCCCTCTCCGGGGCTTGCACTCACATTTCCGTAAGTCTGATACTCGATGTCAAAGAACTTTGCACTATTGAACCAGTGACCGGGCTTATAAACAAATGGCTTTCCGCAGATGGTCTGCGCCACGGTTTCTCCCATCATGCGGGCGGTGTACCATACGGCTTCAATATCTTTTCTGCCCGTCGCGGGCTGCCGGTGTTGTGCACAATCCCCAATCGCATAAACGTTAGGAAGGTTTGTCTGCAAATGAGCATCAACAAGAATTCCGCGATCGGTTTCAATTTCTGACCCTTCCAAAAAGGCGATATTTGGCTTAACACCTACCGAAATCCCCAGCAGATCGCACGTGAGCTTTTCTTCCGAAGAGGTTTCTATAGAGGTCACTTTTCCGTTCTGTCCGTTAATTTTCTTAAGCTCAGTTTCGTGTTTTAAAACAATCCCTTGGCTTTCTATGTGCCGGGAGATCAATTGGGCATCTTCAATGGGCAGTACATTCTGCCAAAAAGCTTTTTCCCGAATGAGCATGGTCACAGGAATTTTGCGGGTGTGCAGCATTTCGGCCAGTTCCACTCCTATGAGTCCGCCGCCAACGATCACTGCACTCTTGCAATTCCGGGTGTTCTCTTCCAGCAGCTCCAGGTCTTGTTTTGAAACCAGTCCCTGTACGCCTTTGAGTTCTTCCCCATCCCATCCCAGAAATCTCGGAACAGAGCCGGTGGCAAGGATAAGCTGATCATAAGACATTTTTTTACCACCTCTCAAAAATAGCATTTTTGAAGGGGCTTCTATTTTCTCGACATACGCCTGCTTCAGCTCAATGCGGTTCTCCTCCCAAAACCAGTCTTCGTAAGGCTTCAGGTGTTCCCATTTCATGTGGCCCATGTACACGTACATCAGGGCGGTACGCGAAAAGAAGTAGTCACTTTCCGCAGAGATCACCGTGATCTTTTTATCAGAAATCCGGCGAATGTGACGTGCAGCAGTGATGCCGGCCACGCCGTTTCCAATTATGACCACATGTTCTGTTGTTGACATTATTCTGCCGGTTTAAGTTCTATGCGTTTAATAAGTTCCCTGAATAAAGTGATCATCATAGGTTCGGCATTCCCTGCGGTCTCAATGATATCCTGAATATTTACAGGTTGTAAATCGTCTGGATTTCCTTCATCTGTAAGTACAGAAACTGCTGCAATCGGGATCTTTAAATGATTGGCTACAATAACTTCGGGAACGGTGCTCATACCCACGGCATCGGCTCCAATGGTGCGCAAATAGCGATACTCAGCGCGGGTTTCGAGCTGAGGCCCCACCACTGCAGCGTAAACTCCTTTGTGCAGTGGAAAGCCGTGTTCTTTGGCGGTTTCCTGCATAATTCGGCCGCTTTGTTGATCGTAAGGGGCACTCATATCTGTAAAGCGGGTGCCCAGTTGTTCCACACCCCTAAAAGCCAAAGGAGAACCGCCCTGGAGATTAATATGGTCATCGATAAGCATGATTTCGCCTTTTTTGAACTCAGGATTCAAGGAGCCTGCTGCGTTTGAAATGAGCAGTTTTTTGATCCCCAGGCGTTTCATAACCCTAACCGGGAAAGTTACATCCCACATTGAATAACCTTCATAAATGTGGAAACGCCCCTGCATTACTACTACTTTTTTATCGTCGAGCTTCCCAAAAATAAGTTTTCCTTTGTGGAATTCCACGGTAGCTGTAGGAAAACCTGGAATGTGATTATAACTGACTTCTGAAATTATTTCCAATTCATCAATCAATTTCCCCAATCCTGTTCCTAATATGATCCCTATTTCGGGTTTATCGAAGCCCCTGGCCTCAAGAAATTCTGTAGTGTGTTCTAAATCTTTGAGCATTGATTATTTTTTAAATATCCATTTGTTTAAAGTCGAGCGCCAGTGAATTCAGGCAATGCCGCTCTTCTGTTGGTACTCCCTCGTAAGGAAAAATGTGTCCCAGGTGAGAATCGCACTGGGCGCACACCACTTCTACGCGCTCCATTCCGTAGCGGCGATCTATCTTTCGCTTCACAAGTTTTGGATCTATAGGAGCATAAAAGCTAGGCCAGCCTGTGCCCGAATCAAATTTGGTATTAGAGCTGTACAGCGGTAAATTACAGCCGCCACAGTAGTAAATTCCCTGCTTTTTGTTGTTGTAATAGGCGTTGCGAAATGCCGGTTCTTTGCCTGCTTCGCGTAAAATTTCGTATTCTTCGGGAGAGAGCAGCTGTTTCCATTCTGCCTTTGTCCTTGAAACTTTTTCCACATCAATGGTGTCAGCTGTTACCGAATCATAGCTGTGGGTTTGTACAGGCACTTCTTCGACCTGGGTCATGAGGGTTGCACCTTTTTCGGTTTTCTTCCCGTCATTACATGCAAGGATCAAAACCGCTGCCATTAAAAAACTTAAAATCTTCATCTTCTTCATATCATTGTTTTTAATCAATCAATTTCATTAGTTCAGGATGGCTGCGCATATCTTCAAAAGTATCAATATCGTTGCGTACCGGCAACAGCTTTAGCTTTTCCTGCTCCAGGTCGTTAAGGGTTTGATCAAGGACCCGGCTGGTGCTCCAGTCTTTATTTCTGAAGAGTTGCGGAGTGGGTTTTTTCATGCCGAGCAGGAAATAGCCTCCATCCTGGGCCGGCCCCACTACATATTCGTGATCTTCAAGTGTCAAAAATGCCATTTTCAGGTCTTCTTTTTCAATATCAAAAAGATCGCTTCCAATGATCACCACTTTTTTAAATCCTGCTTTAAATGCTTCGGAAAAAGCCTGCTCCATACGCTGTCCCAGATTCTGACCCTGCTGAAGTTTTTTTCTGAAAAGATCTTTTTCCCAAATATCATTCTCCGGAAGGGCTTCAGAATAATACACCCACTTTTCTACCGGAAGTGGACGTGTGATGGCTACAGTATGCTGAAGCAGATAATTATAAACTTTTAAAGCTGCTTCGTCTCCAATATTTTGCGCAAGGCGTTTTTTGACTTTGCCTTTCTCAGGATTGCGGGTAAAAATGAGCAGCAATTCAGTGGTTTTTTCTTTCATAATATCAGGTTACGCTGCCCTGGCAGCTGCTGCCTGCTCCTGCCGTGCAGCCATAGCAGTGTTGGGAAATGCAAATCTCTCTGTCCTGCAGCATTTCCGGTTCAAAATCTTTTAAATGCTGCACTTTTGAATTGACCTTCAATCCCAGCATCTGGTTAAAATCGCAGTCGTACAGCCAGCCGTCCCAACTTACTGATAGTGTGTTCTTGCACATCACATTTTCTACGGCAGCGGGATTGTAAGCCTCAACCAGCGCAATCATGTAATCTTCATAATTTTCTGAAGCTATAAGATACTCCAAAAAACGGCTTATTGGAAGGTTGGTGATGCAAAAAAGCTCATTGAATTCAATGTCAAAATCTTCTTTTAATGCCTTTTTAAAATCCCGCTCCAGGGCTTGTTGGTTGGCCGGTAAAAATGCCCCTGCAGGGTTGTAGACCAGGTCAAGTTTGAGTCCGCTGTCTATTTTGCCATATCCTGCGGCATTGAGCATCTTTAAAGCCTGAATGGATTTGTCAAAAACTCCGTCGCCACGCTGCCTGTCCGTTTTTTCTTTTTTATAGAACGGAAGTGACGAGACCACATGCACATTGTGTTTTCTGAAGAATTTCGGCAGATCGTGGTACTTTTTGTTGGCTACGATGATGGTGAGGTTGGAGCGAACAATAAAATCTTTGATTCCTGCTTTTGAAGCTTCTTCTACAAACCACCTGAAGTCTGGATTCATCTCTGGTGCACCGCCGGTAAGGTCTAGGGTATGTGCCCCAGATTTCCTGATCACGTCCAGGCAGAGCTGCATGGTTTCGCGGGTCATTATTTCCTTGCGATCGGGACCCGCATCTACATGGCAATGCGAACACACCTGGTTGCACATATAGCCGAGATTGAGCTGCAGGATCTCCAGCTTTTTGGGCTTAAGCGGAAATGTTCCTGTGGTTGCCACTTTTTCCTTAAAAAGCGGCAGCTCTCCGTCTCCAAAGATCCCGTTGCTAAGGTACTTTAGCTGTTCCTTCGGATTGGAGAGGAGGTTTTTTCGGGATTGTAGGGATTTTGTGGGCATGTGTTACTGGTGGTTATAGTGACTGCTGAGCCGTTGCATGCAACGGCTTTACAACAAGTTGTCACATGGACAACTTGTTGTACTTGTTCATCATCTGGACTCCATGCACCAGGGTGGCACCGCCTTTTATGGCTGCGCCAACATGGATGGCTTCCATCATCTCTTCTTTTTCTATGCCGCGTTGAAGGCCGTCTTTGGTATAGGCATCTATACAATACGGGCATTGTACCACATGTGACACGGCAAGTGCGATAAGCGATTTCTCCCTGGCTGTAAGGGCGCCTTCTTCAAACACGCTGTTGTAGTATTCAAAAAATTTGCTTCCTAATTCTTCATCCCATTCTGATATACTCCCGAACTTCTTTAGATCGGCCGGATCATAATATGTTTTTGACATAAGTTTGTATTTGGGCCTCTAAGATAGGAAGTGTAAGGTAAAGAGCATTTAAACCTTCGTGAAATAAGGTCTTAAAAATGGCATTTTTGGAACCTCTTATGCAAACACATCAGAAAAGAACAATAATCCCAGCACCACAATGGCAATAATTACCCAAATGGCGATTATGCCCAGACTACCTCCTGTTTTTTCTTCGGTTGATTGATTGACATGGTACTTTTTGTCAGTTTTTTTGTTCTCTACAGGCGTAGATTTTTTATTTTCCTTGCGATCGTTAGTTTCCATGGTAAAAGCTTTTAAAGTTTAAGGTACAAAATTGCCTTTAGAAACTTTTGTTTCTGAAAATATGCAGGGGCACAATTAAGAAAAGTTTAGAGGTTAAGGCCTAATAAAGCTTTTTCCAGTCAATTTTGTTCAGGATATCTTCCAGCTCCTTTTTGGGAATATCCACCAGCATGGCAGGCAATTTATCTCCTTCTCCCGGGCTAAGCGGATATCCAAAAATGCGCATTAGCGGCCCTGCTTTTATGGCTGCTCTTTCTATTTGATCTATGCTCAATCCTTCCACCCATTTACGGCTTTTGCCCTTGTGTAGGTGCCGCGGATTCTCTTCTTTCATGCTTGAAAAACTCACTTCTGAAGCTATGGTCTTCTTTTCCTCTTCACTTAAATCGAGATTGAGATACTTCAGCAATGACTCATATTCCTTCGGAAAAGATTTCAGCAGGTTTTCGTAGAATACAAAATGCAAATCCAGTTCTCCCGAATGCAGCAGGTAATTTCCGTAGAACCAGACCCATTGCTCCAGGAGGCATTCATATTCCGCAGAAAAAAATTCTTCGACCGAATTATAAGGGGAAGGGTAGTGCTTTTGCATGTAAGGCGTAAAGGCAAATTTAGCGGCCGAAAGTGCTGTGTCTCGCGGATCTCTTACAATGCAGACTTTCCTGTCAAAAAAGGCAAAAACTTCAGCAGTTTTTTGGCACCAGGTAGAATGCGTCCAGGCGAGGCTGGCCTTTTGAGAATATTGCTGCATATTAGGAACGGGCTCTTTCAGCAGAGAACTCACCCTGAAGGCAACACCATTGTCTTCAATATCGAGCATATCGGTGCCTGCCTGGTCTTTAAAACTGAGTTTTTCCTGCTTAAGAGTGGCGTATTCGGGCCGTGTCTTAATATAATAAGAGATTTCTTCACCCGCTTGTTCCAGGCTTTTCTTCAGAATTGTATTAAGCCAAAAGCTGCCAGATTTTGGGGCGCTAACCTGTAATATGTTCATATTTCTGCTTTTTTGGCCAGAAGTTAGTAAAATTTAAAGAAAGTGCTTTACTGCCATTTTTCATGAGATTAAGCCTTCAGAAAGATGCTGGCATGGTACTTGATCCAACCCCGAGCAAATAAAACTTTTAATATGATCAAAGTAAACAAACTGGCAGGAGCGCTTATAGTATTTTTAATGCTGGGTAGTACAGGGACTTTTGCACAGGAGCAACAGGCGCCGGAGCAACAACAGCAATCGGCCGAAGTAACCGATGCCGAATTGACCAAATTTGTACAGGCGCTGCAGGGCGTACAACAAGTGGCGATGGAAGCACAACAAAAGATGATGCAACTGGTAAAAGATGAGGGGATGGAATTTGCCCGTTTCAACGAGATCCACCAGGCTTCAGTAGATCCTGAAGTTGAGGTAGAAGCTACTCCCGAAGAAAAAGCGACCCACGAAAAGGTCATAGGTCAATTTGAATCTATGCAGGCAGGACTTCAGCAACAATTGGAAGAGTTCATCAGCCAGCAGGGACTTATGCTTGAAAGATATGAGCAAATTGCGATGAGAATTCAGACTGATACGCAACTTCAACAGAGAATTCAGCAGATGCTACAGGGTTAAAATCCCCAAAATATTTTTCAAGAAAGGCCGTTTCATGCGGCCTTTTTTTGTACCCAATATTAAGATGTTTGTTAGCAGCCTCCCAAAAAACGCTGGTCGGGTTATAAAGTATCGTTAAAAAGTTTTGTTGAAAGATCCCTTTCTTTAATTTTAAAACACACTAAATCAGCATAGTGTAATTCACTTCTGATTTATGGATGCTTTAAAAAAGAAAAACTTACCAGTATGTTAGCAATGAATTACCGCGGTCCTTTCAGGATTCGTGCAGACCGTGACCGCCCTTTCCCAGAAATTGAGCATCCCGAAGATGCTATTGTAAAAGTTACCAGAAGTTGTATTTGTGGCTCAGACCTTCACCTGTATCACGGCCTTGTGCCCGATACACGGGTGGGAACTACTTTTGGCCATGAATTTATAGGAGAAGTGGTAGAAGTTGGATCTTCAGTCACTAAAGTAAAGGTTGGCGACCAGGTGATGGTGCCTTTTAATATTGCCTGTGGTAAATGTGCATTTTGCAAGCAGGAAATGTACGGCATGTGCCATGAGGCAAATCCACAATCTACCGCTGCCGGCGGAATTTTTGGGTATTCACATACTACAGGAGGATACCATGGCGGGCAGGCAGAATACGTGCGGGTTCCTTATGCCAATGTGGGCCCTACCGTGATTCCCGACTGGATGGATCCCGATGATGCTGTGCTACTCACAGATGTGGTACCCACAGGATATCAGGCAGCCGAAATGGGAGGCATTCAGGAAGGTGATACTGTGGTGGTATTTGGTGCCGGCCCAATAGGGATTATGGCAGCAAAATCGGCCTGGCTTTTTGGCGCAGGCAGAGTGATTGTGATAGATAAGCTTGATTACCGGCTTGAATTTGTAAAGGATTTTGCTCAATGCGAGGTGTATAATTTTACGGCACTTGAAGACCCGGTAGTGTTCATTAAAAAAATCACAGATTCGCTTGGGGCCGATGTTTGTATTGATGCCGTGGGTGCCGAAGCTGCGGGTGATACCATGAATACCATGCTGGGCCGAAAGCTGCTTATGCAGGGAGGTTCAACTACTGCGCTACACTGGGCTATTAACTCGGTTAAAAAGGGCGGAATCGTTTCTATTGTTGGTGTATATGGACCTATTGATGCTTTAGTGCCTATAGGGAACGTGGTGAACAAAGGAATTACTATCAGGGCGAGCCAGGCTTCGGTAAAAAGGCTGCTGCCAAAAATGATAGAACACGTAAAGTCGGGGGCTATAAATCCTAAAGAGATGATCACGCACCGCATTCCGCTGGAAGAGGTAGCCGAGGGCTATCATATTTTTAGTAATAAGCTAGACAATTGTATAAAGACCGTGCTTATTCCGCCATCAGCATAAGAGCAGCATTTTAAATCAAAAAACAGAATTTATGATCGGAGATCAAACCAAGCCCGAAGACTTCAAGAATGAAAGAGGGGGCGACCACAGCCATATAAAAGGATGGGGAATAGACCGGGATCCAAAAAATGATCCCACTTACCCTATGAAACATAGAACAGATGAAGAAATAGAAGGATATACCTGGGAACGGCCCGAGCAACAACCAGTGAATATTGAAGTGTTGCATTCGGTGGAACGGCCTAATATTCCGGCGGTTTTTGGAACAGCACAACCTCCAGAGGGCCTGAGTGGTGCCATAAGACGTTTTGCCTTTAAGTACAGTGAATCGAGCTATGGGCGCTGGCTTCCGCTGGTAATGGCCGATAGGATAGGAGAGATTGAAGGCATTGTTGATGACCTTAAAAAGGGGCATATCCCCAACCTGTTTGCCGAACACGGTTTAAAATCTGAATGGAAGTACAACCGTAAAAAATTTGTACTTAAAACGGCAGTTACTGTAGCTGCGTTTGCAGGAGTACTGCTTTTTCTCACGAGAGATAAAAAAGATTAAGCTGAAGTTCGTATTCAGCTAAATTTAAAACCCAGGTGTCAAAAATGCCATTTTTGACACCTGGGTTTTTTTGATGTTTCTTTATTTCAGAAGGAAATTCTTCAGGTCTTCGTAATCCGAAATTTGAACAGCTTTCTTTTCCCGGTGTTTTAGTGCTTCAATATCAGGCGGGAGCGAGATCTTTTTTCCAATCACATCTTCAATGGTTTCCAGGAACTTTACGGGATGGGCCGTTTCGAGGAAAATTCCGTAGTAATCCTTATGCTCCTGAAGGAATTCTTTGAGCCCCAAGTATCCTACAGCGCCATGTGGATCCATTAAATATCCTGTGTCTTCATAGACCTTCTTGACAACTTCCCGGGTTTGATCATCAGTATAACTAAAGGAAGACAGATGCGACTTCAGGTTATCAAAATTATTGCTGAAAAGTTCCAGGATACGAATAAAATTGCTGGGATCACCAACATCCATGGCGTTAGAGATGGTCTGTACGCTGGCAGTGGGTTCATATTTCTGAGTTTGTAAAAATCGGGTGACCACGTTGTTCTCATTGTTGGCAGCTACAAAATGATCAATGGGTAGACCCATTTTTTTTGCGAGGAGTCCGGCGCAAATATTTCCGAAGTTACCACTGGGTACCGCAAATGCCAGTTTTTGATCCCTGTTTTTCACTTGCTCATAGGCGAGGAAATAATAGAACATTTGAGGCAGCCAACGCGCCACGTTGATCGAGTTGGCCGAAGTAAGTTTTCTATGCTGCTGGATTTCGGAATCCAAAAATGCCATTTTTACCATGCTTTGACAGGCATCAAAAGAACCATCTACTTCGAGGGCGGTAATATTTTCTCCCAAAGTGGTAAGCTGTTTTTCCTGGATCTCACTCACTTTACCTTTTGGATAGAGGATGACCACTTCAATACCTTTCACTTTCAGGAAACCCCTGGCCACGGCGCCGCCGGTATCACCCGAGGTTGCCACAAGCACAGTGACTCCCGGAATGTTGCCTTTCTTTATGAAATAGCCCAGGGTGCCCGCCATAAATCTGGCACCTACATCTTTGAAGGCCAGGGTAGGGCCGTGGAACAATTCAAGTACGCCCACCTGCTCTTCAACAGGTTTTACGGGAAAGTCAAAATCAAGCGTATTTTCTATGATGCCTGCTAATTCGGCGGGTGGTATATCTCCATTCACAAACTGGCCGATTGCTTGTGTGGCAATTTCGGTTGGGGTAAGGGAAGAGATCTGTTGAAAGAATTGCTTCGGAAGTTTTTTTATTTCCTCCGGAAAGTACAGCCCTTTATTTGGCCCCAAACCATTGAGCACCGCCGTTCCAAAACTTACTTTGTGGTTTTTGTCGTTTAAGCTGAAGTACTTCATGATATGATTTTTACGCCTTCATTCCCTATTTTAGAGAGGTGAAGATCAAAGTCTATTTCCTTTTCCTGGTAGTATTTCTGGATAGCTGCTCCTGTTTGTTTTGCTGAAGCCTCGCCTTTACACATTGCAAAGACCGACGGCCCCGAGCCAGAAATGCCAAATCCCAAAGCACCGCTCTCCCGGGCTATGATCTTAAGCTCGTCAAAAAAGGGAATTAAAATGGAACGTACAGGTTCTACGATTTCATCTTTAAGGCTTCTGCCCAAAAGGGCGTAGTCATTAGAATACAGACCACTTACAAAAGCGCCTAAATTTCCCCACTGTTTTACAGCTTTTTGAAGGCTGATGTTCTGCCTGATGATAGAACGGGAATCCATAGTCTTTACTTCAATTAACGGGTGCAAGATCACCATGCGCAAGTCTTGCGGAGTGGGCAGGTGAATTACTTCAAGCGGCTCGTAACTTCTTATGAGGTTAAAACCGCCCAAAAGTGCCGGCGCCACATTATCGGCATGGGCATTCCCACTGGCAAGGCGTTCCCCTTCCATAGCAAAGGGAATAAGTTCTTCGGGTGAAAAGGGCTCTTTCAGAAGCTTATTGACGGCAAAGACTGCTCCTGCCGAGCTTGCAGCACTGCTTCCAATCCCACTACCTGCTTTGATCTTTTTATAGATCTCAATATCAAAACCCTGTTGCGAATTCAATTCCTTCAGGAGCGCACGAACGGCCACTCCGGCTACATTTTTATCTGCTTCCATAGGAAGGTCCTGCCCGGTGATCTTTGTAATTCTTATCTCACCTGTAGTATTCTTCCGAAGCAACATTTCATCACCTATAGATTTCAGGCAGCAGCCCAAAACGTCAAATCCGCAGGATAAGTTTGCAACAGTGGCCGGGGCAAATATTTTAATTTCTTCCATCGCCTATTTTTTTCCGATTCTTATGATGTCGGCGAAGATCCCCGAGGCAGTGACATCTGCACCGGCACCTGCTCCCTTCACGATCAATGGCTGCTGGCTGTAGCGATCTGTAAAGAAAAGCACAATGTTATCACTCCCGCTCAAATTATAGAATGGATGCTCGGGGCCTACTTGTTGCAGCCCCACACTGGCCTTACCGTTTTCAAGCTGGGCCACATATTTTAATTGGGCATTGTTCTGGGCAGCATTGTTATAAATCTCTTTGAATTTAGGCTCGTCTTTCTCTAGAATCTCAAAGAATTCTTCATTAGAACCTGCTTCGAGGCTTTCTTTGGAAAGGAAACTCTTATTCTCTATATCTTCAAGTTCCATCTGGAGCCCGCTTTCGCGGGAAAGGATGAGTATTTTCCTGGCCACGTCTACCCCGCTAAGGTCAATAGTAGGATCGGGTTCGGTATAGCCTTCTTTCATCGCTTTTTCTACCACCTTGTAAAATGGTTCTGTGGCGTCATAATTATTAAAGACAAAGTTGAGGCTGCCCGAAAGGACTGCCTGAATTTTAGTGATCCTATCACCCGAAGCCACAAGGTTCTTAAGCGTATCTATGATGGGCAAGCCTGCACCCACGTTGGTTTCGTACAAAAAGGAAGCGCCGTATTCCCGTGATAAATCCTGCAGCCTTGAGTAGCTCTTATATTCCTGCGAACAGGCAATTTTATTACAGGTCACCACCGAAATAGAGTGGGAGAGGTAATGGTCATATAGCGAGGAAATGTCGGGACTGGCTGTGTTATCCACAAAAATGCTGTTGCGAAGGTTCAGAGATTTTACCTGCTCAAAAAAGGCATTTTTGTCACCTTTTCCTCCGTTGTCAAGAAGTTCTTTCCAGTTTTCGAGGTCCAGGCCATTTTCATCAAAAACCATTTTTTTGGAGTTGGAGAGGCCGAGGATCCTTACTTTAAGTCGAAGTTTTTCCAAGAGATAAGCTTCCTGGTTCTTTAGCTGGTTGAGCAGTTTACTGCCCACATTGCCTACACCGGTAATAAAGAGGTTGAGTTCTTTTGAAGGCACTTCAAAGAATTGTTCGTGAAGCACATTGAGGGCTTTGGTGACATCTTTTTTAGCAATTACTGCTGAAATATTGCGTTCTGAAGAACCCTGTGCGATTGCTCTAATGTTGATGTTGTTATTGCCCAGAGCACTGAACATTTTTCCGCTTAGCCCATGATGGCTCTTCATGCGGTCGCCCACCAGCGCAACAATGGCGATATCATCTTCAATCTCCACACTTTTAATTTTTCCCGACTGTATCTCTACCTCAAAAGCTTCATTAAGCGCATCTTTTGCAGCCTGGGCTTCATCTTCTTTTAGAGCAAGGCAAATACTGTGTTCCGAGGAGGCCTGTGTGATTAAGACCACACTTATATTCACGTGGAACAAGGCCTCAAAGCAGCGTTTTGAAAACCCGGCTACTCCCACCATTCCGCTGCCTTCAATATTGATCAACTTTACGGCGTCTATATGAGTGATGCCGGTAACCCACCGGAAGTTTTCTTTACATCCTTTAGAAATCACGGTACCCGCTGCTTCAGGCTTAAAAGTATTTTTGATATTGATCTTGATCTCATTCTTTAGAAGCGGCTGAAGCGTGGGAGGATATAGAACTTTTGCACCAAAATGTGAAAGCTCCATGGCCTCTTCATAAGAGATGTTCTTTAAAGCATAAGCCTGCGGCACTATACTTGGGTTGGCAGTATACATTCCGTCTACATCGGTGTAAACCTTAAGGGTTTGCAAATCTAGCGCCCCGGCAAATATCGCTGCAGTAAAGTCCGATCCGCCACGGCCCAGTGTGCTGGGAACACCCTGTTCATTGCGGGCTACAAATCCGGGTGCGACAAAGAGTTTTGCCTTATTTTGGTTAAAGAGATCCTGGATGTTTTTATAAGTCTTTTCGTAGTTCACCTGAATTTTCTCCTGCGTATTTCTGCAAACAATAAGCTCCCGGCTGTCAACAAACAGCACGTCTTCTTGCAGGCTTTTGAAGTATTCAGCAATAATGAGCGAAGATAGAATTTCACCAAAACCCGAAATTACGTGTCGGGTACGGTCAGATAACTCATTTAGCAGGTAAACCCCTTCATACAGCGTTTCCAGTCGGTTAAATTCATTTTTAACACGGGCAAGGATCCGGCTTTGATCTTTTACCTGAATTAATTCTTTAACGACATTAAGATGTCTTTTTTCATTTTTTTCAAGCAGGTCTTTATAGGAGGAGTCTTCGTTCGCGGCGAGTTCGGCCATTTGCAGCAGGTCATTGGTGACTCCGCCAAAAGCTGAGAACACTGCTATAGTATTATCGGCATGTACGTGGTCTTGAACAATTTTTGAAACAAGTTTAATATTTTTCGAAGAGGCAACAGAGGAGCCCCCGAATTTCAGGATATTCATAAGGTTGGAATTTAAGACTATAAATGATTTAGTGTCTTGTTTAAAAACAAGAAGGTATGCGGACGGAAATATATTAGATCACTACCCCCAAGGGGTAATCATAATCATTGTAGTAATAGTCATCGTGGCAACAGTCCCTGTCGCGGAAAGAAATAGATTGTATGTGGACTGTTGATTGCTCATGTATGGCTTACAGTTGGTGAATATATTCATTATTTTCAATTAAAGAAATTAATAAAAGTGTTTTTTCGTAAAAAACTGTAGTTTGTTTAATATTTCGGTCTTTTTTGTATTAAGTGAACAGCTTTTCCGAAGAACTTTTAAAGATGCTCATGCCAGGCTGGCAAAGTGTAGGGATGCTTAGTCGAAGACTATTAAAGAAATATTAATTAGGGTTTTTATTAGGGTATTTAGCATAGCATTAACGGCGATTGCAATCTTATCTGGGTACTTTGAAAAAAACCTAAAAAAAGAGCTATTATGAAATTAAAGAAATTTTATCTTCTAATGTTGCCAATGATTCTAAGTCTTGGATTAGTGGCGTGTAGTGATGATGACGATGGTGGTGTAGATCCCGATCTTCCCCCAACCGGAGCTATTGTTGTAGATGAGCAGGTAACTGTGCAGGATGGTACTTTAACTATCAATTCGGTTAATATTAGTGAAGACGGGTGGGTAGTTATCCACCGTGATAACAACGGAGCACCTGTAGTTCCTGAAATTATCTCTGTTCCCAAACAAATTGATGATGGGCCTACCACTAATGTGACTATTGAATTAAAAGATGGTGAGCAGGTACAAAATGGAGAAACCCTTTGGGTAATGCTTCACGTAGATAACGGTGAGAGAGGCGTTTATGAATTTGATAGCGTTGACGGTATTGATGCGCCTGTGACCGATCTACAGGGTGATATTGTAACCGTGCCATTTACTGTAGTTGTAGAAGGTGATGATGTTTTGCTTACTGCTGCCGACCAGGATCTAGTGAACGGAGTGGTTTATGTTGAATCTATTACCCTTGAAGAGGATGGGTATGTGGTGATCCATGAATCTAATGATGCCGGAGACGGGCCTCAGGTTCCTGAAATCATTTCGCAACCTGTTTATCTTGAAGCCGGTGCTTATGCTAATGTAGGAGTGCCATTAAAAGAAGACGCCAGTGTTGAAGCCGGAGATGTTTTATGGGTAATGCTCCATGAAGATACCGGGGAAGAAGGTGTTTATGAATTTGACGGTGAGAATGGACTTGACAGTCCTCTTACAAAAGATGGTGACATTGTTGTTACCTCTATTACCATTAATGATGTGACAGAGGCTGCAATGAGCGGTATGCTTACAGTAAATGACCAGCCTTTAGCCGATAATACTATTACTATTGAAAGTATCAATGTTGATATGGACGGATGGGTAGTAGTTCATGCTACTAATGAAGCCGGAGACGGACCTCAGGTTCCCGAAATTATTTCTGAACCTGTATATCTTGAGGCTGGAGACAATACCGACGTTGTAGTGACTTTTGAAGAAGACGCTAATGTTGCTGCAGGAGATACCGTTTGGGTAATGCTGCATGACGACACAGGAGTTGAAGAAGTCTATGAGTTTGACAACATGAACGGGCTTGATTTGCCTCTATTTGATGATGACGGAATCATTGTTACTCCTATCACTCTTGAGTAGTAAGTAATTGCTAATATTGAAAGGCTGCCGGTTTTGGCGGCCTTTTTTGTTTAATATCATTCTAAGACGTATAATTCAAAGCTGGAAATTCTGCGGTTTTTAATGCTTATGAAGTTGAGGTGATTCACTTCGTTTCTTCCTGATGGTCGAAAAATTGAAATTTGAGAGTCCTTTCCATACCCATTCTGCCGGGCCTTGTTTGAACCTGCCAAGCCACCAGTGACAAAATTTGAGCTGTAGAAAAAATACAGCAACTCCTAAAAGAACATTTATAGCCGGTGTCGTTTGGTCAAAAAGCCCCAGCCCAAAATTGTAGAACAGGAGCAAACCAAAGAAGGTCTGCGATAAATAGACCGTGAGGGCCATTCTGCCCATGGCACCCAGCGGACTCAGTAATTTCCTGAAGGTTTTCATTTTGTAGAGGAGGGAAATTCCGGTAATGTAGAAGATGCTCAAAAAGGCATTGTAGATACTGAATAAGAAGTCGGCCAGCCATTTCAATTCGGGCACAACTTTAATTCCGGGGAGGGTGACCAGGTGAAAAAGATACATGAGCAAACCCAGGAACAATAAGAAGAGAACGGCTTTTTCCGCAGTTTTATTCCAGCTTTTAAATTTTTGAAGGTGCTGGTCTAAAGAGCTGAAGAGGTTTCTGCGACCGGCGTACAATCCTAAAAGAAAATACCCAAAGGTCATGAATAGCCTGCCACTTTCAAACTGGTACCTGATCTTTGCCGGCCATGAGTTCCAGTTATCTTCCAAAACAGTTAAGAAACCGGCATTTTTGACCAGGGCGTAGTAGCTTTCAGCTTCATCGGCCATGGGAAATTCTACTTCAGTATTGGCTGTTTCAGTATAAAAAGCCTCGAAGAGATGAGTGGGAACATTAAAAATGAGCAGAAAATTTAAGATCAGTATGAATTTTTCAGGCATATTTCTGAAAAATATCAGGATAAAACCAAGCACAGCGTAAATAGAGAGGATGTCGCCCCGCCAGAAGATGTGGTGCAATAAACCTATGAGAAAAAGCAGGAACAGGCGCCAGATGTAGGTTTTGAAATAATTTGTCTTCGATCTTTTCCTGCGGAAATTCAGGTAAAAACTCAGCCCGAACAAAAAGGAAAAAACCGAAAAGAACTTTCCAAAGACCATAGCTCCAAAAATTCCGAAGGCTATCCCATCGGCAGTGCTGTCGTACTGCGTATAAACTTCGGGCGGCAGGGAGGCACCGGTGTACCAAATTACCATGTGGGCATAAAGGATTCCCGCCAGGGCAAAACCTCTTAGCACATCTATAGTATCAATTCGGTGATTTGATTTGGTAATTGTACTTCCTCCCATTTTCCGTAGCAATCAAGATAAAAACTTTCAGGCGTTTGGCTACGGCTTTTCACAAAGCTTTAGGTCAGTTTTAAAGGCGCAGGATTAAGATCATGACCTTCCAAAAATGGCATTTTTGAAGAGGATTTTCCGAGAGGTTCAAACCCGGCTTAGTGAGCAAATTTTTTCCAGACGCCGGTGGCCGATTTTATGATCAGTAACATTAAAATTCCAACGGCCAGGCCTGTGAGCAACTCTACCAGAATTCCCGGTAAGTTGGGAAGAAGGTCATGCATAAAATGAATGTTATGAACAAAAATCCCTCCCGAAACCAGGAGCAAAGCTATAGTTCCAATCACCGAGAGGCTTTTAATGACCTTGGGCAGGGCGCTAACCAGAAAACCTCCTATTTTGTCTGAGATACTGTCTTTTCGATCATTGAGATCTATGAGTTTTGCACCAAATTCATCCATTCTTACAATAAGGGCCACAATACCGTACACACCCACGGTAGCTATTAAAGCAATGACGGTAACCACAAGAATCTGCGTGACCAGGGTTTCATTGGCAACACTTCCCAAAGCAATAATGACGATCTCTACTGAAAGTATAAAATCGGTTAAAATGGCCGATTTGATTTTTTCTTTTTCGATGCTCAATATCTCTTCTTCGGAAAGTTTTTCGAGTTTAGGCGCATCAGTTTCATGAACATGAGGAAAGAAATATTCATATATTTTCTCTGCCCCTTCGTATGCCAGATATAGTCCGCCAATGATCAGGATCACGGTCACTGCAGCAGGCAGGAAGGCGCTTAGCAAGAAGGCTAGTGGCAGGATAATCAACTTGTTCAAAAATGAGCCTTTAGTGATTGCCCATAACACCGGCAGTTCACGGGAAGACATGAAGCCTGAAGCCTTTTCGGCATTCACCGCAAGGTCGTCACCCAAAATTCCTGCGGTTTTCTTTCCGGCGACTTTAGACATCATGGCTACGTCGTCCATTAAAGTTGCAATATCATCTAAAAGAGCAAAAAATCCTGAAGCCATAGTTGATTATAATTTTTTGCAGGCAAGATAAGCGGTTTTTAGAAATTTCAGGAGCAATAGGAGAGGAGTTGATTCATCTTCACATAACTTTATTACTAATAAAGAAGGAGCTCTCTTAAAGCAGCTGGAAAATCACTGCTGAAAAATGCCATTTTTAAGAGGTAACCGGAAGTGGCTTTACCCGCGTGTTTAAAAAGTCTTTTTTGACAAAATTAATAAGCCCTATTTGAATAAATTTTTAGGTAGAGATTGAATTTTCAGCAAAATTCTTCAAAATGTAATTGCCTAAAGAATAGCCCGGGCCCTACGATGACGAAATTGTGATAGCAGCTCAAGTTCGCTGTTGCTGCGACAAATCTGGTACTTATTTACCAGCGAATCTTGTGGTATATCTGCCGACAAAATTTCAGATCTCATTCCTACCGGTGGTTTGCCGCAAGGTGTGGCCTCATATTTTTCCCAATCTGTGAATAACATGCTAAGTGCGGAAAAGCTGATAATGGTAAAAATTATAATTCTTTGTGTGGCTTTCATAACTGTGAATAGGTTTGATGCTGGTTTGGTTGATGGTTGTAGATTAGAGGGGTTTTGGTTGTCTACTTACGGCGGTATTAATACGGCTGAAGGAGCTGAGCAAGATTTTATAATAGATTCCTATTAACAGGAGATGTATGATTAAAGAGAGGATCTCATTCCAGAGATCGGGTAGATAAAAGCCCATTTTTGCAGCGAGAAGGGTAGCTGTAGCAATGATTGCGGCAAGAATGAAAAATGCAACAATAGTTTTAAGGCTGGCAACAAGTGATAGCGAGATCACACGCTTTAGATAATCTTTGCCGTCGCCATTCTGGTTGATCTCAAAAGTCTTTCCCATACCCCAGGAGATCGCAGCGAGGGCGACAATAAGCTTAACATATAGCGACCATACCGGAACCTCTACAGAATTCCCCGGGAAGTTGTACAAAAGGGCCAAAAGCAGTAGATGGGCCAAAAAATATTTAAACGCAATTAAATCTGAAAGCTCACCGTGGGCCAGCAGCTTTTCAAGCCTTTTAATCTTAAACCAAATCATAATCTTTTCATTCTTATGTCGGTGACTTACAAAAAACTCTTGTAGGGAGATCATCGGCCTTTACATTCGGCAGATTCACATAGAGTCGTAAGTCTAACAGCTGTAGGGAGTGCTGTTTCTTCGGGTGACAGGACAGGGATCTTTAGAAATATCTTCAGAAGAAATTGTCCTATTAAATTTCCGACAATATAGATAGAAAATTTGAAATTCTTTAGGGGTTGGTAAAAATTTATGAGCTGGTTAAAAGCAAGTTATGAGTTAATGAAATTCTGAAGGTACTTCAAGCCTCTCCTAATAATAGCCTGAAGAAAAGCTCAGATGTAGACATAACTAGGCTTTAACCGAATTTTCACTGCTTAGCTGGTGTATGATAAATTAACTAATGATATTTAAAGTTCTGTAACTCCAATTATGTTTACAACCGAAAAAATACTTTTGGGATCGGGAATTTCTATCATTTCATATTCACCTGTTGAAGGCCTGTACTTAAAAAGGTGTTTCTTATTGTCAGCTCCTATCAGTTCTGCAAATTCTTTTACCTCTTTATTGTAAAAGGTTTTATGCGCAATGTTAAGGGCCGAAATGCGTGGAACTTTAGAGACTTCCTTCACAGTGCCATCCTGCACGTTGAAAGTTACCGGCCTCACTTCTGCCATTAAACTGGAGTTTGGTACCGGTGAAAATCCGAATAGCGTGTGGTCATTCCCACTGTTTCCAAGATTGGTGATTCCGGCTTCCCGGCCCGTGACCGGAAGAACTTCTACAGCGTCATTTTCAAGATCGATTTCCAGAAGATCGGGATCCCAATTGCTGTTTTTGAGGGTAACTGCGTATATTTTTTGTCCCATGAGGCTTGTGGAATATACGTTGGAATAGCCCATGGAATGTAGATCAACTTCAGAAGTTGTGGTCACCTTAAAAGTATCCGGTTCGATTCTAACCACTTTAACAGGTTTGAAACTGGTGGGTAATTCCAAATCTTCTCTTGTAATTCCAACAAGATTTTGGTTTTCTTCATCCCAGTCTAAAGACATTAATGCCGTATTCTCTCCAAATTCTTCCGGAAAATCAAGAATAGCAGAAACAGTTTTACCCGATTGCTTGTCGTAGATATAAAGAATGCCTTTAGGAGGGTCAAAACGGTGTTCATAGATGAAGATCTTTGATCCCGATGAGGTAACCGAATTAAAGATGGTATTAAATTCGATACCAGGAATTCTATCCGTCTGGACTACTTTGCCCGTATTATTTCCAATGGTATAAAGCGTACCATCGTTCTGTAGCGCGATGTAACTAAAGGAGTCTACTGCCTCTTCGGGAGTTTCAGATGGCTTTTCTTCTTCTGCGGAAGAATCTTCTTCTGAACAGGAAAAAAGAAAAACAAGTAAGGCCGACATAAGTAATGACCTGAATATTTTTGAAGACATACATCCAAATTTATGGAGGTGAATGTAATTAATTTACAGGTATGTAGGTATAAAATCTTCTGAAATATTTTCCTGAATTGAGTGTCAAAAATGGCATTTTTCAGAAGCAATTTTTGCGGTATTAACTTGCTGAATTCTGAGTTTTTTTAGGGTCTCTTAAAGATGAAAATCGTGCAGAATTAATTAAAGTAAAGTTCCTGCCTGGTTATTTCGTGATGCCGTATTTGCCGTATTTTTTGATAAGTTTTTTTACTCCCTTCATGGCAAGGGGCTCACCACTATTCACATAGTCCCAGCTATTATCCTCTTCACTTTTGGTGACTTTTGCTATGCCTGTAACATTGCTTTCAGAGATAAGTTCCTGTGAATTGAGATCGTAGATCTTTATAGATATTCCTGCTTCATTTGCCTGAGTGGAGAAACCTACTGAAGGGGCATGTGCAAATGAGCCCATTTCATCTTTGATAATGTTAGATTCCACAGTAATAAGGAAGTCTTTGTTGGTAGCATTTTTTAGATACCGCAGCTGCTCTTTATTGGGATCTTGCGGCATGTATTTGGGGACTTCTTTGCGGTGGCTAAGATCATCAATGGATACAAGGGAGTCGCCCAGAATTTTGGTGAATTCCTTAAGGGCCATTTTTTTGATACGATCTTCATCGTAATTGGTGTACGGCCGGTTAAGGATCCATTCACCCCGGGTAAAATCTATCATTCTACCCCTTTCAAAATGATAGTGATATTTAGTATTGCCGCAGGAAGTAAGCAGCAAAACAAGAACTATAAGAGTAAGAATCTTTTTCAACATGAAAATAAGGGGCTTTTAAAATGGCTTTTTTGGAAGGTTTGGAATTAATTTTTTGACCTTTCCATAGCTTCAAGTTTGGGTAATTCTTTTTTGTAGGTCTCTACATCCCAGGTGATGTCCCAACCCGAAACATAGTCCTGTAGTGGTTGTAGTCCCACTTCGGCTCTTCTCCTGTCTACGCTATCTGAATCCTGAAGTGGTGACACGTAATATTTTCCGGTTTCCGGATCCCTGCTAATCTGGCTTCCGTAGATCTGCTTTTTGCCCTGCCTTAGTGCAACCCTGTCTTCCATAAGGGCGAGGTCTCGCGGGGCTGCGTTGCCTTTTTTAACGGCTTCCTGTAAGAGAGGTATATATTTTTCCTGGGTTTGAAGATCTGCATGCTGAATAACAAGAAAGAGTGCGCTATTGCCATCCCGGCCAATTAGGTCTGGTCCCAGCCAACCGTGCTCATTCAGGATCTTTTCTACTTTGAGGAGGTTGACCGAATCTTTTTGATTTATAAGCTCCCAATGTGCATGTAGCTCTTCGGAATCGTGCCCGTATTTTTCCTGTATTCCTGCTGTTTGTCTTCTAAGGTGTTGGTCATCCCTGTAGACGGTGTCCAGAGTGGAAATTACCCCGGGCACAAAAGCTAATGCTTCTTTTTGATTGTCGCTTACCCTTGTAAGCACCTTTATCCAGCGCTCATCTGTTCGGAGGTTACTAAATTTAGTGTCAGTAGAGATCTGCCCCAAATCTGAATATTTTCCTTCTTCAGAAATCATGAAAAGTTGTGCAAAAGCCGAATCTTTTTCTTGAGCCAGCGACCAGGCACGGGCAGCTTCATAGTGGTGCAGTAAGCTGTCTCTGTCATCTGCCAGCGCAAAGGCCCTGGAAAATTTCCTGCCGGAATTCTCATATTCACCTGCTTTATAATATTGCCTGGCTTCACTTAGCAGTTCATTGTATCCCGGCGCCTCTTTGTTACACGAGCTTAAGAGCAGAAAACTGGATAGGATCAAAAGTGGTATTTTCTTCATGTATTTTTTTTTAAAAAAGGATTGTTCCATCCATCAATAGCTACTTCCAGAAAGTAATCGAACAACACCAGGACTAGTATGACCAGAGCAACGTAGGCTAATATGTTCAGAGGTTTTTTTGTGCTCACAGGTTAATTTTTAGATCTGAAAATCCTTCAGTAGAAGAAGATCAGTGAGTAAAATAGTACAGCGCCTTCCCGCTGAAATATCCCGCTGTCATTAATAATAATCCCAGGATCGCAATAGCGAAGACACTCCACAAAATTTTGCCCACGGGATTTTTAAAATCGGGCAGATAGTTGTAAAAGAATTTCGTCATAATGTTGATCGTTAAGCCTATAGGTTTGTATAAGAATTGCGATTTTGTTACAGGAAAGTTATGGAGCCGGGTCTCCGGGCTTCGTTTAAGCGCAGCAAAGAATAATTTTTAATCGAAATCAAATTCTTCAGAATATATTCTTGCTTTGGGGATCTTGAGCGCTTTCAGTTCTTTGCAAACGGCCTTCCGCATATTTCTGGGTCCGCAGAAAAAGATGTCACTGTTTTGGATTTCAGGATGATCTGCGGGATGAAAGTAGCCGTCGGTTTCCTGGGAGATCACTTCTACATGAAATCGTGGCATTTTCTTTTCTAAGGCTTGAAAAGTAGATATATGTGTCGCTGCGGCGGCATTTTGCACGCAATAATATAATCTTACGCTCAGGGAATCATCGGGTTGGCTAAGCAGGTAGTTGGCCCAGCTAAGAAAAGGAGCAATTCCCACGCCGCCACCCAGCCAAACCTGCTGTTTGCTGGCAGTCTCAAAATTAAACCGGCCGTATGGGCCTTCAAGTAAAACCGGAGTATTTGGTTTGATTAGGGCATATAGCCGGTGGGTGTAATCTCCTAAAGATTTTACCATGATCGAAATTTTCCCGTCCCGGCTGTGATCACAGATGGTAAAAGGATGGCTCTCTGCCGAAATATCTTCAGAAAGAAATGAAAAGAAGTAAAACTGCCCGGGCCGGAAATGAGTATCTTTTTTCTTTTTTGGCTGAAGTTCAATTTCTACAATATTGTTGTTTAAATACCGGACTCCCGTGACTGAATACAGACTTTTCTTTTTTACAAGATCGAATAAAACCGACTTGTACAACCAGGCCGAAATGCCACCAACTGACAGCAGTCCCATATAAATGCCAAGGGCAGGATTTTCAGAAAAAGAGATTCCTTGGAAGAAGATATGAGCTACTCCTAAAATAAAGAAAAAGCCCATGAATTTATGGGAGATCTTCCACTTATCATACGGGATCTTTACAAGCAGGGTGAAGATCACAAGTAAGATCATTCCCCAAAGTGACCAGCTGCCAAGGTCAATTTCCAGGCGTCGGTGAAGGGGAAACAGGTACCAGAGGGTTTTGGAAACATCGGTTGGGATCCACCTAAGAGCGAGGAAAATTGGATGCGCCAGGATCAAAAAGAAGGCAAACTTCCCTGTGGTTCGGTGCATTTTGTACACCTTGTCAAGGCCTCCAAACCAGTTTTCGAGGAATGTTAACCGGGAAGTTAATATTAAGCTGAGGGCAAGCAAGGCAAAGCCGGTGAGAGAAAATAACTGACTAGCATATACAAGAAAAGGAGTGGCATTGTGCTTTACCGTAGTTTCGGGATAGGAGAGCATCCACAGCGGGATAACCAGCAGCGCAATTCCCCAAAAAATAATAGACCCTGGGTGTTTTTCAGTCAGCCTGTTTGTTCCGGGGCTGGTGGTGAGTTCATAGGACAACATATCTTATAGCTTAGTGATTTCATACTAATGCGCAGCAGTAATACTGCTGTTTCGAAGATGTCCTGAAAGGGTGGAAGGATTCTTTTAAAAACCAATGTGTATTACCACATTGATCAGCACTCTAAAATTACAATAAAAATTAATTGAGGAGATGGAAACCGGAGGAAATTCTACCTTGAAAAAAAGGTTCCAAAAATGGCATTTTTGGAGACTATGTTTTAGTAAGATTAGTTATTTAATTGTTTGCTATGATTCGGGATATTATCAGGATTGAGAATATTTTTCGTCAAACTTCTTCCTGGCATACTCATTAAACTCCTGTATTTCTTTTTCAGTCATTTTGGTTTTTAAAGAATCTAATTGAATACTCCATTTTGTTCCGTAGGGAGCCATTATAAGCGAATCTGGTTGGTTTTCCCAGTAATCTGCCTCTTCCAGTATTTTATCAATGGAGTATTTAGCTAACTCTAAATTAGAAGCAATATCGGGAGTATCTTCTTTTGAGGATGAGTTATTATTAGAGTTACAACTAAAAAAGGCAAGAGCTACTGCGAAGACAAGGAATTTTTTCATGCATAAAATTTTTGATGATTAAGAATTATCTAAAGTTATACTTTTCTGGCATTTAATAATTTCAGCTCATGTTAAATTAATTATTGATTTTCAATTAGTTGGAATCTTGGTTTTTGTTTCCTAATACTCTACTTCTACATTAATTGATTGTGCTCCTTCCACTTCTTCCCATTTTCCCAGGCTACTTGCTCTCATATAAGCATTTCCTTTAGTGAGGATAGCTCCCATAAAAACTTTACGTGGTTTTTTAGCGTCTGGTATGATTTCCACTCCAACAAAAAAGTCCTCTTCAAGGTAAACGGAGTATTTCGTAAGGTCAATGTTCACCCACCCCTGCTCAATAAGTTTTCGTTGAATAATATTTTCGAAGATTATTCTATCTCCAGGTCGGTCGTCCAGGTTCTCATAAAAATTTATTCTTATATAGGCACTATCTGCTTCAAAGCCACGTCTCATATAAAAATTCACATCTTTAACTCTAACAGTTTTATTGTTTGGAATTTTAATTTGTTTTGCACTTTCGATAACGTCCATTTCTGTTGAGATGGTACTCATCCATAATAATGGGTTGTAACTTTTAACTCCTATTTTCTTATTTTTCTTCTTCCTGTTAGTCACTATAACCTCAGATAATTTGTTTTCATTGGGCTGAAGTTGAATCATCAGGTTTTTGGAGGTTTTAATGGGAATTCTTACCGTTTGATAATTCACGTGACTAATGGTAAGGCTATCGCTTGCAAAGGCTTTAGGAAATTTAATCTTAAATTTTCCATCCAGGTTTGAAACTGTACCTTTATTTTTATTGACCACACCCATATTCGCAAATTCAACAGGATTATTGGTTTCGGAGTCAATAAGTAGTCCGCTAATTTCAATTTCCTGCGAAAAGGCAGAAAGGCTTAGACATATTGAAACAGCTAAGGCGGAAATAGATTTTTTCATTTTTGGAGTTTTTGTTTAGTGAACCAGGCGTTGCAGCGAGCTCAGTTTTCCGATTCAGGATTGATTTAAGGTATGTTTTTTATATGGTGTAGGACATAGTTTTTTTATCAGAAATATGATTGCGAGAATTTCTATGGCCGTGAAAATTGGCCTGTAACTCCCGTAAAGGATACTGTTATTACTCGTGAGATTTACTATGTCGTTACCTAATAAGTAATCAAACAAATTGTGACCAACATGAACTCCTAATGGCACCCATAAGCTTTTATATTCAATGAATAGATAAGCGTATAATGTTCCAAACATAAAAGTAGATGTGAGAATAAAATAACTCTGGTAAAACTGGAAATGAGGTAGTGTGAAAATAAAGGAGGACAATACGATGAAGAGAATTTTATTTCCCTTTAATGCTTTTCCAATGGTCTCATAAAAATAATGTCTAAAGACCAATTCTTCAAAGAGAGCTGCTATAAAAATACCAATGAGATAAAAAGGAATTACGGTGAAATTATATCCTGCATTAACATTTAAAATTTGAGTGTCCTTCTCAAATAAGAGAGCTGTCAACTCAATTGCAAGTTCAATAAAGAAGGTAAGGAGCGTACCCGTCAGGAAAATTTTAATGTATACAGGCTTAAGTGGATTTTCTATTTTTTGATATTTATAAATAAGAACAGTGCTGCCCAAAAGAATTAAAGGTTCAATAAATATCGTCAATTTCCCGTAACTGTTTTCCAAATCAGATTCTTGAAACCCTGTTAGGTAGAGCACTAATACATACAGAAGTAGAAGTATGAATAAAAACAGAATTCCTAAAATGAACTTAATAGAGTACTTCAATTTATATTCTGAGTTTTTAATCTTGACTGCTGTCAATTGTTGTTGATTTTAAATGAGTTATTAATTTCACTCTTTTGTTTTTTTTCTTTGTTGCGATCTTTTTACTTGATTTTAGCGGAAGAAATTCAGGATGTATCCATATTAGAAATTATTCCTTACGGTGAATATAAAAAAGAGTGCGAGCTGGCGCTGCAAGAGTCGTTGGCAAATGGTTTTATTTTTATTTTCCGATGAATTCCATTCCATCGATTAGTGATTTTAGACCAGAAGTAGAATGAGTTTCATTCTCGTAAATTTTCATTCCTACTTTTTGATTTCCCGATTTATGTTTATCCAAATAATCTTTTAACCATTCCACATTTTCTCGGTAGCCATTTGCATCATTTAATCCTGCGGTTAAAAACATAGATTTGAATTCGAAAATCCCCTTCTTTTCTATTGTCTTAAAAATAAAATGTTGGTCATACATTGTACTTGGACTTGCCGAAATATAATTTTCAAATATCTCTGGTCTTAATACAGCAAAAGACAAAACTCCCAAACCTCCGAGAGAATGTCCAAATATTGTTTTTTCATTAAAACTAATGTTGTATTTATTTTCAACTGAAGGGATTAATTCATCACCAACAAAGTCCGCAAATTCACTAAATTTTCCAGTTGTTGAATATAAATCTTCATATCCAATCTCAACGTTTGTAGTATCATTTGTTGGAGTGTAAAAAGCCCACCTGCTTTCTTTTGTGCTTGGCAGTGAAATAATTACCGTGGGGTGGATTTTGTCTCCAAATTCGTAAAGGGAAGCAACATTCTCTGCAATACCAGCATAATCATCTCCGTCTAACAAAATCAATAAACTTAAACTGTCTTTTTTATTATCTAAATTATCTGGAAGAATTATTTTAAATGGAATATTCTTATTGAGACTTTTAGATTCAAATTTTTCTAATTCAGATGATTTTTTGCCTTCTTTTACTGTTGCATATTTTGTAGAATTATTACAAGATATTAGAAAGAATGGTAATAAAAGAAAAATTATTTTATTCATTGATTAAGTGTTTTCAAGTGTGCAACACCATCCATAATAACGCAGGTTGCAGTTTGAGAATATAAATTGGTCAACCAAATATTTCATTTTAAAGGTTGTCAAAAATGCCATTTTTGGATAGCCATTGGTGTACAAATTTATTTTATTTGATTTAGAAGCGGTAGCCTATTCTTAAATGCAAATTTGCTGCGGCCTCACTCTCGTTTTCAAGAAATCCAGCTTGTTTTGCAAAAATGTATCTATATCCTATTCCAATTCCTGCTTCATAATTAAAATGCCTTCCAATGTTTCTTCGTATTCCCCAGGTTGGAATGATTGAAATATCACTTATTACACTCACATTAGCCGTGTTGGAAATTACAAACCAGTCAGGATGATAGCTTGTTTTTAAAGACACAAAATTTCCGCTATTTCCTTCTATTTTTCTTGATTTGATAGCTCTTTTTTTTAAGTTGTAATACCACCGAGGTTCTACGGTTATTACAGGTGTCATTAAAAAACCTGTTTTGTCGTAGAAATCACCGCCCCAAATTCCGCTATCAAACCCTATTTCAGTCCGTAATGCTATTGAACTAGCCAATTCTGATTCGTTGTGAACCCAGATCCCAAGAAATCCGGTTTGTATCCCATAGGTCGATTTTTCTACACTAGCGTCTTGAGCGTTGGTTATAAAAGTTAGTCCGCAAAAGATTAAGGTCATGAAGGTTTTTCTCATTTCATTTATTTTTTCTCTTAAGTTTTATTTTTGTTATCAATCTATTGCATAACTCTTTCTATAAATTTTACCCCCGCTAACGGCTCGGAAAAAATAATTCAGATCTCCCTTCGGAAATGCCTTTTTTACAGCGGCGTCCTGATAAATTTGAGCTTAAAGAGGCAAATACAAGTCTTACAACCTGGATTTTCGCCTGAAGCTATAGGTACTCAGAAATGAATAATACATGGTTATGACATACAGCGTGTAGGGAAGAGCGGTTGTCAGGTTATTATTAATGATTGCTGAAAAATAGTAAATTTTTTAGGAGGTTCTCGCGAAAGCAAAAATTTTTGGAGTCAGCATTACAAATTCAGGAAAAGAACAATCCATCTCTTTATATAAATCCATAATTTTTTTCTAGTAGAGGCTCGTTCTATCCAGTAGTTCTCAGGTGAGCTATATGCCCTCGGAATCATGAATAGTTCAATAGTACAAATAGATCCTGAACAAGAAAGCGGCTGAATCTTCCCGGGTGCCAAAAATGGCATTTACAAGATGTCACTGAATACTTTGTAGAAAAAATAAATGTGATAAGGGGAGTGGATTATTGTAAAAAGATGTGGGGAATGATAATCAGACAAAAGCTTGTAGGGAGTCGCTTCTGCCCTTAACTCGTTAACTAGTTTTTAAATATAAACAAAAAAACCATTGATTACCAAATCAATATGAAATTTAGGTTAGATGTGAATTGACTTCAGCCCTGTGAAGAAATGAAAATAGTTCTCTTCATGGTAAATAAATCCACTGTATAATCAACAGATCTGTGTTTCCGTGTAACAAATCAGCTGCCTTCAGGGCCTTTAAAAAAATGATTTTTAATTTACTGATTTTCTTCAGTTTAGGGTATTTGCCTGTATTTTTTATTTGTAATTGTTTTAAATAAGCTTTTGTATTTAGATTATGCTTCCTAGATTTGCGCTCTATTTATAATTAGTCTAAATTAATTTATATAAAATGCATCAGAAATACTACATCATGTTTTTGTTTATGCTTATGGCTACAATTGGGTTTAGTCAGGCAACAGGAAACATTGAAGGAAATGTCATTAGCAGTAACGGTAATCCTATTGCCAATGCTAATGTGAATATTGTAGGCACAAGCCTTGGATCAGAAACCAACAGGAACGGGGAATTTGTTATTAAAGCCATTCCGCAGGGAAATTATACGCTTCGGGTTTCTTACGTGGGTTATGAAAACAAAGATCTTGCTTTTTCAGTTCAGGCCGGGCAAACTACTGAGATCCCTGCTGTTATTTTGAGAAATAATGAAGAGGATCTGGATGAAGTAATTATCACCGGGAACGCTAACATCAACAGCTTTGCAAGAGCTAAAAGTCAGTATGTGGCTAAACTTCCTCTAAAAGATATTGAAAACCCGCAGGTTTACAATACTATAACGGGAGAATTGCTGGAGCAGCAGGTGATCACTTCTTTTGACGATGCCCTAAAAAATGCTCCCGGGATTACCAAACTCTGGGAATCTACAGGTAGGGGGAGTGATGGCGCCGGATATTTCTCTATAAGAGGTTTCGCCGTACAGCCTACTTTGGTCAACGGCTTACCCGGTTTGACCAATGGAAGCCCCGATCCTGCTAATATTGAAAGCATAGAAGTCATTAAAGGCCCTTCTGGGACCCTTTATGGAAGCAGCCTTATCTCTTATGGTGGGTTGATAAACGTGGTGACAAAAAAGCCATACGATTACTTTGGCGGAAATATCTCCTACACCATGGGAAGCTTCGGGATGAATCGTGTTACAGCCGATGTGAATATGCCTCTTGATGAAGATGGTGACGTGGCTTTGCGTGTAAACACCGCATATCACAAACAAAATAGCTTTCAGGATCTTGGCTTCAGCGAATCTTTCTTTGTGGCGCCTTCGTTGAGCTATAAGGTAAATGATCGTTTGTCATTTTTGATAAATACAGAATTCTATACTTCTGAAAGTACTAACCCTGCTATGTTATTTCTTGATAGGGGTGCGCCGTTAAAGGCTACAAATATGGATGAACTGGGTTATGACCCTAATCGTTCTTATACAAGCAACGATCTAACCCTTAAGAACCCTAACTATAGCCTTCAGGGGCAAATGGAATACAAGTTATCTGATAACTGGACGTCTCAAACAGTCTTTTCCAGAAGTTCTTCTAAATCTCTTGGTCACTACTCCTATTTGTACGAAACCACACGGTTCTACATGGGGCGTACAGAGGTAGAAGGTTCTGTGACCAATTTAGATGAAGGTTTTGTCTTTACCCGTTACATGAATAATCAAAATTCTACCACGCTTACCAGTGATATTCAGCAGAATTTTATTGGAGATTTTAAGATTGGAGATTTGAGAAACCGCATGGTTGTTGGGCTTGATTATTTTAACAGGGAGACCATCGACAATAGTTCAGGCTATATTGCTAACGGGGATGTGTACATAGGCGATGCAAGCCTGCAGAATGTGAATGAAAGCGTCTTTGGCAGGTTTGATCCCGCAAATTATGTGAGGAACAATGATAGCGGATTACTTTCGGAGGCATCGGTAAACAACCTGCTTTCAGGGGTAGCTTTAAATAATTCTACGATCACTGAAGAAGTGTACAGTGCCTATATTTCAAATGTGCTGAATATTACTCCTAAGATCTCTGCTATGGCCAGCTTGAGAATTGACCAATTCGAGGGCGAGAATAACAGCCAGACAGCGCTTTCTCCAAAATTCGGACTTGTTTATCAGCCAATCCTGGAAAGAGTTTCAGTTTTCGCGAACTATATGGACGGCTTCAGCAATGTTGATCCGCGAGAGCAGGGGAATCCTGCAGAGGGTGCTACAACTACCGTGAGCTTTGATCCTGAAAGAGCTAAGCAGCTGGAGGTGGGAACCAAGCTAAACCTTGTTAAAGACCGCGTTTCTGCCAGCCTTAGCTATTATGATATCAAAGTTTCCAACATTGTGATGGAAGATATGGACAGGCCGTTCTACTACGTGCAGGAGGGGGAGCAGTATAGCCGCGGTTTTGAAGCCAGTATTACCGCCACTCCTGTTGATGGGTTAAATGTAATTGCAGGTTACAGCTACAATGAAAGTGAACTTGAAGAGTCTGGTTTACGCCCTGAAACTGCCGGACCTAAAAATCTTGCGAACCTGTGGGCGAGCTACAGCTTTGCCGGTAACCTGGATGGTTTCGGACTAGGTTTTGGAGGAAACTATGCAGGTGAGAACATGATCTTCAATAGAAATCTTGGAACCTTCACACTTTCATCGTATACCGTTCTAAATGCAGCAGTTTTCTATAATGCAGAGAAGTTTTCGGTTAACCTGAAGCTGAACAACCTTACTGATGAGGAATACTATAATGGTTGGTCAACAATCAATCCGCAAACGCCAAGAAATTTTGCGGCCAGCTTTACCTATAAATTCTAGTAAAATATAAACTGAATAGAAATAGCCGCTTCGGAAGAAATTCCGGGGCGGTTTTTTGTTTGGGAGAAGTCAGGCCATAGGTGTCAAAAATGGCATTTTTCTTTACTGTTTTTTCTGAAGGTTTAGATAACCCGTTACATTTGTTGACTCTATCTACAAAAACTATGTAAGTAGAAAATTTGATAGCTGCTTAAGAGAAATGTTCTATAATACAATTGAAAAACGCCTTTTTTAAGAGCTTTTTTGTTTAAGAAAAATTTAGTATCTATACAGGGAAATATTCAATTAAAATTTAGTTAAGTTTTTTGCTTGAATTTTACAGCTTTGGATAGTGCTTAAGCAGTGCTAATAAATGTATTCACTTCTCTTCTTTCAATACACCCTACTTGAGAAAATGGAATATCAGTCTGCAAAATAAAGTTTTATGAGAAAGTTTTTCTCGAAGCTTCTTGCCGAATGATATAATGAAGGACTGTTTTTTTATTTTTTGCACTGAGTAAAGGTGTAATCTTGAATATCACTATATGAGTTTTTTTAAAACCTCGTTTTAAGCTTTTTGTGATTATAGTTTAAAACAAAAAATCACTTTTATGAAAAAAATTTTCTATCTGTTCTTTTTACCGATGATTTTTCTGTCATGTTCTTCAGATAATGATGAAGTAAATTCTAATGGTATTAATCCCCCAGATTGGATACAGGGGACTTGGTTAGTAGAAGGTTCAGTAACAGGAGATGTAGGTTTTAGGTTTACAGGGAGTGATGTCGTCTTGCTACAAAATCTTTTGGATACCAGCTATGGGGATCTAGTTAACCATTCGCGTGAATTAGGGCAGAAAGTTGAAATCGAACAAGATGTTTCATCCGATCATTATTCTTTACACCTGATTTTTAGTTCAGGGCAAACGATGAAATTTGAATTTAGAAAAATTTCGAATGATGAAATTACATGGGTTCAATCTCAGAACACTGTTTTAGTTAAACAATAATTTATAGAAAAATGGCAACAGCAATACTAGTCATGATAGTATAGTCGTCGGCTTTCTAGTATTAGGGTTTATGTTTAGTAAGAGGGTAAACGAGAAAAAATTACTGCCAAAAACTTGAATTAATTTAGCTTTATAAAAAGCATTAATGATGTTATATGATAAGAAAAAGTATTTTATTGTTGGTGTTTGTTTTTAGCTTATCATGTTCCAACGATTCAGATAATATTTCGGGGAGCTTAGATATTCCTGAAGTGTTTATAGGGGAATATGAGGGTGTTCAAACAGAAAAGATTGCAAAGATTCACCATTCCTATTTGGAAATTGAGACTGACCAAGGAAAAAAGAGAATTACAGAGGGTGAAAATGAATACTTCAATGGTTCAAATCATTATGAGGTAGATTTACCTAATGATGAGAGATTAGTTCTTTTATCCGGTAATGGGTATATAGGAATTACCATATTTAGTAGTAGTGGTAGTTGGATAATCAGTGATTATTTTGAAAATTTAAGCAGCCAATAGAACTTCCTATGTCAATTGGTAGTTTTAATGATCATGATCCCCAAAAATGCATTTTCGAGAGGTATATAAATTAAAAAACCCTCAAATTTTCATTTGAGGGTTTCTGCTTTTGATGGTGGTGCCTCCAGGAATCGAACCAGGGACACAAGGATTTTCAGTCCTTTGCTCTACCAACTGAGCTAAGGCACCAGTGTTTAAAGCGGCTTACCTTGTAGTAAGCGGGTGCAAATATATATTCAAATTTAATATCTCCCAAGGGAAATTGAAAAAAAATGCTTTTGTACTTTAGCTTTTTCAAATAACTGCCATGAATCTCGTTGTTGATATAGGCAATACAATTGCCAAACTGGCTGTTTTTCAGCAGGATGAAATCCTTGTGAAAATTTCAGCAGATAAATCCGATTTAAATAAAAAAATTTCTGAAATCCTGAAACTTCATCCGGGAATCAAAAAAATGGTGGTTTCCAACGTGTCTTCGGCAAAATGGAAGCTTCCTGAAGGAGCTGAAAAATCGGTTAGGGTTGTGGAGCTTTCCGCAGAAACCCTGCTACCCTTCAAAAATAACTATGGAACGCCTGCTACTTTAGGGAACGATCGTAAAGCTCTAATCGCTGCTGCCGTAAAATACCATGCAGGTAAGAATGTATTGGTGATAGACGCCGGCACCTGCATTACCTACGACTTTAAAACTGCCAGAGAAGAATATCTGGGTGGCGGAATTTCTCCGGGTTTAAAAATGCGATTTTTGGCACTAAATAATTTTACGGCAAATCTTCCGTTAGTAGAAGCAGGAGAAGGACATGAATTAATTGGTGATTCCACCACTTCCTCAATAACTTCGGGTGTTGTAAATGGCACGCTCATGGAAATTGAGGGCATTATTGGTAAGTATAAAGAAAAATATAACAATTTAATAGTTATAATTACCGGTGGAGATGCAACTTTCTTGTCTGGAAACTTAAAAAATGGCATATTTGCGAACTCCAATTTCTTGTTGGAGGGTTTAAATTTTATTCTCGAATTTAATATCGATCAATGACAAAACGATTGTTTATAATCGTATTCATTTTATTTTCAGTGATTACGACCGCTCAGGAGCGAACTTCCTCACCTTATTCTTTTTACGGGCTGGGATTAAACACCTTCAAAGGTACCGTAGAAAACAGATCAATGGGTGGTCTCAGCATTTTCTCAGATAGTATTCATGTCAACCTGCAAAACCCGGCAGCACTGGGCAGGCTTAGGTTAACTACTTATACAGTTGGACTGAGTGGCAATTCTGTTGAGATAAAGAGTGGAGACGAGAGTGAAAATGCTAGTTCAAGTTCGCTTGATTATTTAGCTGTGGGAATTCCAACGGGTAAATTTGGTTTTGCATTTGGATTGGTACCTTATTCTTCTGTGGGTTATAACATAGATGATATCAATCAGGACGAAGGGATAGGAAACAGGTATACAGGCAAAGGTGGTCTTAACCGGGTCTTTCTCGCTGCGGGTTATCAAATAACCTCAAATATCAATATTGGCGTAGACGCTAGTTATAACTTCGGAAATATTCAGAATAAAAGCATATTGGTACGCGAAGATGTGCAATATAGCTCCCGGGAAATAAACAGAAGTGACCTTAGTGGTTTCACTTACAAAATCGGGCTTGATTACGAGAGGATGCTCACTGAAAGCCTGCAATTTAAAATGGGTGCGTACTACACGCCTGAAACTACTTTAAAAACCGAAAACCAAAGAGAGCTTGCAACGATATTGTTAGGGGTTGACGGCAGGGAGATCACTGTAGATAGTCGTGATGTTTCTGAGCCTGCGTCAGATTTTGTTTTGCCTTCAAGCTTTAGTATAGGAGCAGGAGTGGGGCGGCCTCAAAAATGGTTTGTTGGAGGAGAGTTTTCTACAACCGAAGCGGGAGATTACAGCAACCGTGCCTTCGCAATAGAAGGAGCGTCATTTGAACAGGCTTCCAAATATAAAATTGGAGGATTTTTCATTCCCAACTATAACTCTCTTACCAGCTACTTTAGCCGAATTGTATATCGTGGGGGTCTTCGTATGGAAGAGACAGGGCTTCACCTCAATGGAGAGTCTATTAATGAGTTTGGCATAGCTTTTGGTTTAGGACTACCAGCAGGAAGGATGTTGACCAACATTAATCTGGGATTTGAGTATGGACAGCGCGGTACAACAAGCGCCGGATTAATCCAGGAAAACTTTTTTAATGCCATGATAAGCCTCTCGTTGAACGATAGGTGGTTTATCAAAAGAAGATTCGAATAATTACAAACTATTAATCAGGAATAAAACTTATACTATGAAAACCAAGGTAATATTATTTCTTTCAGGGGTTGTTCTGGGAACAGGGGCCTTGCAGGCACAGGCTAATCAGGAATGTGCCACCACAGCAGCCCTGGCCTATAGCGATGCGAAGGCAAAAAACTATGATGCGGCCTGGACCAGAATTCAAACTTTAAGAGAGGAATGTCCTTCCTATCATATAGCAACATATCAGTACGGAGAAAGGATATTGAAAGATCGCCTTGACAATGCACCCGATGCTGAGAAAGAAAGCGTAGCACAGGAGCTTATAAAATTATATAAAGAACGTTTGCAGCATTTCCCTGCAAAGACCGATGCAGGAGATGTTAATGCCGATATCGCGCAGCTCATGTTTGATGTAAAATTGGGTTCAACCGAAGAGCAATATGAGGCTTTTGACAAAGCTTTTGAGGCAGATCCAAACAGTCTTAATGCCAAGTCACTGTATACTTACTTCTACCTGTTGGTAGAGTTACAGGATTCGGGTAAAAAAGATCTTCAGGAAGTATTTGACAAATATGATGTTGTTATTGCTAAACTTGAAGAGCAGGAGAATGAAACTGCTGAGTCTTTAGCTAGCTTAATCGAAAAACAGGAGGCTGGAGAAGAGCTTTCTTCTAAAGATAAGGCAAGACTTAATGCATATGAGAAAAACCTTGTAGCCTATAGTGCTGTAAAAGGAAGCATCAACGCAAAACTTGGTCAACGTGCAGATTGTACTAACCTTATCCCGCTTTACAGCAAAGATTTTGAAGCTAAAAAAGGTGATACTGAATGGTTGAAGCGAGTGAATAGCAGGTTGTCTGCAAAAGATTGTACTGAAGATCCACTTTTTGTAAAGGTGTCTGAAGCTTTGCATAAACTTGAACCATCTGCAAGCTCTGCATATTCACTTGGTCAATTGGCCGAAGCAAATGGAAACCAAAGTAAGGCACTTGAATATTACAACCAGGCAGCCGAACTACAAAAAGATCCATCTGCAAGAGCAAGTATTTATTACAAGATTGCGAACCAGTACAAAGAAAAAGGCCAGTTTGGGCAGGCCAGAAATATGTATCGTAAGGCTATAAGCTCAAAACCATCATTTGGTAGGGCTTACCTTCAAATCTCTAACATGATCGCTCAAAGTGCAAACAACTGTGGAAATACTGCTTTTGAAAAAAGAGCTGTATACTGGAAAGCTGCAGAATATGCCGAGAGAGCTGCAAGAGTTGATCCGTCAATAAGCAGTACTGCTAATGAGACTGCATCTGCATACAGAGGTAGAGCACCACAACGTAGCGATATCTTCCAGAATGACATGCAGGGTAAAACCATCAACATTGGATGTTGGATAGGAGAAAGCATTCGCGTACCTAATTTGTAGTATGAAATTTACATACAGGATATTTTTTAAAGGCATTGTCACAACCCTTGTTGTGACAATGCTTTTTTCTTGTGAGGGGAATTTGAAAGGCGTTAGGCAAATGGAGATCCCCGAAGATGCACCGCAATCTATAGGGGTGGGAATTAATATGAAGTACGTTGATTCCGGAAAGGTGGTGGCTACTCTTAGAAGTGAAACCATGAGAGATTTTTCAAACAAAGCTTTTCCCTATCGCGAATTTCCTGATGGTGTTATCGTAGAATTTTTTGACGAGAACCAACAAAAGAATACAGTAACTGCCAATTATGGTATTGTTTATAATGAAACGGGGCTTATAGATTTGCAGGGTGATGTGGTGGTGGTGACCAGCGATAGCACAAAGCTTACTGCAGATCAGCTTTATTGGGACCAGGTGAGAAACTGGGTTTTTACAGATCATCCTAACACCATCAGGTTCAAGAATGGAGCGATCAATGAAGGAAAGGGTTTTGATAGCAATCAGGAATTCACTAATTTCCGTTCAAGATCTAATGTTGGGGTGCAAATTTTAGAAGAAGACAAACCATGATGAAATTTTCGAAGTTTTTTGAATTTGCCTACCTGGCAGCCGCAGCGTTCTTTCTTTACGAGGCTGTGGTCATTTGGAATGATCAACGCAACCAGGCCTATCTCTTCCTTTTCTTTGTGGTGATAGCCATATTTATGTTCTTCTTTAGAAGGCATTTCAGGCACAAGTACGATAACAGGAAATAGGTACTATGGCCTTCGAGATCATTATTATTCTGTGTTCCCTTATTCTTTCAGCTTTCTTTTCGGGTATGGAGATCGCTTATGTGTCTGCCAACAAGATTCATGTTGAAATTGAGAAGAAGCAGAATGATTTTTTAGCCAAAATACTTACCCGTCTTACCCGTAAACCTTCAAAGTTTATTGCTACTATGCTGGTGGGCAATAACATTGCCCTGGTTATCTACGGGTTTTTTATGGGAGATCTCTTAATGGCATGGCTCACTCCCGATAACTTTAGCAATGAAATAGTAGTTTATCTGCTTACAGATCTCAGCCTTCTCACTCAAACCGTTATTTCCACACTTATTATTCTGCTTACTGCGGAATTTTTACCCAAAGTGTTCTTCCAGATCTACGCCAATTTCTTTCTGAAGTTCTTTGCTGTACCTGCCTATTTATTTTACCTGCTCTTCAGTTTTATATCCTCTTTTGTGATATGGGTTTCAGACCTCGTTTTGAAAAGGTTCTTTAAAACCCAGGGAGATGAAGTGCAATTGGCTTTCACAAAGGTGGAACTCGGAAATTATATTTCTGAACAAATGGACAAGATTGAGCACGATCAGGAGGTAGATTCCGAAATACAGATCTTTCAGAATGCCCTCGAATTTTCCGAAGTAAAGTCCAGGGAAGTGATGATTCCCCGTACAGAGATCGTAGCTGTAGACATTACTACCGATCCGCGGGAGCTGGTGGAGACTTTCACCGCCACGGGGCTCTCAAAGATCCTGGTGTACCGGGAGAATATTGACGACATTATTGGTTATATACATTCCTTTGAGCTTTTCAAAAAACCGCCTACCATAAAATCTATCCTGTTGCCGGTAGTCTTTGTGCCCGAGACCATGCTGGTGAAAGATGTTCTTAATATCCTTATTAAAAAAAGGAAGAGTATTGCGGTGGTTATAGATGAATATGGCGGCACCAGTGGAATGATGACCGTAGAAGATATCGTGGAAGAGCTGTTTGGTGAAATAGAAGATGAACACGATCCTGTAATTCTTATCGAAGAAAAACTGGAGGAGAATAAATACCTTTTTGCAGCCCGTTTGGAGGTAGATTATCTCAATGAGAACTATAAGCTAGACATTCCCATAGGAGAGAATTATGAGACCCTGGGAGGTTATATCCTCGATCACACCGAAGAAATTCCGCCAAAGGACGGAGTCGTTGAAATTGATAGTTTTACCTTTTATATCAAAGAAGTTTCCAACACAAGGATTGAGCTTGTAGAGGTGATCGTGAACCCAAACGATTAATTTTTAGTTTTTCCTCACATTTTGAAGATTTATAGTTTTTTAGTAAAGCTAAAAACGTTATTTTCGCCCCCTATATTTTAGAATTAATTATAAGATAATGGCAGTATTAAATTCAATAAGGCAACGTTCGGTCTTCCTTATCGTAATCATTGCTTTGGCACTTTTCTCATTCGTTTTAGCCGATGTGATTAGGAACGGAGGGATGGTTTCTCAGAAATCACAGAATACCATAGCGACAATTAATGGTGAGGACATTGATAGAGAGCAGTTTGCCCGTCAGGTTGAGTCTTTGCAGCGTAACATGGGTCAAAATGCGACCACTGCACAAGTTGTGAACCAGGTGTGGGAAATGAACGTTCGTAGAACGCTTATGCAAGAGCAGTTTGAAGAGCTGGGTATTCGTGTAGAAGAAGCTCAGGTGAAAGAGATGATGAGAAGGGAACTGGCAAACAATCCTAATTTCACTAACGAGGCCGGAGTTTTTGATGAAGCCAAATTAAGAGAATATGTAGCTACTTTAAGATCTACTTCTCCCCAGGCATATCAGCAATGGTTAGATTTTGAAACCAGTCTTGCCGAAACTGCCAGAGAGCAAATCTATCTTAACCTGGTTCGTGCCGGGGTAGGGGCAACGCTTCTTGAAGGCGAGCAGGCTTACAGGTTTACTAACGATAATGTAGACATGGAGTTTGTTCACATTCCCTATACTACAGTTGAAGACTCACAGGTAGAAATTTCTAAAGATGAGATCAGAGACTACGTAAAAGCACATCCGGGACAGTTTAAAACTGAACCTACCAGAGACATCCAGTACGTTCTTTATGAAGAAACTGCTTCTGTTGAAGATGAAGCTGAAGTAAAAACTGAGCTGCTAGGACTTCTTAATGATAAAGTAGAATTCAACGCTGCAACCAATACCAGCGATACGGTTGAAGGTTTTGCAACAACCAGAAACTGGGAAACTCTCGTTAATGAAAGATCTGATGAAAAATTCCAGGACAGGTTCGTGTTCAAAAACCAATTACCTGTAGATCATGCAGACTCTCTGTTCAACCTTAATGAAGGAGAAGTGTACGGGCCATTTAAGTTCAATGGTTCTTACAGGCTTGCAAGAGTAGTTGAAACTGCTCAGATTCCAGATTCTGCAAAAGCAAGACACATTCTTGTATCATGGCAGGGTTCTCCGGTAGGAGGACAGGTGACCAGGAGTAAAGAGCAGGCGCAGCAATTGGCTGATAGCCTTGCTAACGTAGTAAAAGGTAACAAAGATAAATTCGCTGAGCTTGCTTCAGAATTCTCTGCCGATGCTTCCAACAAAGAAGATGCAGGTCAGCTTGGCTGGTTTGGTCCTGGAGCAATGGTGCCTCCATTCAATGATTTCGTGTTTAACAATAACGAAGGATCTATAGGAGTAGTTGAAACTCAATTTGGATACCACGTGATCCACATCCAGGAGCAAACTGAAAAAGAAAAAGCTGTTAAACTGGCAACTGTTTCAAGAGCGATCCAGCCTTCAGAAAAAACATCAAACGAGCTTTTTGCTGAAGTGACAAAATTTGAGCTCGGTGCAAAAGATGGCAACTTTGCTGATCTTGCAAAAGAGGGAGGAAAAGAAGTGAGACCGGTAAAAGAAATTAAACAACTCGAAGAAAATATCCCAGGTATTGGTGCGCAGAGAAGAATTGTGCAATGGGCATTTGAAGAAGAAGTAGAAGTTGGGGATATTAGAAGGTTTGAAGTTCCTTCAGGATATGTGGTGGCGCAGGTTACCGGATTGAACAAAGGTGGCCTTAAATCGGCTGAAGCTGCGTCTGCAACCGTTATACCAATTCTTCAGAAGCAAAAGAAAGCTGAGATTATAAAATCTGAGATCAGCGGAAACGATCTTCAGGCCATCGCCCAAAAGCAGGGAGTGCAGGTAAATACTGCAAACGCAGTGAACCGCAATAGCCCAACCCTTCCAGGTGTTGGAAGTGAGCCAAAAGTTGTGGGAGCAGCTTTCGGACTTGAAAGTGGTGAAACCAGCAGTCCTCTAGAGGGTGAAAAAGGAGTTTTTGTAGTGAAAGTACTTCAAAAAAATGACGCTCCTCAAATGGAATCTTATCGCCCTTATGCTGCAAGAGAGGCTTCTGCCCGACGCATAACTGTGAACACTGAGGTTTTCCAGGCGCTTAAAGAATCTGCAGAAATTGAAGATAACCGCGCAAGGTTCTACTAGGATCCTGTTAGGAAAATTTATAAGAAAAGCCCTTCATTTGAGGGGCTTTTTTCATTTCATGCGGCGATGTAAAAAAGGGTTAGCTTAAATATTCCTGTGAAGGACAAAAAGTTATTGTAAGATCATATCAGCATAGGAGAGGATGGTGTTGTAACCTTTACTTCTGAAGTATTCCATATCCTTCGCTGTGCCCGTGACCATTACAAAATCGCCGCCCCAGCCTCCAAGGCTTTTTATTGCCCCCGGGTAATCTGGGAACAGGCGGGATTTGACCTTTTGCAGCCCTACCAGCTGTGAGATGATGTTTTCATGTACTTCCAGAAGCATTTTAAACTCTAAAAGATCTTTACTGCTAATTAAACTATGGGTGAGTGCCGAAATTTTATCAACACCCGTGTTTAAAGCTGTTTTGTCCTGCTGCCTGTAATGCTGTATGGCTTCCCGGCTGTTCTGTTTTTGGTTTAGGTGCACAAAAAAGATCTGGTCTTTAAAAGCAGGGTCAAATGAGGTCTTTAAAATGCTATTTTCGGAAGGGTGCTTTTCAAAGGTTATCGCGGTTTCGTGTATGGCTACTGCCACATCATAGCCGCTGCCCCCAAAAGTGTGCTTCAGGAGCTCGTAAGGGTCAATTTTTAGCCATTTGGCAAGGTTTGCAACAAGGGTAGATGATGTTCCAAGGCCCCAGTTTCTTGGGAAGTCCGATTTTGTGGAGATTTCAAATCCACCTTCAGAAAATTTCTCCCGAGCCATTTTTCTGGCAAAAAAGAGTGTCAAAAATAGCATTTTTGACACCTCATTTTTTTCATGCTTCCGTGGTGCTTCCGAAGATGTTAAAGCTGAAATTTCAAAGTTGTCTTCAAACCATATTTCCTGTTTTTCATCGTAACTTTTCCACTTTATTACCGGCTCTTCAATGTTTGTGACTTCCAGGCTTTGTCCAAATTTTGTAGGTAAGGCAAAACCGGTGGCGCCATCAAGAATAACATATTCTCCGCTTATCAGTAATTTTCCGTGACTGTGGAATACCTCCATTAGCTTCTCAATTTTTCAAGTTGCTGCTCCACAGCGCTGTGCGAAACATTGTGGTTCTTAAAATAGTTTGTTAGCACTTCTTTTTCCTGTGCTGTTGCCTGGAATTGGTTGAGGATATTCATAAGGTGCATTTTCATGTGTCCCTGCTGAATTCCCGTAGTGATAAGTGACTTTACGGCGGCAAAATTCTGTGCCAGGCCGGCTACTGCCACTATTTTCATCAATTCTTCGGCTGAAGGTTTTTGCAGAATTTCCAGGGCGATCTTTGAAAGCGGATGTAACGCCGTGAGACCACCTACCGTTCCCAGGGCCAGCGGAATCTCCATCCAGAACCTGAACTGCCCATCCTGTACTTCGGCGTGGGTAAGGCTGCTGTATTTTCCCTCTTTTGAAGCATACGCGTGAATGCCCGCTTCTACCGCTCTAAAATCGTTTCCTGTGGCCAGTACTACCGCGTCAATTCCGTTCATTATGCCTTTGTTGTGGGTCACGGCCCTGTAGGGTTCGGTTTCAGCGATCTTGAGAGCCCTAACAAATTTTGCAGCGAAATCTTCCCCGCTCATGCCCTGATCGGCCAACGCTGTTACCGGGCAGGAAACTTCAGCCCTTACAATACAACCGGGTACATAATTGGAAAGTATGCTCATTACGATCTCTATCTCCTTTTCGGTAGCATTAAAAGCCTCATGGCTCTTAGCTGCTTCACGAAAAGTTTCAGCAAAACGCTCCAGGCAGGAGTTGATGAAATTTGCACCCATCGAGTCTTTGGTCTCAAAAGTGCAGTGCAGTTGGTAGTAATTGTCGAGCAAATTTGTTTTGTCACGCAGCTCCATATTCATTACTCCGCCGCCGCGCTTCTCCATGTTTTTGGTGAGGGGAGCGACCGCTTCAAGTAATGCTGGTTTGATGCTATTGAAAAAATGCTCCAGCTTTTTACCGTCTCCGCAGTACATGAAATGTACCTGGCCAATCTTTTCTGTTCCCAATACTTTGGCTTTAAAACCGCCCCTGTCGCTCCAGAATTTGGCTGCTTTGCTCGCAGCAGCAATTACCGAGCTTTCTTCTATAGCCATGGGTACCGCGTAAAGCCGGTCATTGATAAGAAAATTGGGGGCAAGCCCAAAAGGCAGGTAGTAATTTGACAGGGTGTTCTCTGTAAACTCCTCGTGGAGCTGTTGCAGGCCGGAGTCCGGGTTCCAGTACTGGGTTAATATCTTCCTGGCGTTTGTATTGTGAGCCAGGTAAGTTTGGCTAAGCCAGTCAATTTTCTCCTCTTTTGACAGTTTGGAAAAGCCCGAAATAGGTGTAATCATTATGTGAAATTTGAGAGCACAAAGATACAATTACTGTAAGAAACATGGCAGCTGTTAGAATTTCTGGAGCAGGGGGAGCAAAACTTACAGATTTGCAGATCTACACTCATTCGGTTCATTAACATCTTCTTATGATTTAACAGCAGAAAGCCTGTTTTTTAGCCGAATTTTTACTAAACTTGGCAAGCAAATTTTTTAAACGCAAAAAATGAAGTTGACCTACGGGTTTTTGGCCCTTTTTCTTTTGGCTACAACGGTTCTCACTGCGCAGAAAAAAGCAATTACACTTGAAGACATTTGGGGAGGAACATTCCGGCAGGAAAGAATGGAAGCCCTGCAATCTCTCAATAATGGAGAAGAGTATGTGGTGCTTAATTTTGATCGAAGTGCAGGTACATCAGCCATAGACGCTTATTCTTACAAGACCGGTGAAAAGACAAGAACTATTCTTAACAGTAAGGATCTTGAGGAGATTCAATATTTTTCGGAATATGAATTCAGTGAAAATGAATCCAAACTGGTGCTGGGCACAGAGATCGAATCTATTTACAGACACTCTACCCGCGGGATCTTTTACGTGTACGACCTGCAAACGAATGAGCTGAAGAAGATTTCAGAAGAAAAAATCAAGGAACCTACCCTGTCGCCCAATGGTGAGAAGGTTGCTTATGTATTCAAAAATGACATTTTCGTGAAAGATCTTTCCTCCGGAAAAGTGACGCAGGTTACTACAGACGGGGAGATGAACAAGATCATTAACGGGGTGGCCGATTGGGTGTACGAGGAGGAATTTTCTTTTGTGCGCGCTTTTCAGTGGAATAAATCTGGTGATAAAATCGCTTTTTTGAAGTTCGACGAAACTGAAGTCCCCGAATTCTCTATGGATGTTTACGGGCAGGATCTTTATCAAACCCAAACAGTCTTTAAGTACCCTAAAGTAGGAGAAAAGAATTCAGACATAAGCCTTCATATTTATGATCTTCAGCAGGAAGAAGTTTCAGACGTAAATTTGGGTGATTATGAAGATTTTTATATTCCGCGGATAAAATGGACCAATGATGCCAATGTGCTAAGTGCACAGGTTCTTAACCGTCATCAAAATGTACTCGATCTTATCTTTGTTGATGCTGAAGCTAATGAAGCTAAAATAGTGCTCACAGAAACCGATGAAGCTTATGTAGATGTCACCGATAATTTGACATTTTTGGAAGATAACAGCTTCATCTGGACCAGTGAAAAAGATGGCTGGAATCACATTTATCTCTACGACAAGAACGGTAAACTGAAAAATCAGGTGACCAGAGGAAACTGGGAGGTGACCAATTACTACGGTCTTGATCCTAAAACCAAAACTATTTTCTACCAAAGTACCGAGAACGGAAGCATCAATCGCGATGTGTTTTCAGTAAAGACCAACGGAAAGAACAAAAAACAACTTACAGATAAGGTAGGGCAAAATAGTGCCGACTTTAGTGCAGATTTTACATACTTCATCAACAGTTACAACAGCGCAACTACACCTTATGAGTTTACCCTGCACCTCGCAAAGAATGGGAAACTTGTAAGGGAGATTGTCAATAATGAGGAGCTTTTGGAGCAAATGGCCGGGTATGAGATTGTTCCGAAGGAATTCTCAACTCTTGCGGTTAATGGCGCCGATCTCAATATGTGGATGATCAAGCCTGCTGATTTTGATCCTGCAAAAGAGTATCCACTTTTTGTCGCGCAGTATTCTGGGCCCGGTTCTCAGGAAGTAGGTAACCGCTTTAACAGCACGAATGATTACTGGTATCAAATGCTTGCCAGCAAAGGATATATTGTAGTGGGAATTGATCCTCGCGGTACAGGATTTAAAGGTGCTGCCTTTAAGAAGGTGACTCAAAAGGAACTTGGTAAATATGAAGTGGAAGATATCATTGAAGCCGCACGAATTTTAGGGGCCAGAGATTATATTGATGAAAACAACATGGGTATTTGGGGCTGGAGCTATGGAGGTTTTATGTCTTCAAACGCTATTCTTAAAGGTAATGACGTCTATAAAATGGCTATTGCAGTGGCACCGGTTACCAGCTGGAGATTTTACGATAGCATTTATACTGAAAGGTATATGACCACACCGCAGGAGAATCCTTCGGGATATGATGAGAATTCCCCCATCAATCATGTGGAGAAACTAAAAGGTGATTACCTGCTTATTCATGGTACAGGAGATGACAATGTTCATGTTCAAAACACCATGAGAATGATAGAAGCCCTCGTGCAGGCGAACAAACAGTTTGACTGGGCAATATATCCCGATAAAAATCACGGTATTTACGGTGGAAATACCCGTATGCACCTTTACACGCTCATGACGAACTTCATCGAAGAAAATCTAAAAGTTAATTCTAATATCAAATCATCCCTATAATGGCACAGGCAACAACAGCACCTCAAAAGAGTGAATTATTTGGTCACCCGGTAGGTCTTTACATTTTATTTTTTACTGAAATGTGGGAGCGCTTTTCCTATTACGGAATGCGCGCCATTCTCGTACTCTATCTTGTTAGCGCTACCCAGGGCGGAAATGCCGGACTCGGCTGGACCAATGCCGAAGCTTTAGCGCTTTACGGATGGTACACAATGCTGGTATATGTGGCTTCCATTCCGGGAGGTATAATAGCCGATAAACTTCTGGGTCAGAAAAAAACTGTGCTGTGGGGAGGAATAATTTTAGTGGCAGGACACGGGATACTCGCAGTTGAAGAAATGTGGGCATTCTACACAGGGCTTGGGTTAATTATTGCCGGCGTGGGAATGCTTAAACCTAATATTTCTACCATGGTGGGAGGTCTCTACAAAGAAGGGGACATTCGCCGTGATAAAGGATTTACCATATTTTACATAGGGATCAACCTGGGAGCTTTTCTTTCAAGTTTAATTGTAGGTTATGTAGGTGAGAATATTGGATGGCACTGGGGCTTCGGTCTTGCAGGAATAGCCATGGCACTGGGACTTCTAGTGTACCTGTGGGGGCAAAAATATCTTACAGAAGTAGGGAATTTACTTTCAAAAGCTGAAAGAGATTCAGGTGCTTCTTTTGGCGGGATGTTCAAAGATCTTTTCAAATCTCCGCTACAGTTAACAATTACTGCTGTGCTACTGGTAGGTTCAATCTACTATCTTCTTGCCATAGACATCGCATATGGTTTCCTATTCATATTCCTAACCTTCGTAACTGCCATGATGCTCATGGTTTATAAAGATCTTACCACGCAGGTAATGAAAGACAGGTATATTGTAATGCTGCTTTCGTTTATCCTGGTAATTGTGTTCTGGGGAGCTTTTGAACAGGCCGGTGGACTTATGAATATCTATGCTCTAGAGAAAACTGACAGGTCATTGCCATTTAGTCTGCCATTGATAGGTAGTGAAGTACCTGCTTCCTGGTTTCAGTCTTTAAATGCACTTTTCATTATTATTTTCGGGGTGATCGTAGCCAACTTCTGGGCTAAGAGAAAACTGAAGAGTAAAGAAGCTTCTTCTATCTTTAAAATGGCAATTGGGGTTATCATCATGGGGCTTGGATTTGTTTTCATGGTATTTGCCTCTATGGAATTTCAGAACAATGGAGCTTCGGCTATGTACTGGCTGGTATTGGCTTATCTATTCCACACGATTGGAGAACTGAGTTCTTCGCCGGTGGCACTTTCATTCATTACCAAGCTTGCACCGGTAAAATACGCCTCTTTAATGATGGGGGTTTATTTTGCAGCGACAGGTCTTGGGAACAAGGTTGCGGGAATTGTGGGAGAATATTCTTCTGAAGCTGGTGATGGAACCATCTTTATGGGAATTACCATTTTCACTGTTGCTTTCGCTATCCTTGTACTGTTAATGCTTAAGCCTCTTAAACGTCTTACTCACGGAGTAGAAGATGAAGAGCGCGAGTTACCACAGCAGGAAAAATTTGAACTCGGTGACGATGATCTTGTAGAAAAAGAAGCAAATAAAAGAAGAAGATAATGGCAGCTACGGTTCCAGCGGCAGAGAACGATTTCTTTAAATCAAAAGTTTTGGGCCATCCCGCCGGCCTATTTGTTCTTTTCTTTACAGAGATGTGGGAGCGCTTTTCATTCTACGGAATGCGGGTTCTCCTTATCAACTTCCTCACCATGGCAATTGTGGGCGTGGATAACCCCGGTTGGGGTTGGAGTGCAGAGAACGCAGGTGCCCTTTTTGGGACCTATGCAGGTTTGCTTTACCTTACCCCTATTGCAGGTGGTATCATAGCCGATAAGATCACCGGCTATCGCTGGGCGGTGGTTATTGGTGCTGCAATTATGACCCTGGGCCATGCATCTATGGCTTTAGAAACCGAATTCTCCCTGTATTTTGGGCTTGCTTTGCTGGTTATAGGAACAGGGTTCTTTAAACCGAATATCACCTCGATTATTTCTGAAATGTATGACGGTAAGCCCGATAAGAAAGATGGGGCTTACACTATATTCTACATGGGGGTAAATGCCGGAGCTTTCTTCGGAATGATGTTGTGTGGCTACCTGGCCGAAAGAGTAGGATGGAGCTGGGGCTTTGGTCTTGCAGGTATTTTTATGTTCCTTGGAACCCTGCAGTTCTGGCTGGCAAAACCTCTCTTTGGTAACATAGGTGGTGTGCCAGATAAAGCTAAACTGGCTGAAGAAAAGGCTAAAGAAGAAGCATCTGGAGTCAAAGATCATTCTCACAACCCATTCACGCTTTTAGACAAGATCCTGGTGGTTGCCACTTCAGTTATTGGTTTGTTGTATTTGATCAATGATCCCGTTTCCAGAATCGCAAATCTCAATTTACTGCCGGCTGTAATGCCTTTCGACTTTCAGGGGGAGCCTTTTTCAGGACCACTTGGGCTGGCATTAATTGGCCTCGGGCTATTCCTGGTTCTGGTCATTTCCCGTATCTCTAGATATGCTAAAGTGGTACGCGACCGGATGATAGCCGTAATTATCTTCGCATTTTTCACGGTTTTCTTCTGGATGTCTTTTGAGCAGGGAGCTACTTCCCTCATCATTTTTGCACGTGACTCTGTAGACAGGGTCTTAGTGGGCGGAGGAGCCACTATTTTTAATATATTCAATACCCTGCTCACCGTGGTGCCGCTCATGATCATCACCTGGGTTTTGTATTTGTTATGGAAGCAGACTCATAAACGAGTGCTGGGATCTAATGTTGTTCTGGTAATTTGCTTCGGAATAATTTGGGCTATCGTGATCTGGATGCTTGTAAGAGAATTTCAGGGAGACGCGACTGAAATCACTGTTTCATGGTTCAGTATTCTCAACTCTTTCTTTATTATAGTATTTGCCTCTTTCTTCTCAAAATGGTGGGAAAGCAAGTACAATCCTTCCGCAGCATGGAAGTACAGCTTTGGTTTGATCCTGCTCGGGATTGGTTTCGGATTGCTGGCCTTTGGGTCAAGCGGTGTAGCCGAAGGAGCCAAAGTAAGTATGATCTGGCTTATCCTCGCATATCTTTTCCATACGCTGGGCGAACTTTGTCTTTCTCCACTTGGTCTTTCTTATGTGAGTAAGCTGGTGCCGGCAAGGATGATCGCCTTTATGTTCGGGATGTGGTATCTCGCCATTGCAATCGGGAACAAGCTGGCAGGTTCCTTTGGAGGTATGATTGATGAGATCACACACCAATACAGCCTCTCTACTTTCTTTCTTATTTTTACTGTGGTTCCTATTACCGCCGGGGTTTTAGTGGCGGTGCTGAATCCTTTACTGAAGAAATTGATGCACGGGGTTAAATAATTTCCTCTCTAAAATGTTATTTTTACGCCCTCATTCCTGAGGGCGTAGTTTTTTTGGAAATTTCGGAATGACTATTGCTAAAAAACAAAGAAAAAGTATGAAGAAAATTATTCTTAGCCTTGCTGTTTTGCTGTTTTCGGCTTCTGCCATGCTGGGACAGGAGATCAAGTGGATGACCATGAATGAGGCCCTTGAAGCTCAAAAGAAAGCGCCTAAAAAAATATTCATGGATGCCTACACCACCTGGTGTGGCCCGTGCAAGATGCTCGATAAGAACACTTTTTCTAATAAAGATGTGATTAAATACATAAACCAGCATTATTATCCCGTAAAATTCAATGCTGAAGGTATCGAGGAAGTCAATTACCAGGGCATGGCATTTAAGAACCCGAATTACGATCCTAAGAGAAGGGGCCGAAATAGTCAGCATGATTTTGCAAGGGCTATGAAGATCACCGGCTACCCCAGTCTGGTCTTTTTTGATGAAGAGGCTAACCTGATAGGGCCAATTCCCGGGTACCGCACTCCGCAGCAACTCGAGCTGTTCCTAAAGATGTTTGTGGATGAAGATTATAAGAAAATAACCAGTCCCGAAGCCTTTCAGGATTATTCCGCGGCTTTTGAAAACGAATTCACAGATTCAAAATAGCTTTTTTGAACATGAAATTTTAGGTCTCCCGGGTTTTCAAAACTTGTGAGGCCTTTTTTTATTCCAGGATATAAGCCCCATCTTTACCGGTGTAGAAAAATGGAATGTGGTTCGCTCTTGCAGTTTTCTCCCATCTTTTTATAAGCGCAGGATAATTGCTGCCATCTGCAATGATGACTTCAGGTTTAAAATTCATTAAGACCCGCTCCAGATTGATCCTGGGAGCGCCCGAGAGGAGCAGGTGAGTGTTCAAAGGCGTTTGCTTCGGAAGGATTGCGCTACTGTCAGCCACCACTAAGAAATGCCCTTTTTGAAGGTATATATTTTGAAGCGGCGCTTCCCTGATTTGTTGAAGATCTTCTCCCCCCATGAAATTTTGAAGCAGCTTCAGGTCTTTTGCAGGTGTTAGGAGGTTGTGGTGCAGCTGTAACCAATCACTTTGCTGTTGTCCTATCAGGCTGTTTCGGCTTTTGTGAAAAACAATAAGCCGGTTCTCTCTTTTTACTTCGGAAGAAATATAAACCGATTGCAGGATTATTACTGAAAACAGGACAGGGATGAATTTTTTATAGCTGAAGCTTTTCCATAGCAGAAATGCAGCGAACAAAAAGAAATACCAGCTCCAGACTTCCGGTAAGCTGAAGGCAATGTCTTTAAAGAGGAATTGTTCGTGCCCGGCAATCCAGTCCACTGTTTTAATCAGGGTTTCGATGATGATTCCGTAGGTTTCAGCAATAAATGAGGGCAACACATCTACGACAGCCAAAAAGATGACCAGCACGCCCAAAATAAGAATGAGGCCCAGGAACGGAAGGATAAGCAGGTTTGTGAGAAAGAAGAGGCCGGGAAACTGGTGGAAATAATAGAGGCTTAGGGGTAAAACCCCAATTTGCGCAGCAAGAGTAACGCTGAGCAAATCCCAAAGATATTTTACAACCCGGTTTGTGGGAGCGTATAGCCTGTGAAACAAAGGCTGAAAAAGCACAATGGAAAGCACCGCCAGATAGCTCAGTTGAAAACCGACTTCAAAGATCCATCCCGGCTTGATGAGTAGCAGTAGGAACAGCGAAAGGAAAATGGAATTGAGGGTTCCGGTGCGTCGTTTTATTTCCATGCCTACGGCAATAAAGCTGAACATGGTCACAGCCCTCACCACCGAGGGCGAAAGTCCTGCCAGTACAGCGAAGCCCCAGAGACATAAAATAAGCAGGAAAGTCTTTAAGAATTTACCATTTTTGAGACTTGTAATAGGTTTAAAAAGCCAGTGTAACATCAACAAAATGATTCCCACATGCAGGCCCGATACTGCGAGGATGTGTATGGCTCCTGCTGCAGCAAAATTGTTGTAGGTCTGTGCTGAAATATCCTGTTTTTGACCCAGCAGCAGCGCCTGTACCAAAGAAAGCTCCTCCTGTCCAAAATTATTCTTTTTAAGTGCTAAAGTGATTTTACGCCTTAAATTTGCCGCTGCTATTTTTATTCCGGATTCTTTTTTATCCAGGGTTTTTGAAATCCCATGGCGGAGATTGGCCTGTCGCCAAACTCCTTTTCTGTTCATAAAAGCAGCATAATCGAACTGGTGTAGATTTAGGGGCGCAGGAATGGGAGCTAAAGTGGAAGAAATCAGGAGGTGCTCACCTTCCAAAAATGGCATTTTAAGGCTGTCTTTTGGAAGCAGGAGCAGGAGCTTTCCATGCGCAGATTTTCCGTTGACCGCGTTCACTTCAGCAATATATTTATCGCTGTAGAGATCGGGTTTTAGCGTTTCCAGGATACTGAGCTTCAGAAGTGGCATTTCTTCCGAAGAAATTTTGTTGATGTAGTGCTGTGGCTGGTTTTTGGGAAGGTGAAGGCTTGCAGAAAAGATTCCGAAGAGAAAAAAGAGGAGGGCGACACTGCTTCCGAAGAAAAGATCAGGGAAAAGCAGTTTTCGGGCTCTAAAAAATGTTAGGAGAAATAATAGGATTCCCGGCAGTAGTGCCAAAAATGCCATTTTTAGCGAGAGCTCCAAATAAAAGCCGCTGCATGTTCCCAGCAGCAGCAAAATGGTAAGCCGAATGATTGCAGTATTCAAATTATTATCTCCTAGGTGTTTAGCCTAAGATAATAATTTACAGGATGCGGCGGGCCATCACAAAATGCTCTTTCCAGTAATTTTCATTGAGCGCCGAAATAATGACGCCGCGGGAGGTGCTGGAGTGAATAAAAAAGATATTGTCTTCATCAAGCTCTACCACCAAACCTACATGATTGATGTTCTTTTTGCGCCTGTCGGTCTTAAAAAACAGGAGATCGCCCAATTTTAGGTGCTTAAGATCGAGTTCGTCACCCAAAAGAGCCATGTCTCTGGAAGAACGCGGCAATTCGATATTATTTTCGAGGAAGCAGGTGTAGACGAGTCCCGAGCAATCCATGCCTTGCGGCGTGGTGCCGCCGTATTTGTACTTTGTGCCAAGAAACTGAAGGGCGTAATCTATGATGCTGAAGGTCTCTTCACCCACCTCTTCAATAATGTCTTCGGCGTCGTTATAGAAATCGGGAAGTTGGGCATAGTCATCCTGTTTCTCTACAACTGCGGTCTGATTCCCCACTGCAGATTTGCGTGCCCCGCAAGAAGTGAGGGTAAAGATGAGGGCCAGCAGCGTAAACCTCAGGAACTTCATTGAGCAGAGATCTTTTTAAAAATTAATTCGGCGGTCTTTTCACTTGCGCCTTTACCGCCGAGTTTTTGTTCCAGTCCGTGGTAATCGCTAAAGATCCTTTTTCTGTTTTCTTTATCGAGAATTTTGGTGAGTTCTGTTTTTAGATTTTCGCGGTTGAACTCGTTTTGGATGAGCTCTTTTACTACTTCGCGATCCATAATGAGGTTCACCAAAGAAATATAGTCGAGATTGATGATGCGTTTGGCAATTTGGTAAGAAATGAAGTTGCCTTTGTAGCAAACAACTTCGGGCACTTTAAGCAAAGCGGTTTCCAGGGTTGCGGTACCCGACGTTACCAGTGCAGCCGTGGATATTTCAAGAATATCATAGGTGCGGTTCATAACGAGGTGCACGTTTTTCTTCTTGATATACGGCCGGTAGAAGCTCTCTTCCTGGCTGGGTGCACCTGCGATAACGAACTGGTAATCTTTAAAATCGTCAGTCACGCTAAGCATGATCTCCAGCATTTTGGAGATCTCCTGCTTTCTGCTTCCCGGCAGGAGAGCGATTATAGGGCGGTCATCGAGGTTGTGCTCGGCTTTGATCTTTTCAGCCTTTACGGGAGGTCTTCCTGCAATAGCATCAATAAGCGGGTGGCCCACAAAATTGACTTTATAATTGTGCTTTTTCTCGTAGAAATTTTTCTCGAAAGGCAGGATCACATACATCTCATCAATATCGCGCTGAATGTCTTTGATCCTGTTTTCTTTCCATGCCCAGATTTGTGGAGAAATGTAGAAATGGGTTTTATAACCTTCTTTGCGGGCCCATTTTGCAATACGCAGGTTAAACCCGGGATAGTCAACAAAAATGATGACATGAGGCTCCCATTTTTTAATGTCTTCCTTACAAAATGAAATATTGCGAAGAATGGTACGCAGGTTCATAAGCACTTCAGCAAACCCCATAAATGCGAGGTCGCGGTAGTGCTTCACCGGGGTGCCGCCTTCCTGTTGCATGAGATCTCCTCCCCAAAACCTAAACTCAGCCTGGGGATCGGTCTTCTTAAGGCTTTTCATGAGGTTTGCCGCATGTAAGTCTCCCGAAGCTTCTCCTGCAATAATGTAGTATTTCATATTAACTAAGCTTTATTATCGCAATCACAAGTGCAGCAAGAATAGAGGCCATTAAGACTCCTCTTGCTCTATAGGTATATTCTTTTTTTATAAAATAAAAGAAAGGCAGGAAATTCAAAATTGCGCCTGCTGTGATAAGGGTGCCAATAAAGCCGCCGCGCATAGATTCCTGAAGTGTTTCCCATATGGGGAGATCAGAAAAAATGAGAATATAAATGAGCATTCCAACCAGATTGGCTGCAATACCTGTTACAAAACCTAAAAGGATCTCTTTCTTAATCATTGAGTTCCCATGAATTTAGATCACCCAGAAATTGGTGTGCAGTAAGGTCAAACTGAACCGGCACCACCGATACATAACCTTGAGAAAGGGCATGTTCATCACTGTCTTCTCCCTCGTCTTCATTTATAAATTTCCCCGATAACCAGTAGTAGTCGCGGCCCTGCGGATTGGTCCTCTTATCAAATTCTTCTTCCCAGCGAGCCTTGGCCTGCCTGCATACTTTGATCCCTTTTATCTCGGTTTCACTTAGCTTTGGAAGGTTTACATTTAAAACCACTCCTTTAGGAAGGCCGTGTTTTAGTACCTGCCGGGTAATTTGTTTTACAAACTTTTTGCAGGGTTCAAAATCGGCATTCAGGGAGTAATCCAGCAAGGAGAAACCAATGGCCGGGATGCCTTCAATGCCGGCTTCTACTGCGGCACTCATGGTACCCGAATAGATCACATTGATTGAAGAATTAGAACCGTGGTTAATACCACTTACACAAAGATCTGGCTTGCGGTGAAGGATTTCCTGGGTAGCGATTTTCACACAGTCGGCCGGAGTTCCGGAGCAGCTGTATTCTTTATGCTTGTAGTTTTCTTTTACTGTAATTTGATCACAAAAGAGGGTGTCGCTAATGGTGATAGCGTGTCCCATCCCGCTTTGGGGACTGTCTGGGGCGACCACAATCACGTCTCCCAACTGCTTCATGACCTCTATAAGGGCTCGAATTCCAGGAGCCGTAATTCCGTCGTCATTGGTTACTAAAATGAGCGGTTTTTCCTGAGACATTATGAAAAATTTATGGCTGCTAAATTAAATTAATTTCCTGAGGAAAGGCTTATATTCGTAAATTAACAAAAAAGAACAAAACTGTGGAAGTTGGCATAGTTTTTACTGTAGTACAGGTATACTAATGATGAAAATAAAATCTATAATGAAAAGGAACTATAAGCTACTGGTGCTGGTCTTGCTGTTTGCCGCGGCTTCTTGCAGCTTTACCACCAAGACATTCAATGATCCAAATAAAGATAAAACCCTAATTGAGCTTATTTCTTATGTTCTGAAAAACGGACATTATGATGCCAAGGAGGTAGACGATTCCTTTTCTTCTGAAGTTTATAAAGATTACCTCGAGGCGCTTGATCCTCTAAAAAGGTACTTTTACGCAAGTGATATAGAAGAATTTCAGCAATATGAAACCCTTCTTGATGATCAGATAAAGAACAGCGAGATCACATTCTTTGATCTTACCCACACCCGGCTTTTAGAGCGTATGGCTGAAGCTGAAGGAATCTATAAGGAAGTTCTTGAGAAGCCTTTTAACTTTGGCAAAGAAGAAGTTTTAGATACAGATTACAGCAAACGCGACTATGTAAGTTCTAAGCAGGAGATGAAGGAAAGATGGAGAAAGCAGCTTAAATTTTCGGCTATTTCCAATTACTATGATATAAAGAAAGAACAGGAGAGAAAGCTGGAGGGCGATGCCGATTTTGTTGCAAAATCTGATGCAGAGCTGGAAAAAGAAGCACGGGAATTAACCCTGAATTCTCTGGATGAGTACTTCGACTTCAGTGATGACCTTGAAAGAAAAGATTGGTTTTCAGTATATGTAAATGCAATTGTTGAAGAATTTGACCCCCATACATTTTACTTTGCACCACAAGACAAAGATCGTTTTGATATGGCCATGAGTGGTAAACTTGAAGGTATTGGTGCACGCCTGCAAAAGAAAAACGACAATGTAAAGATTGTTGAAGTAATCTCGGGAGGACCAGCCTGGAGAGGAGAAGAAGTAGAAGTTGGTGATGAGATCATAAAAGTAAAACAGGAAGACGAGAAAGAACCAGTGAGTGTGGTTGGAATGCGACTTGATGATGCTGTTAACCTTATAAAAGGTCCTAAAGGATCTAAAGTTACCCTTACTCTTAAAAAAGTTGACGGGACTATTGAGGACGTAGACATTATAAGAGATGTTGTAGAGATAGAGGAGACTTATGCAAAAGCGGCTAAAGTAGAGAAGAATGGCCGTGTTTACGGAGTGATCAACCTGCCCAAGTTCTATTTTGATATGGAAGATTATTCTGAAAGAAATGCAGCTTCCGATGTGAAAGAGGAAATTGTAAGACTTAAGAAAGAAGGAATGGATGGGTTAGTACTTGACCTGCGAAACAACGGAGGAGGTTCTTTAAAGACGGTTGTTGATATCGCCGGATTGTTTATCAAGGAAGGGCCTATAGTACAGGTGAAGTCTAAACTTGAAGGGCAACAGGTTCTTGAAGATACAGATTCCTCAATTTTATGGGATGGTCCTTTGGTGATCCTTGTGAATGAACTTTCTGCTTCGGCTTCTGAGATTCTTGCAGCTGCAATGCAGGATTATAAAAGAGCAGTTATTATTGGAAGTAAACAAACCTACGGAAAGGGAACCGTGCAAAACGTACTTGACCTTAACCGATGGATCAAGAACAACGACCTTGGTGACCTTGGAGCCTTAAAGATCACCACTCAAAAATTCTATAGAGTGAATGGAGGTTCTACCCAGCTTGAAGGTGTGAAAAGTGACGTTGTGGTGCCCGATCGTTATTCCTTTATTGATATAGGTGAGAAGGATCAAAAGAATCCGCTGCCTTGGGATCAAATTGAAGCAGCTTCTTTTAAAGAATGGAACGGATATATCGACTTTGAGGAGACTCTCGCTAACAGCCAGAAGAGAATGGCCCAGAACGAGCATATAGACTTGATCAGAGAAAATGCAGAATGGATTAGAGATCAGCGTAACAGTACCACCTTTCCACTTAATTATGCTAAATTCAGCAGGGAAATGGAACTGAATGAAGAGCAGGCAAAGAAATTTGACAGGCTCTCAGAATACCAGTCAGACCTCAGTTTTGAATCGCTTCCTTACGAGATTAAATTGTTTGAAGTCGATACTGTACTTTCTGAGAAAAGAGAAAGATGGCACGAGAATCTTAAGAGTGATATCTACATGGAAGAGGCGGTGCATGTACTGGAAGACATGAAGATGAATAACATCAAGAAGTCTGGTTTAGCCGATGTCAAGAAATAGAAGACGAGAAACATAGTATTCAAAAAGGGCTTTTTTAAGCCCTTTTTTTATGGCTTATTTTCAGCGTTCATAGTGATGACTAAAAAGAGGAAGCTAATGAGGAGTTTTGAGGAGGTATGTGCTTTGATTAATGACAGTTTTCGGGTTTAGATTGTGAAGAAGAAGCCTTATCCCGATTTAACCACAGCACAGGTTTTTTGTGTCTAATTTTTTCGGAATAATGCAGTCGTTAAATACCTTTTTTGAGAGGTATAGATTAGATATTTATTCCCGGCTGCTATTTTTTCATGATGGGGCCTTGAAACTCTAAACTATCGACTCCTGACTATCAAATGAATTCATCGAAAGCACAAGTTTGTTATGACTAATATCTTCCGAAAAATGCAGTTGTAAAAATACCTTTTTTGAGAGGTATAGATTAGATATTTATTCCCGGCTGCTATTTTTTCATGATGGGGCCTTGAAACTCTAAACTATCGACTCCTGACTATCAAATAAATTCATCGAAAGCACAAGTTTGTTATGACTAATATCTTCCGAAAAATGCAGTTGTAAAAATACCTTTTTTGAGAGGTATAGATCAGATATTTATTCCCGGCTGTAACCATGATCGTGACTCTAAACTATCGACTACCGACTCCTGACTATCAAATGAATCCATCGAAAGCACAAGTTTCTTATGTCTAATTTCTTCGGAAAAATTCAGTCATTAAACACCTTTTTTGAGAGGTATAGATCAGATATTTATTCCCGGCTGCAACCATGATCCTGACTCTCAACTCTCAACTCCTGACTACCGACTACAGACTACCAACTACCAACCGATCTACCAGAAAGACATGCGGTCAGAATCCAGTTTCAGGAATATAAACAGGAGTATGGTAAAGCCCCACAATCCGGAGCCGCCGTAACTAAAGAACGGCAAGGGAATCCCCACGGTAGGGAAGATGCCAATTACCATCCCGATATTGACAAAGAAGTGTAGAAAGAGGATCCCGGCCACACTGTAGCCGTACACCCTATTAAACTGGGATTTTTGTCTTTCGGCCAGGTGAATTACCCGGAGGATCAAAAAGATGAAGAGGAAAATAACCACAGCACTTCCTACAAAGCCCCATTCCTCACCAACTGTACTAAAGATGTAATCGGTATGTTGTTCGGGAACAAAATTTCCTTTTGTCTGGGTGCCTTCAGTCCATCCTTTTCCAAACCAGCTACCACTGCCAATAGCTATCTCACTCTGGTTGGTGTTGTAGCCTATTCCGCGGTTATCTACTTCTTTTCCAAGAACGATGTTGAAACGGTCGCGATGACGTTGTTCAAATATGTTCTCAAAAATATAATCTACAGAAAAAGATAGCGCAACAGCTACAATAAGCAAGCTGAGAGAGGCCATTAGACCTGCTATCCTCTTTTTCTTTAAGAAGAACAGTAGGGCCACCAGGATCGTTGCTCCAACAGAAACCCATATGGGGCCAAATAACAGGGTGAAAACGAAAACCAGCACGCCAATGACCACAACTATTAGATATCCTCCTGAGAGCCCTTCTCTGTACAGCGGAAAGAAGAAAGCGGCATATACCATGGCGCTTCCGGCATCGGGCTGCATTAAAATGATCACAGCCGGTAAGGCTATAATGATAAAGGCCTGGAATTGATGGGAAAGACTATGGATGTTAGTTTGAATGTCGCTTATGAACTTGGAAAGCGCCAGGGCTGTACCCACCTTTGCAAATTCAGCAGGCTGAAATGTAAAACTCCCTATGGCATACCAGGAAGTGGCGCCATTGATAGTTTTTCCGAAGAAAAATAAACCTGTAATAGAAATCAGGGAGATAATATAGAATATACTGGAAAAGCGTTCGTAAAACTTGGCTTCCAGAGAAAGAAGAATAATTATAAGAAAGACACTTAAAATGATAAACAACATTTGCTTACCGTAGATTTGATCAAGGTCAAAAAATGATCTTGCGGTGTCATCGAGAGATGCCGAGTATATATTTACCCAGCCAATGATTACCAGTAAAAAATAAACAAGTATAGAAAGCCAGTCAAACTGGGAAATAGTTTTGGGCATAGTTACTGGTTAATTCTAAAAGGTTCCCCGCTTAATGGTTTTGCATATTCCTCTTCCAGGCTGTGGGTAAGGATCCATTCTTCCATATCCTTTCGGGTAATCTCTCCCTTTATGTATTTTTCAATCATTAAGCCAGCAATACGTCCTGCGTAGCGACCTCCCCAATATCCGTTTTCAACAAAGATTGCCAAAGCTATCTTAGGATTATCTACAGGAGCAAAGGCTACGAAAATGGAATGGTCTGTAAGTTGGACTCTTTTTCCGTCGATCCTGGTGAAATTCTCGGCAGTTCCGGTTTTCCCTGCGATCTCTATCCCGGGGATTTGAAGTGCAGATGCGGTTCCCGATTTATATACCTGGTGCATTCCTTCTACCACAGGTTCAAAGTGGCGGGGGTCTACGGTGGTAATCTTCTTTTCGGTAAACTCTTTTTCCTTTATGGCGTTTCCTTCAATTTCCTTTAAAACATGAGGAGTGTAGAACCATCCGCGATTTGCGATAGCAGCTGTCATATTTGCCAGCTGAATTGGGGTCATAAGTACCTCACCCTGCCCTATAGCGTTAGAAAGTGTAGCTGTAGAAAACCATTTGTAGGTGGGGTAATCATAGATCTTGTTGTAGTATTTTGAAGTGGGGATCTTACCTGGTCTTCCGGTAGAAAGGTCAGACCCAAGATAATCACCCAAACCAAAACTTTTCAGGTGATTTGCCCATGCATCTACGCCCTCTTGCGGAGTGGGATATTTTTCAACGATCCTTCGGTAAACATTTGCGAAATAGGCATTACAGGACTGTGCTATTCCGGGAATCATGTTCAAGGGGCTGGAATGGGCATGACAACCCATTTTTCGGCCTCTACCATAGAAATATCCTCCATGGCATGAGAAACTTTCCTGGGTAGTTACAACGCCTTCCTGTAATGCAATTAAAGCATTAATGGTCTTAAAAGGTGATCCGGGAGGATACTCGGCCAATAGTCCTCGGTCAAATAAAGGTTTTGAAATTGAATCAAGCCAGAGTTTGGTGAAGTTTTCTGACCTCTTTCGCCCCACCAGGTCGGCAGGATCATAATTTGGAGCTGTTACCAACGCCAGGATCTCGCCGGTTGCAGGTTCTATAGCAACGATACCGCCTCTCTTATTTTTCATGAGAAGCTCTCCGTATTTTTGCAGTTCGGCATCGATGGTAATGGTAATATCTTTTCCCTTTTTTGGAAGGGTGTCGTAGATCCCTTCTTTATAGGGCCCTATATCACGGTTAAACCTGTCCTTCTGAATGTACTTAACTCCCTTTACACCGCGCAGAAGTTCTTCGTAATAGCCTTCCACTCCCTGGCGGCCAATAAGGTCTCCCGAGAGGTAATAAGGATTCTCATTTACAATACGCTGGTTAACTTCGGTAATATAGCCCAACACATTTGCGCCATGTTCGGTATAATAATCACGCAAGGAACGTTTCTGAATGTAGAAGCCTTCGTATTTACGCATCTTTTCAGCAAGATAGGCGTATTCACTTTTGGTAAGCTGTGGAATTACTACCGACGGCAGGCGGGGGGAGTAGATCTTGGCTTTGTCAAGTCTCTCTACCAGCTGTTCTGTAGTAATACTTAGAATATTGCACAATTCGGTTGTGTCGAAAGGTTTGAGGTTTCGCGGTATCACCATAACGTCATAAGACGGTTGGTTGGAGACCAGCAGCTCTCCATTTCGATCAAAGATAAAACCGCGTTGCGGGTAATCGTAGACTACTTTTATAGCATTATTCTCTGAAAGCCCTACAAAAGAGTCATCCATTACCTGTAGGTAGAAAAGCCGGGCCAGAAAGATAAGGCCGGAGGTAATGACTATTATGTAGAGTAAAATTTTTCTCATCTTGACCTTTTGTTAAATAAGGCAAGCGTTATAAACACCAAAATTATTGTAAACGCTGCCGAAAAAAATGTTTTTTTAAGAAGTAACAATAAGTGTGCAAAATTGAAAAATTCTAATAAAAACAATACCAGGTGATGTACAAGTACAATAATTAAGACATAACTTATTCTTGAACCGGGCTGCGTACTTGAGAACTTGATAGTTTGATAATCATAACTCACCCCAAAAGAGAAACGAAGAACTGCCGGACGAATGTATGCAGCTACTACACATGCCGCAGCATTTATACCACCGCTATCTTCAAAAATATCAATTCCCCAACCCAGTAAAAAACTCAGAAAGATGAAGAGGGTTTGATTTGCATTAAAAGGGTACAGCAGGATGAATACCACATAAAGGTATGGGTTGATATAACCCAGAAAATTGATATTGTTCAACAACAACACCTGTAGCATTAGTAATACTATAAAACGAAGGGCGTTATTGAATATCACACTATTCATCTTTAGAAAGATTTTGTAATTCTCTTATTTCAGTCTGGCTGGTGTTTTCAATAATATAAACATACCCAATGTTGGTCATGTCATTAAACAATTCAATATCTATATTATAGTAGCTCTCGCTTTGATCCAGGGAAAAGTTTTTTACTGCACCAATAGGTAAACCTTTTGGGAAAATGAGGGAGCGTCCTCCGGTAATTATAGTATCTCCTTCGGCTATTGGGGCTACAGATGGCACATCTATAAGCTGTACAATATTGGGATTATCCCCATTCCATACTAAAGTTCCAAAATGGTTGGAGCGTTTGAGCTGGGCATTGATTCGGGAGTTTGAATTGAGTATGGAGATCACTGTGGAATAGTTTGGGGAAACATTCTCCACTATTCCCACAATCCCTTTACTGGTTACCACCCCCATGTCTCTCTCAATACCATCCCGGCTTCCGCTTTTAATGGTAAGATAGTTATCTACCTTAGCGTAGTTGTTATTAATAACTTCTGAAGCTCTAAAAATATAATCGGCGTCAAAGCTACTTGTATCCCGATAGGTTTTGATTTCTAAGGAATCTTCATAGGTTGCCAGCCGCGTGCGCAATCGCTCATTTTCCTCGAGTAAACGCAAATTGTATTCTTCAAGGTAAAAATAGCTGTTGATGTCGCTGGTCCAGCTATAGATACCGCCACTTAAAAAATTAGCAGAACTAATAAATTTACTCTTCTGGTAAGAGTGGGACTGAATGGTTAAAAACAGGGAAAAGGTGAGCAGCAATAAGAATAGGATATTGTTCTTATTGCGAATAAGAAAATTAATTATTTGCTGCATAAATTACTCCTACTTTATCAGGATTCCCTTGTAACGATGAAGGGTCTTCAGGCAAATACCCGTTCCTCGAACAACTGCCCGTAAAGGATCTTCGGCGATATAAACCGGAAGATCAGTCTTTTGTGATAACCTTTTGTCCAGTCCGCGCAGCATTGATCCCCCACCGGCAAGATAGATCCCGGTGTTGTAGATGTCGGCTGCGAGTTCCGGCGGAGTTTGTGAAAGCGTCTCCATCACGGCATCTTCAATTCTCAATATCGACTTGTCCAGGGCTTTGGCGATTTCTCTATAGGAGATATTCACCTGTTTTGGTTTTCCTGTTAAAAGATCCCTTCCCTGCACATTCATTTCATCTGGTGGTACCTCAAGATCTTCGGTAGCGGCACCAATCTGAATTTTTATTTTTTCAGCAGTACGCTCACCCACATAAAGGTTGTGCTGCGTACGCATATAATATACAATGTCATTTGTGAAAACATCTCCCGCGATCTTAACCGATTTATCACACACAATTCCCCCAAGGGCAATAACCGCGATCTCGGTAGTACCACCACCTATATCAACAATCATGTTTCCTTTTGGCTGCATGATGTCAACTCCAATTCCTATAGCTGCAGCCATAGGTTCGTGTATCAGGTAAACCTCTTTTCCATTCACTCTTTCTGCACTCTCTTTAACTGCTCGCATCTCCACCTCGGTAATACCGGAAGGGATACAAATCACCATCCTTAGAGCAGGAGTGAACATTTTCTTTTTAAGCGCAGGAATTTCTTTTATAAACATGGTAAGCATCTTTTCAGATGCATCAAAATCGGCAATTACCCCATCTTTCAAAGGGCGAATTGTTTTGATATTCTCATGCGTTTTCCCCTGCATCATGGCAGCTTCTTTTCCTACTGCTATGATCTTTCCGGTAGTGCGGTGACGGGCTACGATAGAAGGACTGTCAACCACCACCTTATCGTTATGTATAATAAGGGTGTTTGCAGTTCCTAAATCTATAGCTATTTCTTCAGTGAGAAAATCGAAAAATCCCATGTTAAGTCAATTAGTTGAGGTTCGGTAAATGTAATAAAATTAATGTTTAAAATGTCTTGTTCCGGTCATTACCATAGCGAGATTATTATCGTTGCAATAATCTATACTTAGCTGGTCCTTAATGGATCCGCCGGGCTGGATAACGGCAGTGATTCCCGCTTTATCTGCAATTTCCACACAGTCTGGGAAAGGGAAAAAAGCATCACTGGCCAATACTGCACCTTTTAAGTCAAATTCAAAAGAATTCGCTTTTTCAATGCTCTGTCTCAATGCATCTACCCGTGATGTTTGGCCCGTACCGCTGGCCAGTAACTGGTTATTTTTTACCAGAACAATAGTATTTGATTTTGTGTGCTTGCAAATTTTGGAGGCAAACAACAGGTCATTTAACTCCTGCTGTGAAGGTTTATTGTTGGTAGCATAAGTTAAATCTTCTGTAGTATCTGTTCTGGAGTCTTTATCCTGAACAAGAATACCGTTCAAGCAAGTGCGTACCTGCTTTTGCGGAAGTTCGGTTTCTTTCTGAACAAGCAGAACCCTGTTTTTCTTTCCTTTTAAAACTTTTAGGGCTTCTTCGGAATAACCAGGGGCAATGACCACTTCACAAAACAGCTCATGTATCTCTTCGGCAGTAGCCTTGTCTATTCCTTTGTTCGCAATAAGAATACCTCCAAAAGCCGAAACAGGATCTCCTGCCAAAGCATCTTTATAGGCTTGCAGTAAAGTTTCTCTTTGGGCCAGGCCGCAGGCATTATTGTGCTTTAAAATGGCAAATGTTGGCGCTTCATTCTGAAATTCATTCATCAGGTTTACAGCAGCATCTACATCCAGCAGGTTGTTGTATGATAATTCTTTGCCGTGAAGCTTATCAAACATGGCCGAAAAGTCACCGTAAAAATGCCCTTTTTGATGGGGATTCTCCCCATATCTCAACTCGAGTCCGCCGTTGAAGCTTTCCTTGTAAGATTGCTCTTCGTTATTCAGGTAATTGAAGATCGCAGTGTCGTAATGAGAAGACACGTTAAATGCCTTTGCGGCAAATCTTTTGCGGTCATTCAGGCCTGTCTGGCCTTTTCCTTCAGAAATAATTTCTAAAAATTCGGCGTAATTGTCTACTGAAGGTACACAAATTACATCTTTATAATTCTTTGCAGCTGCCCTGATTAAAGAAATGCCGCCAATATCAATTTTTTCAATGATCTCTTCTTCCGAAGCATTTGAAGCAACCGTTTTTTCAAACGGGTAAAGATCAACAATTACAATATCGATCTGTGGGATTTCATACTGCTCCAGTTCGGCTTTATCCTGCTCGTTTTCACTGCGGTTAAGAATCCCGCCAAACACCTTGGGGTGCAGTGTTTTTACACGTCCTCCAAGAATGGAAGGGTAGGATGTTATATCCTCTACCGGTACTACATTTATTCCCAGGTCTGTAATAAATTTTTCAGTTCCTCCTGTAGAGTAAATGGTGATACCCAGCTCGTTAAGCTTTTTAACAACAGGTTCAAGTCCTTCTTTACTGAAGACAGAAATAAGTGCAGATTTAGCCGATTTTAGGTCGCTCATTGTGTTGGTTTTGTTGAGGTTGCAAAAGTAATTATTTCAGTATAAAATAAAGAGGCTGCCGCTCTTATTTAAATAATTATTTTGTAACGAATATTTAAACCCGGCGTCTTATGAAGTGCAGGTTTATAATAATACAGGAAAAGTACCATGTTAATATATCTAAGGGTTCTTAAAGAGAGTTTTTTTTTCGCCATTAACGCTCTTAAAAACAACAAGCTGCGAACCATGTTATCCCTTTTGGGGGTAACCATCGGAATTTTTTCTATCATAGCCGTACTTGCGGCAGTAGATTCTCTGGAGAAGGAGATTAAGGGTAGCCTTAGCGCGTTAGATAACCGCACCATGATACTTACCCGCTTTTCTTTTGGCTCTAATGAGGTGCCACAGTGGAAAAGGGAACAGTTTCCCGATGTTAGTTATGAAGAGTACGAATATTTGAGCCGGAGTGTGCCTGAAGTTTCTGCTATGTCTTACGTGCTTAACGTTCCTCCCGAAAATATTAAGTACAGCGACAAAACTGCCTCAGATGTTGGGATAGCTGCTGTCTCTGCTGAATATTACGACATTGAAGCCCTGCAAATTGAAGAAGGCCGCTTCTTTAATATGGCCGAATCTGTAAGTGGTACTCCTGTGGTTGTTCTGGGTCACGATGTGTATGAAAACCTCTTCGGAAGTCGAAACGCCCTGGGCGAACAGGTGAGGCTTTATGGTAGAAAATTTTCGGTGATAGGGGTATTGGAAAAAAAGGGGGCAAGCCTGTTTGGAGGTAGTCATGATACCAATGTTTTTGTGCCGGTGAATGTGGTAAGAAGGATCTACGGCGGAAGCAATCGCGGTACCTTTCCGCAAATTGTAATTAAGCCCGAACCCGATGCCGACACTAATGAACTTATAGCATACATTTCTCAACAACTCCGCAACTTTAGAGGCTTGAGGCGCGACGATATTAACAACTTCTTCGTGAATCAGCTGGAGGGTTTTACCGATCTCATTGATAATATGACCGGGCAACTCAATTTCTTCGGACTCATCATTAGCGGTTTCTCACTTCTGGTTGGGGGCTTTGGTATTGCAAACATCATGTTTGTAAGTGTAAAAGAACGTACCAACCTTATCGGGATTCAAAAGTCGTTGGGAGCCAAGAACAAATTCATCCTCTTCCAGTTTTTATTTGAAGCGGTGATACTTGCTGTTATTGGTGGGCTTATCGGCCTGTTCCTCGTGTGGCTGGCCTCACTGGTAGTTTCCCAGTTTACAGGTAGTTTCCAATTCATACTCTCTACCTGGAATATGTTTATAGGTACGGCGGTATCGGCAGTTATTGGGCTTGTCTCGGGAATTATTCCCGCCATTTCAGCCTCAAAACTCGATCCGGTAGAGGCTATTAGAACGGGGATGTAAATCCGCACGTACTTTGTATAGCATAATACCTTTTTATGTATATTTGATTTATCAATCAATCATTTAAACGATATTTACATGAAAAAATTTTTCACAGTACTGGCTTTGGGTTGTTCCCTCTTTGCGACAGCTCAGGATTTTGACAGGCAAAAAATGGACAGCCTTTTTACCGTTGTTGAAAAGAACGACAGGGGAATGGGCAGCTTTGCAATTCACAAACAGGCGGAACCTGTCTACGCGAACACCATTGGCTATAGCGATATATCTAAAGGAACTAAAGCCAACACACTTACTAAATACCGGATAGGATCAATTTCAAAGACTTTTACGGCAGCTATGATCCTGCAACTGGTTGAAGAAGGAAAACTTTCACTGGATACCCAGCTCTCAAAATTTTATCCCGGAATTCCCAATGCCGAAAGCATCAGCATAGAAGACCTTTTAAGGCATCAAAGCGGACTTTTTAATTTCACCAATGAAGATGCTTATCTCGACTATATGGAACAGCCAAAGTCAAAAGAGGAGCTTCTCAAAATATTTAAAGCCCAGGAGCCGGTTTTTGCGCCAGGGGAGAAAAACGATTATTCCAATACAAATTACGTGCTGCTTTCTTTTATACTTGAAGATGTGGATGGAAAGAATTACGCAGAGATCCTGAAAAATCGAATTACCCAACCGCTCAATCTCGAAAATACCTACTACGGAAGAAAAATTGATTCCGGTAATGCTGAAGCATATTCCTATCAGAAAAAGAAGGACTGGCAACCTGCTACAGAAACCGATTTAAGTATACCGCTGGGAGCAGGGGGCATAGTTTCAACTCCAACAGATCTCAATTTGTTCTTTACCGCTCTCTTCGACGGAAAAGTTCTAAAATCTGACACTTTTGAAAAAATGAAAGCTCTTAAAAATGGGTTTGGGATGGGACTTTTTAGCTATCCGTTCAATGACAAATCACTTTATGGCCATACAGGAGGCATCGACGGGTTCAATTCCATGAGTATCTACTATCCCGAAGAAGAACTCGCGGTGACCTATATTTCTAACGGAACAGATTTTTCTCCAAATGATATCGTGATTGGAGCTTTAAGTATTTTTTGGGATCTGGATTATACCTTACCCTCTTTTGAACCTGCTATGGAGGTTTCACAAGAAAAGCTTGAGCAATATACCGGCACCTATGGGAGTGAAACCTTTCCGCTGGAAGTAAAGATCTTCATTGAAGATGAAACGCTTATGGGGCAGGCTACCGGACAACCTTCTTTTCCGCTTGAGGCTTACGACGAAAATAAGTTTCAGTTCACCCGCGCCGGACTCAAACTGGAATTTAATCCTGAAGCCGATAAATTGACATTATTCCAGGGAGGCGGCTCTTATGAATTAACCCGGAAGTAAAAAAGTAAACCATAAAACAAGGGGTGCCAAAAATGTCATTTTTGGCACCCCTTGTTTTTTTTAAATAATTTCAAACTCCCCTTTCCTTAGGAGAGGGGCCGGGGGAGAGGATTAAATGATCTCGGCCACCTTTTCATTCACAAATTCGAGGAAGCGCTCATCTTCTTCAGTAAACGGATCGGGAACATTTGAATCTATGTCGATTTGGCCAATATTTTCTCCATTCTTGAACAAAGGCACAACTATTTCGGCTTTTACATGTATGCTACAGGCAATATAATTGTCTTGCGCAGATACATCGGGCACCACAAAGTTTTGATTGGAAACGGCAACCTGTCCGCATATACCTTTTCCGAAGGGAATAATTGTATGATCTGTAGGTTCTCCTGCAAAAGGCCCTAATTTTAATTCATTTTTATCCCCGTTCTTGAAATAGAATCCTACCCAGGTGTAATAATCTACTTCGGCTTTTAAAAGTTCGCACACTTTAGAGAGCCGCTCTTCAACCTGAACTTTATCATTCGCAAGGATTTCTGTTACCTCTTGTTTTAATCTTTCTAATGCCATTGTTTACTTTTTAAGCAAAAGTATTTAAAAAAACAGCTTTTTAAATAGGTATAAATAAATACTTTTGATGAAACCATTGGCTAAATTTTGCGACAACTCCTTCAAAGATACGCGCCGGTAATCCGGTTCATTTTTACCTTTTTAGGCGTTTACCTGCTGTTGGCCCTGCTGTACAACCTCTACCTGCAAAATTTTTATTCCCCTGCTTATTACCCCGATTTTCTTACACATCTAGTGGCGCTGCAAAGCGAGGCCGTGGTCTCTGCCCTGGGGTACCACGCACAGGTGGCGCCGGGTTATCCCGAAACCAACATGCACCTTTTTGTAAATGGCAAGTTTGTAGCCCGTATTATTGAAGGTTGTAATGCCGCCAGTATTATTATCCTCTTTGTATCTTTTATGTTTGCGTTTTCGGGTAAATGGAAAACCACCCTTTTCTTTACTCTTGGGGGTGCGGTGATTATTTATGTAACAAATATCCTAAGAATTGCTCTAATGGCTGTGGGGATCTATGAATATCCATGGCATGCCCGTTTTCTGCATTCTGTCGCTTTTCCCCTGGTGATCTACGGAGTGGTTTTCCTGCTGTGGGTGCTTTGGATCATTATTTATACTAAAGAAATTAAGCATGAAAGGAATCTTTAAGATCGTAATAATTCTTGGGCTGGTGGGAGTGCTGGCGATGATAAGAGTATACGAGTACCGGTTTTTTTACGACCCTTTTATGTATTTCTTTGAAAGGGCTTACCAAAGCGGGGAGACTGTAAATTATACTTTTGAGATGTTTTCTAATCTCTTTTTGCGCTTTGTACTTAATACGCTGGTCTCGTTGTTAATTTTATGGGTGGCCTTCAGAAGTTGGGGGATCATAAAATTCTCAGCACTTATTTATGTAGCATTTCTGGTAGTGCTTTTTCCCATTTTTGTATACCTCATGCACCATGTTGAGCCGGGACAGTATCTTGCGGCCTTTTACGTGCGGCGTTTTCTGGCCCACCCACTTCTCATTCTCATTTTGTTGCCCGCTTTCTATTATTATAGATTGAGTAGGAACATCAAAGATGGAGAAAGAACTTCATAATATTATTTTTACTAAATTTGCATCTTAATGAAGCAGATTTTCCACAATACAGCCTCGTTTGCAATGGCATTTTTAGTGCTGTTCTCTACCGTGTCTTTTACGGTGGACAAGCATTTTTGTGGAGAAATTCTGGTAGATCAGGCTGTTTTTTCTGAAGCAAAGTCCTGCGGAATGCATGGAGATATGCCTTCTTCTGCTGAAGATGATTGCTGCGATGAAGAGAAGGTAATTGTTGAAGGACAAAAGGAACTGAAGATCTCTTTCGATGATCTTGACCTGGATCAACAGGTTTTTCTGGCTACTTTCACCTGGTCTTATGCAAATCTTTTTGAAGGAGAAGCTCAGGCCAAAATTCCTTTCTTTCACTATAAGCCACCTTTACTCGTTTACGACATACATTTGCTCGACGAGACTTTCCTTATTTGATATTTAAATTGATTTTTTAAACCCTGCATGTTGGGGTTGCTGTGTTTGTTCACATTTAATCAATTTAATACTAAAGAATGCTTTCTAAAATAATAAGTTACTTCCTGTATAACCGGCTGGTTACGACTTTGCTGCTAATCTTTATGATTGGCTGGGGAGTGGTCACTTCTCCTTTCGATTGGGACTTTGACCTACTGCCTCGCGATCCGGTGCCGGTTGATGCAATCCCCGATCTGGGTGAGAATCAGCAGATCGTCTTTACCGAATGGCCTGGCCGTTCGCCACAGGATATTGAAGACCAGATCACCTATCCGCTTACCACTGCTTTACTCGGAATTCCAGGGGTGGAGTCTATTCGTAGTACCTCCATGTTCGGATTTTCCAGTATCAACATCATTTTTAATGAAGATGTGGAGTTCTACTGGTCACGGACCCGGATTCTTGAAAAGATCAACTCTTTGCAATCGGGACTTTTACCCGAAGATGCACAACCTACTTTGGGTCCCGATGCAACAGCCCTGGGCCAGGTTTTCTGGTACACGCTCGAAGGAAGGGATACAGCAGGTAATGTCACCGGAGGCTGGGATCTGCACGAGATAAGATCGGTGCAGGATTATTACGTTAAGCTTGGTTTAAGCGGAGTGGAAGGAGTATCGGAAGTTGCTTCTGTTGGTGGATTTGTACGTGAATACCAGGTAGATGTTGATCCAGATGCTTTAAAGGCATTTAATGTGGGCATCGACGAAGTGATGATGGCAGTGCAAAACTCCAACCGAGACATAGGTGCCAAGACTATTGAGGTCAACAAAGTGGAATACCTTGTTCGTGGGCTGGGTTATATTGAATCTCTTGAAGATATTGAGAACACTGTGGTCGCAGTGAATGAGAACAAACCGATTCTGATTTCCGACATCGGTGTTGTCACCCTGGGGCCTGCCGAAAGGCGCGGGATCCTCGACAAGGCCGGTGCTGAGGTCGCCGGCGGAGTAGTAGTTGCCCGTTACGGATCTAATCCGCTGGCGGTGATCAACAATGTCAAAGAAAAAATAGAGGAGATCGCCCCCGGAATGCCCACAAAGGTGTTGCAGGATGGAACGGTTAGCAAGTTGACCGTAGTTCCTTTCTATGATCGCACTCAGTTGATCCAGGAAACTTTGGGAACACTTGAAAGTGCCCTTTCAGACGAGATCCTTATTAGTATCATCGTCGTGATCATCCTGGTACTCAATTTACGCGCGTCAATTCTTATTTCCAGTCTGCTGCCCATTGCGGTGCTCATGACCTTTATCACCATGCGCTACTTTGGGATAGATGCGAATGTGGTGGCGCTTTCGGGTATTGCTATTGCAATCGGTGTGATGGTAGATGTGGGGATCGTCTTTGTGGAAAACACGCTGCGGCATCTTGAATTTCCTGAAAACAAGAACGCCCGGGGTTCAAAACTTCTTGAGGTAATAAAGAACGCAACTATAGAAGTAGGACCTGCGGTCACAACTGCCCTGGCCACAACAGTGGTAAGTTTCCTTCCAGTATTCTTTATGGAACATGCCGAAGGAAAGCTCTTCATTCCCTTAGCCTTTACCAAAACTTTTGCCCTGGTAGCAGCCTTTCTTCTGGGGATTATTGTGCTGCCAATGCTGTCTTACTATTTCTTCTCTTTTAGATTGCAAAAGGAGAGAGTCAACCGTATCTGGAACTACAGTCTTATTGGCGGCGGAATTATTCTTGCGCTCCTTTTTTCTATGTGGTTACCATTAGCTTTAACGGTAATCGGAATTTTGAGATTGCTGGAACCCAGGAGCCGTGGTTTCCTCGGAAAATATACCCGGGAGATATCTCTTTTTATAATTCTTGCAGTAACTATATTTTTCCTCACTACGCACTGGATGCCGTTGGGGGTTAGAAATTCACTTATTGAGAACTACCTGTTCGTAATCGTGCTCCTCATCCTTACTCTGGCGGCCCTCCTGGCGGTTGTAAGATTTTATGAGCCAATCCTTAACTGGTGTCTTGAGAACAAAAAGACCTTTTTAATGCTTCCGGTGATAACAATTCTTATCGGATTATTGATCTGGCAGGGTTTCCCAAAGATCTTCGGATTCATTGGTGACGGCGCAGAAGAAGTTGGCTGGGAGATTAGAAAAACTTCAGCCTGGCAAGGTGCTTCCGAAGCATTTCCCGGGGTAGGTAAAGAATTTATGCCAACGCTGAATGAAGGTAGCTTTCTTCTAATGCCGACTGCAATGCCCCACCTGGGAATTGAGGGTAGTAAGGAAGTGCTTCAAAAGCTGGATATGGCCGTTACCAACATTCCTGAAGTTGAGGTTTCTGTAGGGAAACTGGGAAGGGCGGAGACTGCGATAGATCCGGCGCCTATTTCGATGTACGAGAATGTCATCAATTATAAATCGGAGTACATGCTGAACGAGGAAGGTGAAATGCAGCGCTTCAGGGTAGATGATGACGAAAATTTTATTCTGAAGTCAGGAGAAGCCTTTCCTCATGAAGAAGTGGTCCTTCAGAATATCACAGCTAAAGACCTGATTCCCGATGAAGATGGGGAATATTTCAGAAACTGGAGAGACCACATCAATAGCCCCGATGATATCTGGGACGAGATCGTCAGCGCGACCAGGTTACCCGGAATTACTTCGGCTCCCAAACTGCAGCCCATAGAAACCAGACTGGTGATGCTGCAAACGGGAATGCGTGCTCCAATGGGGATCAAAGTTTATGGACCCGACCTGGAGACCATTCAAAATTTTGGGTTTGAACTGGAAGAGATCCTCAAACAGGTTCCTTCGGTGAAAGAGGAAGCGGTCTTTGCAGATCGTATAGTTGGTAAACCATATCTGGAACTCGACATTAACCGGCAAAATATTGCCCGTTACGGCCTCAGTATTGAAAAAGTACAGCAAACCATTGAAACTGCCATCGGCGGGATGGAGATCACCACCACTGTTGAAGGCCGGGAGCGTTATCCTGTGCGGGTGCGGTACCCGCGGGAGTTAAGAAATTCACCGGAGGAGATCGAGCAGATCCTGGTGCCAACACCTACGGGAGCTCAGATTCCGTTGGGACAGCTGGTAGAGGTGCGGTACGTAAAAGGGCCGCAAATGATCAAGAGTGAGGATACATTTTTGGTAGGTTATGTGCTTTTTGACAAAAAAGAAGATTTTGCCGAAGTAAACGTGGTGAATGATGCGCAGGATCTAATAGCAGAAAGGATTGCTACAGGAGAACTGGTAGTGCCGCCCGGGGTAAGCTTTGAATTTTCCGGAAATTACGAGAATCAGGTGCGGGCAGTCAAAAGACTTGCTATTGTCATTCCAATTTCCCTGATCATTATCTTTCTGCTGTTGTATTTTCAGTTTAAAACGGTGATCGCTTCCACGATCCACTTTTCGGGAGTATTTGTGGCTTTTTCCGGCGGATTCATCATGATCTGGCTTTACGGGCAGCCGTGGTTCATGGACTTCAGTATATCAGGACTCAATATGCGCGACCTGTTCCAGATGGGCACGATCAATCTGAGTGTGGCCGTATGGGTCGGATTTATTGCCCTTTTCGGGATCGCAACAGATGATGGGGTGCTCATGGGAACTTATATTCACCAGGTTTTTGAGAAACGTGATCCACAAACAGTGCCCGAAGTTAGGGCAGCCGTTCTTGAAGCAGGTAAGAAAAGGGTAAGGCCGGCAATGATGACCACAGCAGTGACAATCATCGCCCTGTTCCCTGTGCTTACCTCTACCGGAAAAGGAGCAGATATTATGGTGCCTATGGCTATTCCGATCGTAGGAGGAATGGTCATCCAGATCATGACCATCTTTGTAGTGCCGGTATTGCAGGCAATATGGCGCGAAACGGTGGTGACAAAAAATAAAAAGCCCCTCCCTAACTCTCCCCAAAGGGAAGGGAACTTAAATAGTGACTATGAAAATGGATTATAAAATATCATTTTTGACAGGTCTGTTTTTTCTTTTCTTCGGAAGCATGGAAGGTCAGACGCTGGAGGATTATCTGTTGATCGCTGCAGAAAATAATCTGCAGGTGAAGGCTGCGTATTCCGAATTTGAGGCGGCCCTGCAGGAAGCGCCGCAGGTGAAGAGCCTGCCCGATCCCACCCTCACCGTTTCGGCCTTTGGCCAGATGGTGGAGACACGACTGGGGCCACAGGAAGCCCGTTTTTCTATCATGCAGATGTTCCCCTGGTTTGGAACGCTTGAGGCACGGGAGAATGTGGCAACTTTAATGGCCGAAGCTAAATTCCAGGCTTTCCTGGAAACCCGCAATGAGATCCTGTTGCAGGTGAGCAGTAAATACTATGAGCTTTACGAGCTCGAGCAACAGCTGCAGTATCAACAGGAGAATCTGGACATACTTCAGAACTATAAGGATCTTGCGCTTTCCCGCGTAAGTGCAGGAAGCGGAGCATTGTCTGATGTTTTACAGGCAGATATCATGCGGAATGAATCTATTACTGGACTGGACGTGATCCGGCTCAGAAAGGATGTGCTGCTCGCGCAGTTCAATGCTTTACTGGACAGTGAAAAATCTGAAACAGTAGTGGTGCCAAATGAGGTAGAAACACTTCCTGAAAATGCCATTTTTGACACACTTGTTGATAACAACCCTCAGCTGGAGGAACTGGAGAATATGGCAGCATCGGCGCGGGCACGCGAAGACCTGGCGAAAAAAGAAGGAATGCCGAATGTTGGGCTGGGACTGGATTATGTGATCGTTGGCGAAAGAATGGATATGGCAGTTGAAGACAATGGCCGCGATGCGATTATGCCTATGCTCACTGTAAGCCTGCCCATCTTCCGCGGGAAATACAAAGCGGCCAGAAAGCAGGCGGCCTTTTTGGCGGAGAGTTATGAGCAGCGAAAAGAAGGTTTAAGAAATCAACTTTCAGCAGAACTTGAGGCGGCCCTTTTTGAAGTCCGGGAGGCGCAGGCCATGCTGCAGCTTTACAGGCGGCAGGTAGAAAGTTCAGAGCAGGTCCTTAACTTATTGCTTTCCTCTTACCGAAATGCAGCTTCAGATTTTGAGGAGGTGTTGCGGGTTAGGCAGGAACTTTTAAAATATCAGCTGGCGGTGGCAGGGGCAGAGGCCAATTATCTCACCGCACTGGAAAGAATCGATTATTTATCGGGTAAAACTTTAGATTATGACAGGCAGAAATAAAAATATACTCATCATAGCCGGTACACTGGTGGCAGGTATCCTGCTTGGCTGGCTTTTCTTTGGAGGCAGCGATGATTCCGAAATTCATGACCACAGCACAGAAGTCGCGCAGGAAACCATCTGGACCTGTTCCATGCATCCACAGATTCGGGCAACCGAGCCGGGGAAATGTCCTATCTGCGGAATGGATCTTATTCCGCTGGAAAGCTCCGATGTTATGGAAAACCCCGATGCGGTGCAAATGACGGAATATGCCATGAAGCTCGCCAATATCCAGACGCAGGAAGTAGGCAGTACATCTGCAGAAAGAGAGATAGAGCTTAACGGAAAAGTAGTGGTTGACGAAAGGATCTCTTATACCCAAAGTACCCACGTTCCGGGAAGGATCGAAAGGCTGCTGGTCAATTTTACGGGAGAGGAAGTCCACAGGGGACAGGCACTCGCAGTGGTATATTCCCCTGAACTGGTAACGGCCCAGGAAGAACTCTTACAGGCATACGCCATTCGTGAGTCTCAACCTGAACTTTTTGAAGCAGCAAAACAAAAGCTGCGGAACTGGCGGATTGAGGAAAACCAGATCAACCGTATTCTCGAAAGCGGAAAAGCCACAGACCGTTTTACCATCACCGCCGATGTGAACGGGGTGGTGACCGAAAAATTAGTGGAGGTAGGAGATTATGTGGAAAGAGGAATGCCGCTATACCAGATCGCCGACCTATCAAAAATGTGGGTTCTTTTTGATCTTTATGAGCGGACCTTAGGGATGGTCGATGTGGGAGACAAAGTAGAATTTACTGTAGCTTCTATTCCGGGAGAAACTTTTACCGGGACTATCAACTTCATAGATCCCATTATTGACCGTCAAACCAGAGTGGCTACTGCGAGGGTAGAGGTTTCCAATATTGATCAAAGGCTGAAGCCGGAGATGTTTGTCTCAGGGATAGTGACGGGAGGTAGTGATGATAAAGCAGCTTCAGGATTAACTATTCCGAGGTCGGCAGTGCTGTGGACCGGGAAGCGCAGCATCGTCTATGTGAACGAAGGCACTGCAAATAATCCTCTTTTTGTGATGAGGGAGGTGGTGCTGGGGCAACTTTTGGGATCATCGTACGTGGTTCAGGAAGGACTGGCTGCGGGAGAAGAGATCGTGGTAAACGGAACTTTCACCGTAGATGCTGCGGCACAACTTGCAGGAAAACCGAGTATGATGAATCCGGCAACGGCAACTTCAGCCGCAGTACAGGTTGATGTAAGACAGTACCTGCAGGATAGCGGTTATGACTACAGGGCGCAGGCTTCCAAAGAATTTCAGCAGCAACTGGATCTGCTTGTTAGAGATTATCTTCAGCTAAAAGATGCCCTTGTGGAGGGACAGGCAGAGGAAAGTCTTAATTTTACAAAGCAGTTTGTAAATACGCTTCAGCAAATCACCGAAACAGGAATGGCGGGAGAAGCAGAGGCTTTTTGGAAGGAAAAGAAGAAGTTCCTGTTGCAACATTCCGAAGAAGGGTTGAATACGACCGACTTGAAAAAGCAAAGGGAGAATTTTGTTTATCTTTCTGAAGCAATTATCAAAACCGTAGCTGCTTTTGGAACAGGAGATAAAACCGTTTACGTAGATTATTGCCCTATGGCGAATTCAGATAAAGGTGCGTATTGGCTAAGCGACGTGGCCGAAATCAAAAACCCATATTATGGAGATGCCATGCTCACCTGTGGCGAGATTGTTGAACACATTAAATAATAACTAATCATAAAATCGAGAAAAATGAAAAGAACAAAAATGACAATTATGGCTTTGGCAGGAGCTTTTATAATGGCTTCATGCGGAGAGACTAAAAAAGAGAACGAAGTGGAAGAGGTTGCAATGCCAATGCAAAACGAGATGCATATGGAAGAGACCGGTGATCACGATATGGATAACATGAGCGGGAACCTTGATGACGGGCAGTCTGTTGCCGTTGAATTCAATAATGAACAGGTGGGCACCGCCTATCAACACTACATGCACGTGAAAACTGCATTGGTGAATACTAATGCTGAAGAAGCTATGAGCGGCGGGAAAATGCTTGTTGAGGCATTAGCTAACGTAGAGAACAATGCCCAGGCTCTTGAAGCGGCACAAACCATTGCTAATTCTACGGAGATCAATGCGCAAAGAACGGCTTTTGAAGATCTTTCTATGGTGATGGAAGGAATGTTAAAAGGTGCAGTTAAGTCGGGCGAAGTGTATAAGCAGTACTGTCCTATGGCTTTCGACGGAAAAGGGGCTTTCTGGTTGTCTTCTTCAGAAGAAATTAGAAACCCATACTACGGTGACAAGATGCTGAAGTGTGGAAGGGTTGAGGAAACTATTAGCGGTAGCTAAGGGTGAAATTGTTCATCAAAAATATGGTTTGTAACCGCTGTAATATGATGGTGAAGTCTGAACTGGAACAGTTCGGGCTTCATCCTCTTACAGTTGAACTCGGCATGGCCGAAGTAGAGCGCGAACTTTCTTCGGAAGAAAAAAAGCTGCTGAATGAGCGCCTGGAAAAACTCGGTTTCGAACTTATTGACGATAAAAAGACCCGGCTCATTGAGAGCATAAAAACCACGATTGTTGAAATCATACAACATCCTGCACACCTTCCAAAAATGACATTTTCGGAACATCTTTCCGAGAAGTTCCATCAGGATTATTCTGCCATCAGCAAACTTTTTTCTGAAGTACAGGGCGTGACGATTGAGCAATATGTGATCAATCAAAAGATTGAAAAAGTGAAGGAACTGCTGGTGTACGATGAACTTTCCCTTAGCGAGATCGCACATCAATTGAACTATTCGAGTGTCTCCCATTTAAGCAAGCAGTTCAAAAAAGTAACAGGATTAACGCCTACCCATTTTAAGCAGGTTAAGGAAAACAAGCGCATTCCTCTGGATAAACTTTAGAATCTTACCACAAAAATCCAGAATTGTATAACATTTCCGCTTTAAATCCTGCGAACTTTGGGATGTAAAGTTAGAGAGATGAAAAACACCTATAAAATCACCGGAATGACCTGTAATGGTTGCAGAAGTCATGTAGAACAAACCTTACAGGACGTAAAAGGAGTAAAGCACGCATCAGTCGACCTTAAGAAGGAAGAGGCTGTGCTTGAGATGGAGCAACATGTGCCGCTTGATCTTTTGGAAACCGCCCTGCAAAAAGAAGGCGGCAATTATCATATTCTCGCGTTGAATACTTCCGAAGAAATTTCGACTGGTAAAGGTGTCAAAAATGGCATTTCTGAAGCAGATTCTGAAGATGTAGCATCTTTGATGACGCATACTTACAAAGTTGCCGGCATGACCTGTAATGGCTGCAGGAAACATGTGGAAGAAGCACTTCAGCAGGTTGAGGGGGTGGAGAATGCTTCCGTAGATCTCGAAAAAGGAGAGGCTGTAATCAAAATGCAGCAGCATATTCCGTGGGATATTTTTGAAACAGCGGTTCAACAAGCCGGTGGGAACTATCATGTTCTGGCGCCGGGAACTTCTGAAAAAATTTCAACTGGTAAAGGTGTCAAAAATGGCATTTCTGAAGCAGATTCTGAAGATGAAGCATCTGTGATGACACACACTTACAAAGTCACCGGCATGACCTGTAATGGCTGCAGGAAACACGTGGAGGAAAGTCTGAATAATATTCCGGGGGTTGTAAATGCAGCTGTAGATCTCGAAAAAGCGGAAGCAGTCATAAAAATGAAAGAACATATTCCTACAGATGTTCTTGATGCTGAAGTAAAAAAAGCCGGTGCTAAATATGGCATTTTAGAGAGGGAAGGAGAAGACGGTGCAGGTATTTCTGAAGTTTCTGAAACTGCAAAGACACATTCAGGAGCAGGTTCGTCTGCAGATCATAGCTCTGGTAAAGTTGAAGGGGAAAAAGTCATGACCCACACCTATAAAGTCTCCGGAATGACCTGCAACGGCTGTCGCTCTCATGTAGAGGAGACGTTACAGAAGGTCGACGGAGTGAAAAATGCTTCGGTGGATCTGGATAAAGCAGAAGCGGAGATCGAAATGGAGCGTCATATTCCCATTGGCGTTTTTGAGGATGCGCTGCAAAGCGATGGTGAAAGGTACCATATACATTCGGCCGGTTCAGAGGAGAAATATGAGGTGACAGGAATGACCTGCAGCGGGTGTAAAGCTCATGTAGAAGAGACGCTGCGGCAGGTTGAGGGTGTGCAGAATGTTTCTGTAGACCTCGAAAAAGCTGAGGCAGTTATCTCTTCAAAAAGGGCAATTCCTGTTACAGTTTTTCAGGAAGTCCTTAGAAAGGATGGCAGCACCTATAACATCTACCTTCCCGGGCAGGATATCACAGCCCCGCCAAAGCCCGAAAAGCCCAAAGGCAAAGGCACAGGAACTTTTTACTGCCCAATGCACTGTGAGGGCGACAAGACTTACGACAAGCCGGGAGATTGTCCCGTCTGCGGAATGGACCTGGTGGAGGAAGTGAGTTTAAAAGCCGATCAGCCACAGTACACCTGCCCCATGCACCCCGAAGTAAAGGAGGACGAACCGGGTAGCTGCCCCATCTGCGGAATGGACCTGGTACGCATGGAACCCGAAGCTTCTGCCGAGCAGAAATCTTACCAAAAGCTGCTGAAAAAGTTCAAAATAGCTGTGGCTTTTACGCTGCCCATCTTTCTTATCGCAATGTCCGAAATGATCCCGGACAATCCTATTTATGACTGGATGAGCATGGAGACCTGGAATTGGGTGCAGCTGGCTCTGTCAATTCCGGTGGTTTTCTACGCGACCTGGATGTTCTTTGAGAGAGCATGGAGATCTATAGTAACCTGGAATTTGAATATGTTCACGTTAATAGGCATTGGTGCGGGAGTCGCATGGAGCTTTAGTGTATTCGGGATGCTGTTTCCGGGACTTTTTCCGGAGCAATTCCTCACGCACCACGGCACTGTACATGTCTATTTCGAGGCCGCTACAGTAATTCTTACCCTGGTCTTGCTGGGGCAATTATTGGAAGCGAGAGCCCACAGCCGTACAAATTCGGCTATCAAGGAACTGCTGAAGCTGGCGCCCAATAAAGCCACTTTGGTGGTGAATGGAGAGGAAAAAGAAATTCATGCAGATGAAATTAATGTAGGCGATATTCTTCGGGTAAAGCCGGGAGATAAAATTCCTGTGGATGGAAGTATTCAGAAGGGACAGACTAACATTGACGAATCCATGATCACCGGCGAACCTGTGCCTGTAGAGAAAGCTGAAGGGGACAAGGTAACTTCAGGAACAATAAACGGCAACAGGAGTTTTACTATGAAGGCCGAAAAAGTGGGGGATGAGACCCTGCTTGCCCAGATCATTAAAATGGTTAACGATGCGAGCAGGTCGCAGGCGCCAATTCAGAAGTTGGCCGACAGGATCTCCGCTTATTTTGTTCCCGTAGTTGTTATGATTTCGGTAATTACTTTTATTGTCTGGGCTGCTTTTGGACCTGAACCCAGTTATGTGTACGCTTTGATCAATGCTATTGCTGTTTTGATCATTGCCTGTCCCTGTGCTTTGGGGCTGGCCACGCCAATGTCTGTAATGGTTGGTGTGGGGAAAGGCGCCCAAAACGGCGTGCTTATCAAGAACGCCCAGTCTTTGGAGCAGATGGATAAGATCGATGTGCTTATTATTGATAAGACCGGTACTATTACTGAAGGAAAACCATCGGTAGAAAAAGTGGTGGCTACAGGAGATACTTCGGAAGAAGAACTAATTAGAACAATAGCTTCAGTTAATGCTCAAAGTGAACATCCGTTAGCAGAAGCCACGGTGCGTTATGCAAAAGCCAAAAACCTGAAGTTTTCGGAAACCACCGACTTTGATGCAGTAACCGGAAAGGGAGTTACGGGAATTTCCGAAGAAAAAAAGATTGCGATAGGTAACGAAAAGCTGATGCAGGAAATAAATGTTGAGGTTGATAATAAGCTTCAGCAGCAAGTGAGGGAAGAGCAGCAACAGGGGAAAACCGTTTCTTATGTAGCTATAGACGGAATAATCGCCGGATACGTCACCATTACAGATCCCATTAAAAAAACGAGTCGGCAGGCGATCTCCGAACTTATTGATGCCGGCGTGGAGGTGATCATGTTGACCGGGGATAATGAGATAACAGCAGCGGCGGTGGCGAAAGAGCTGCATCTAACCAGTTTTAAGGCCGGGATGTTGCCACAAAACAAACTTGAGGAAGTAGAGAAACTACAACAGCAGGGCAAAAAAGTGGCGATGGCCGGTGACGGAATTAACGATGCACCCGCACTTGCAAAAGCCGATATTGGTATTGCAATGGGCACCGGGACCGATGTGGCTATAGAAAGCGCAGAAATTACCCTTGTAAAAGGGGATCTACACGGGGTGGTAAAAGCGAAAAACCTGAGTAAAAAGGTGATGAAGAATATTAAGCAGAACCTGTTTTTCGCCTTGATTTACAACACGCTTGGCGTACCAATTGCGGCCGGAGTGCTGTTCCCGTTCTTCGGAATTTTGCTTTCACCCATGATCGCGGCTTTGGCAATGAGCTTTAGCTCGGTTTCGGTAATTGCAAATGCTCTGAGGTTAAGGGGCGTAAAACTTGACCATTAAAAATGGCATTTTTGAAGAGTCTTCTATAATTATTAATTTGTGAGTAAAAATTTATGCAGGATTTCTGGAAAAGCTGGGCAGAAGCAGCTTACACAAGTACAGGGTTTTTTTGGATGGCCTTATGGGCCTTCATTCTCGGCTATCTGATAAGTAGTGGGATCCAAATATTCGTAACCGAAAAGAAAATGCAGGAGACCATGGGTGGTAAAAACTCAAAAGGCGTTCTCCTGGGCACATTTTTCGGGTTTATAAGCAGTTCCTGTAGTTTTGCAGCTCTCGCTTCTACCAAAAGCCTGTTCAAAAAGGGAGCAGGTTTTATTCCATCTATAGCTTTTCTTTTGGCCTCGACAAACCTTGTGATCGAGCTGGGAATCATTATCGCTATTTTCCTGGGCTGGCAGTTTGTAGTAGGGGAATATGTGGGAGGAATCCTGCTTATCCTCATCAGCTGGCTTATCGTAAGGCTGATCAATCCGAAGAAATTGATCAAACAGGCCAGAGAACGGCTAAAGGGAGAAGTGGAGGACGATGAAAAAGCTGATAAGGACTGGAAGGAAAAAATGAAATCTGAAACTGCCTGGGCCAAAGTGGCAAAGCAGTACGCCATGGAATGGAAGATGGTTTGGAAGGATGTGACCATTGGTTTCACAATCGCCGGAATTGTAGCTGCTTTTGTACCCGATTCTTTTTTCAGAACCCTTTTTATCAACAGCGGACCTGAGGTTGAAAGCCATAGCTTTTTTACCATTTTAGAGCATATTATTGTGGGGCCTGTTGCTGCATTTTTAACCTTTATTGGTTCTATGGGGAATATTCCATTAGCGGCGCTGCTCTTTGGTAAGGGCGTCAGCTTTGCCGGGGTAATGGCCTTTATCTTTAGTGACCTCGTAGTATTTCCGGTGTTGCGGATCAATGCTAAATATTATGGCTGGAAAATGTCACTTTTCATACTCTTTTTATTGTTTACTGCACTTATTGGAACGTCCCTGGCCTTGCACTATTCTTTTGACCTGTTAAGCCTGCTGCCCGATCCAAACAACGTGAAGATCCTTGAATCTGAACATTTCCAGATAGACTATACTTTCTTCCTTAACCTCGCCTTCCTCATTATCTCCGGAATTCTTCTTTACATTGGCTTTTTTAAGAGGAAAGATGTAAAGCACATGAAAGAAATGGCACCAAAGAGCCAGGTGATGGAAAACATCATGAAGTATCTTGCCTTTATTGCTTATGCGTGGTTAATAGGCGGCTGGATCGTTAGAATTTGGGTGGTATAAAAAAAGCCAGACGTTAGTCCGGCTCATTCATTTATGCAAAAATGAGGTTTAGCTGTTAGGATCGAGAATAAGATTTACTCTTTCTAAAGCATCTTCCAAATGGTAGCGGGTCAAAGTATCTCTGCTGCGACCAATGCTGTTGCGAAGATCGCGCTGAAGCCTTTTAAGCTCGCCTCTAACTACCGGGCGAATATCGCTCTGTGCCACATCAATGTTAGAGCGGGTTATCCAGGAACGGTAACGTGCAGGGATGGCCTCCTGTTCTTCGTTCATTAGATATTCCATTCTGTCGATGTATGCACGCTGAAGATTTCTGCGGTAGGTGTCAATGCCCTGGCCTCTTCTAAGTTCACTCCAGATTCCGGTTCTTAGGTCCTGCATCATATCGAGAAGTCCGTAAGCACTATTGCCGTTCATTTCGCGATTCTCGATCAACCTTGCCATTCTTCCGAAGTCAAGCAGGTTATTTAAAGTGCGCTCCTGGGTATTTCTGATCCTTTCCACACTTCCGTCAAATTCGATCCTGTTGAAGATCTCCTGCTCAAGAAGCCATTCGGGAGTAGAAAACAATTCATCCTGAAGGAAGTTCATTGCATTTTTCTGCTTTTCAGGAGTTACATGAAAGTATACTGCACCTTCCTGGTCGTAAGTTTTAGTTTCTTTAATCACACCACCCACATTTGCAGCAACGTGCCCCATGTAACGGTTGTACTGGCTAAGTACCTGCTCGTACATAGTTTCAAGATCATCGTAATCTTTACCTTTTTCGGCAGTCCATTCGATGAGATTTGGAATTATCCTTTTCAGGTTTTTGATTCCGTACTGGCTGGCAAGCACAGAGTCATCACCAAGATCTTCGGTCTGGGAAGTAGGATCGATCACCCCGCTTTGCTGGGCACCAAATCTATAAACAGGATCTCCTGCTTTTTCAAGGATCCAGGAGTCGAGGACTTCTTTTTCCTCTTTTCCTGTTTTCCCCGGAATTGGCTTGTAACCCCACATCACCGAATACTTGTCATAAGGCCCAATGTTTGGCATTAGCGCCACATCACCATCTTCGGGCTGTGCGATATAGTTGAAACGTGCATAATCCATGATTGAAGGAGCAGTTCCATATTTTTGGGTGAATTCAGCATCTCTCAAAGATTCTACAGCATAGGCTGCACTGCTTCCCATGTTATGAGGTAAACCAAGTGTGTGGCCTACTTCGTGAGAAGATACGAACCTTATCAAACGGCCCATGATCTCATCTTTAAATTCCACACCGCGGGCATCTTCATTGATGGCTGCAGTCTGTACAAAGAACCAGTTTCTCAACAGGGTCATTACATTGTGGTACCAGTTTATGTCCGATTCCAAAATCTCTCCCGAACGTGGGTCACTTACGTGCGGCCCGTTTGCGTTTGGTATTGGAGAAGCAAGGTAACGCACTACAGAATAGCGAACATCTTCAGGGCTCCAGTCTGGATCTTCCTCTTTAGATGGAGGATCTTTTGCAATAATGGCATTTTTGAAACCTGCAGCTTCAAAAGCCACCTGCCAGTCTTCAATTCCCTGTTTGATGTAAGGGATCCATTTCTTTGGAGTCGCACGGTCTACGTAATAAACGATCTGTTCTTTAGGTTCAACCAGTTCCCCACGCTTGAATTTTTCCATATCTTCTTCCTTCACCTCAAGTCTCCAGCGGTCAAGGTAGCGTACGGTTTCACTTTTTTGAGCATCAAGGCCGTAATCGGTTTGCCCGGTGGTGAACCAGCCAACGCGCTCGTCATAGTATCTTCTTTCCATAGACACCTTTGGTAGGAGGATCATGGAGTTGCTCATTTTTACTGAAATAGATCCTGTACTTGAATTTGAAGGTGGTTCGCCAGCATTATAAGTTTTCACGTGACGTACTTCAATGTTTTCAGGATAACTCCGGATGGTGTCTATGTACGATCTGCTGTCATCCAAACGACTGATCTTGTATTCTTTTCGGTTTCTTTCAGGAAAACCAAGCGCCTGAACATCCTTTTTGAAAAGGTCGGTTACCTTGATCACTGTTGCATTGTTCACCGAATCCTTACGGAAAGCTTCAATGTCAAAAGAAAAAAGAATAGGCTCGAAGTTAGAATTCCTAACAGCTTCGTGAACCGGTAGGGAATCGGCAGCAAAAACGTCGTGAGATACCACGCGAAGAAGAACGTTCTTATTTTTCTTTTCCCAACGCAGCACCTGCTCGTTTTGTTTACCGCCACCAAAGCCTATTCCTGAAGCAGTTTGGGCAATCCTGGTAACCATAAGCATTTCGCGGTTAAAGAGGCTATCGGGGATTTCGTAGTAGTAATCATCATCTACCTGGTGTACAGTAAATAATCCGGCATCAGATTTTGCTTTTTTGGTGATCACCTTATCATAAGATTTAATCCCGTTTTTGTCTTTTTCAGAAGATTTGGCTGCTGTAGTCGATTTTTTATCCTTTTCAGGTTGAAAGACGGCACAACTCGTTATTGAAAAAGAGAAAAAAACAATAACCAGCCGGAACAAGAGTCGGTTGTTCATTAATTGTAAAATTTAAGTTAAGAATGGCTCAATTTAAAGAAACAGATCCCGGTTGCCTAATCCATGGCTGTTAAATAAAAAGAGAAGCACTTTGCTTATGGTTGGACAGTAGTAGCAGTAAAAGGTTTAAAATGAAATTATAACTGGTAGCATTTGCATTTAAATAAGATGCTAAAAATTTCTTAAAATTTGAAGCTTTCCTGTACCTTTGAAAGAAGATGAGGGTTTCCTGCTTTCTTATTTTCTTCCTTTTATCTGGAAATGTCTTTTCCCAGCTGGGATTTTGTCCCGGCAGTAAGGGGGACGCTATTTTCCATGAAGATTTTTCGTCTGGTACTTTACCAGCAGGGACTACAAGTTATCCGCGTGTTTCGGGTGATCCTCAGGACGGTTATTATACTATTTCAAGTACAATTGGACAGGGAATTCAAGACTGGCATTCTTCTCTGCCCAACACCACTTTATCTAATGGAAACGCATTAATAGTCAATGCCGACGATAAAAATGCCGGATTGTTCTTCAAAAGAGAAATATCAGGGTTGTGTGAAGCTACTACTTACGAGTTTTCGGCTTACCTTATGAATATTCTAAGTCCTATTCGTACTGGTTGTGCAAATGGTGGCATTCCAATAAATGTGAGGTTTCAAATTTGGGATAAAACCGACACTCAGTTGCTAGCCGAGGGTGATACGGGAGATATCCATTCTTCATCTACCCCTTACTGGGAGCAGTTTGCATTGACATTCCAATCTCAGCCGGGGCAGGACCTGGTGATCCTTAAAATGTTCAACAATGGGATTGGTGGCTGCGGAAACGATCTCGCCATTGATGATATTATTTTTAGGTCTTGTGGAGACCTCACGGAAATCACATCTGGTACAACTACCGGAAGTTCTCTTGAAGTTTGTGAACCCGATGCTCCCGTGAGTGTGGCATTAACCGCCACTCCAGACCATACGGTGTATAACAGTCATGCTTTTCAATGGCAGGAAAGTACAGATGCCAATAACTGGCAGGATATTTCGGGGGCAACAGGTACGGTGTACACTTCTCCGGCTATTAGCTCTACCCGGTATTACAGGGTTAAAGTAGCCGAAAATTCGGTGAATCTTGACGATAATCTTTGTAGCTCGGTTTCCGAATCTTTTGCTGTGTACATTGTGGAAACTCCTTTGGCGCCGGTAAGTAGCGGAGATGAAAATATATGTGAGGGAGAGCCATTTCCTGCACTTAAGGTAAACGTGGAACCAGATGAATCTGTAACCTGGTTTGATAAAGCTACAGGAGGCGTTGAGGTTGGAACGGGAAATTCTTTTGTGCCTGCAGCTGCCGGAACTTATTATGCCGAAGCTGTGAAATCGGGTTTTAATTGTGAACCCGGGCCCCGCACTCCGGTTACTTTGAAAATCTTTACTGTACCTCAAACAATGGATAAGGAGTTGCAATTGTGCACCGGCAATACGGTAGAGCTTGATGCCGGACCTGGAAATTTCAGCTACAACTGGAGCACCGGAGCTTCGGGCAGGACGATCTCTGTGACTAATCCCGGCAACTATTCAGTAACAGTGACAAATTGCAACGGCTGCAGTGCGTTGAGAACATTTGAAGTAGCAGCTGTAGCGGTTGCCGAAATTGCCAAAATTACTTCGGAAGCAAACAGCGTGATCATCGAAGCAGCTCATCCGGGACAATTTGAATTTTCTCTTGACGGAAGCAATTTTCAGCAGTCAAATGTTTTTCAGAATATTTCCGGCGGAATATATACTGCTTATATACGCGATCTCGAAGGTTGTAAAACTGTTTCCGAAGAATTTCCGCATATTGTCATTCCCCAATTCATCACACCTAACAGTGATGGTTTTAATGACAGCTTTGAACTTAAAGGAGTTGAATATTTCAGTAATTCTGAAATCAGGATTTTTGACAGGTACGGGAAGTTATTGGCTGCCGGAAGTGGCGCCGGATTTTCCTGGAATGGTACTTACAATGGAAAGGAACTGCCTTCAGAAGATTACTGGTATCAAATATTTATAGATGGTTTTGAACCTCAAAAAGGCCACTTTTTATTAAAGCGTTAACATGGTTGAACAGAAGAAAAATAACAGCCTCTTAAAATCCCATTTTTGGGTCCTTATTCTCTGTACTTTTTTCAATATAGGGGAGAGTAAAGGGCAGGAGATCATTCCGACATATTCAGACTATCTTACAGATAATCTTTTCCTGCTGCATCCCTCTCTTGCAGGGGCGGCAGTGAACAATCAACTGCGGTTAACGGCCCGGCAGCAGTGGTTTGATATAGATGATGCGCCGGGATTGCAGACGCTTACCATTAATGGCAGATTGGGCAACAAAGAGGGGATAGGTGCCATTCTATTTAACGACAGGAATGGAAATTTCTCTAAATCGGGCGCATATGGGGCATTCGCCTACCATTTGAGGCTGCCAGCAGGAGACCTTCAATTGCATAGGCTGAGTTTTGGAATTAGTGCAGGGGTTATTCAGCATCGCCTTGACCAAAGCGGCTTTACCCAACCCGATCCGCTGCTGGGGCAGGAGAAGGCTTCGGTGAGTTATGCGAATATGGATGTGGGAATGTCGTACTTCAATAAAGATCTTTATATACATGGCACTGCAAAAAATCTTTTACCCGTAACGAGGGAATTGTTCAATAGTCACAATATCGCTACTAATCAAAGACGATATTTTTTAACTGCCGGTTACATTATTTCACCGGCTTATGACTGGTACCTGGAGCCTTCGGCCATGCTGCAACTGATGGAAGACACTTCTGAAAAACTTGCAGATGTTAACCTCAAAGGCTACCGCAATTTTGAGTTCGGGCAAATATGGGCCGGATTGTCTTACCGGCAGGGGCTTGATAAAATGGAAGGTGATACAGAAAACCTGAGATATCTTACTCCTTTTGCCGGTGTGGAATACAGGAAATTTTTGGTTGGTTACACGTTTTCCCGGCAGTTTAATGAAGTGGTGCTTAGTAACAGTGGTTTTCATCAAATTACCCTTGGGTATAACTTTGGTGCACCAAGAACGCGATATCACTGTGGGTGCCCGGCGATAAATTAAAAAAGGAACCCGAAGGCTCCTTTTTATAAACTGTCAAAAATGGCATTTTAGAACCACTTTTCTACTTCGTCCAGCTGCAGTGCAGCGATGGGTAATTTATTTTTCTTTCTTAGTCCGTTGAGCTTTTGATGTACCTGGGTAGGTTTATTTTCCTGAAGTTTGGCAACAGTACCATATTCGTGCATCACCGTATCTACCCATTCCTGCGGAACTCCGATTTTTATGAAATCTTCGGGTTTAGGAGTTGCAGCTTTCTTTTCGGGCTTCATTTGTGGGAAGAATAATACTTCCTGTATAGATTGTTTGTTGGTAAGGAACATGATCAAACGATCCATTCCAATACCAAGACCCGATGTTGGGGGCATTCCGTATTCCAGTGCTCTTAAGAAATCATTGTCAATAAACATAGCCTCATCATCGCCTTTTTCAGACAATTGTAGCTGCTCTTCAAAACGGTTTCTTTGGTCTATAGGGTCATTTAGCTCAGAATAAGCGTTGGCAATCTCTTTTCCGCAGACCATAAGCTCAAACCTCTCGGTTAACTCCGGATTTTCACGGTGCTCCTTACAAAGAGGACTCATTTCTTTAGGATAATCTGTGATGAATGTGGGCTGTATGAAGTTGCCTTCACATTTCTCACCAAAGATCTCATCGATAAGCTTTCCTTTACCCATAGTATCATCAACTTCGATGCCCATGCCTTTTGCGGCCTCAAAAAGTTCTTTTTCAGACTTGCCTGTAATGTCAAATCCTGTGAATTGTTTGATGGCATCGGTCATTGTCACTCTGGCGTAAGGCGCTTTAAAATCTACCTGGTGTTTTCCAAAAGTGGCTTCTGTAGTTCCGTTTACGGCAACAGCACAGTGTTCCAGGAGATTTTCGGTAAATTCCATCATCCAGTTGTAGTCCTTATAGGCTACATAGATCTCCATCGCAGTGAATTCCGGGTTGTGCGTTCTATCCATTCCTTCATTTCTGAAGTTCTTGGAGAACTCATAAACGCCGTCAAAACCACCTACAATAAGCCTTTTAAGGTAAAGCTCGTTGGCAATCCGCAGGTAAAGCGGGATATCGAGCGCATTGTGATGGGTAATGAAAGGCCGCGCAGCCGCTCCTCCCGGAATGGATTGTAAAATTGGGGTTTCAACTTCAAAGTAGCCTTTGTCGTTAAAGAAGTTCCTCATTGCGGTGAATAGCTTTGTTCTTTTAACAAAGATCTCTTTCACTTTTGGGTTCACCACCAAATCGGCATAACGCTGGCGGTAACGCAACTCTGGATCATTAAATTCGTCGAAGGTCTTACCTTCTTTATCGGTCTTTGGAAGTGGAAGCGGTTTTAATGACTTGCTAAGAAGTGTGAAGTTCTCAACCATTACTGTTTTCTCACCCACCTGCGTGTTGAAGAGCTTACCTTCAATCCCGATAAAATCTCCTATATCAAGAAGTTTCTTATAGACGTCGTTGTATTTGCTTTTATCGTCTCCCTTGCAAATCTCGTCACGGTTGAAATATACCTGAATTCTTCCGGTGGAATCCTGAATTTCAGCAAAAGAAGCCTTTCCCTGTATTCTTCGGGACATAAGCCTCCCGGCAATGACCACCTTTTTGTTTTCTTCAAATTCAGACTTTATTTCCGAAGTAGTATGATCTACGGGATAAAGTGCCGCGGGATAAGGGTCTATATTCAGTTTCCGCAGGGAATCGAGTTTCTCCCGGCGAATGAGTTCCTGTTCAGATAAATGCATTTTCTTTAGTTCAAGATTCGACTTGCAAAGATACAGACTATACCGCAACCAATCAATTGTTTTTTAACGGGCAAAGCGCTAATTTGGTTGGTGTAGATTTTAATATATTTGTAGCTGCCTATGAGTGTTTGGAGAGTAATATTGTCGATCCTGTTTCCACCCCTTGCTGTGATAGACAGAGGTTGTGGATCTATTCTTATCGTGCTTATACTTACGCTTTTAGGTTGGGTGCCGGGAGTAATTGCCGCACTAATCATCCTGAATAATAACAAAGGCAGGTAAAGAGAGAAGATTTGAACAGGAATATTGAATTAGAGGAGTTAGGGCAGCGGGATTATAAGGAGATCTGGGAGTACCAGGAGAAATTGTTTCAGGGAATTCTAGATCAAAAGATTGCCAACCGCAGAGAAGGAACTTCAAAAGCCACTAAAAATCACCTGCTTTTTGTAGAGCATCCCCATGTCTATACCCTGGGAAAGAGCGGAGATATGTCACATCTCCTCATTAATGAGGAACAACTGGGACTAAAAAATGCCACTTTTTACAAGATCAACAGGGGTGGTGATATTACTTATCACGGACCCGGACAAATTGTGGGGTATCCTATACTCGATCTCGAAAATTTCTTTTCAGACATCCATAAATACTTAAGGCTTCTTGAGGAAACTATTATTCTCACTCTTGAAGAGTACGGGATCAAAGCAGGCCGCAGTAAAGGAGAAACAGGAGTATGGCTGGATAGTGATACGCCTTTTGCGCGAAAGATTTGTGCAATGGGGGTGCGTGCCAGCCGCTGGGTTACCATGCACGGTTTTGCCTTTAATGTAAATACTGACCTGGGTTACTTTGATAATATCATTCCCTGCGGAATTAAAGGGAAGGCAGTAACCTCACTCAATGTAGAGCTGGGCGTAAAGGAAGTTCCTGTAGAGGAGGTGAAGCAAAAAATAAAGAAGCATTTTTCTGCCCTTTTTGAAGCGGAATTAGTGTAATTTTTATTGCACGAATTCACATATATTTTTTTGATTTTACAGACTACAGACTACAGACTACAGACTACAGACTACAGACTACAGACTACTGATTCACCTCATAAACCAAAATTCCATTCTCTTCGCCCTGCACCACTAATTCCAAAGCTGCATCTTCGTCGGCATTTGAGAGGTCTATTAAAGAATTTCCATAAACAGGGAATCCCTCTATTAGATTGGCATTGCTGTCAAACAGATATACTTTTTTAGCTTGAAGATCGGTTACTGAGACGTAGATCTTGTTGTTGAGGAAGAAGATTTGAGGCGAACTATAAAGCCCAAAATCCAGAGTGACAGAATTTCCTTTTATGCTGAGCTCATTTTCTGAAAGGGTGACCAGGGTTTTTTCGGTGGCTGTGATGCGGGTATTTTCGGCAAGGCCAAGATCCTCTTTTTTTACATTTCCGTTTTCGCTGATCTTTATGATCTGGCCTGAGGTGTTCGTAGAAACAAAATTCCCGTTGTACTCATACCAGGCATTTTCAGAGAAATTTAGATCTTGCTTCACAGGAACACGAATTTTTCCGGTGCGGCTAAGAATATTTAGTTTTCCGGAAGTTTCAGGAATTACGATGTAATCTTTTCGGCCTATTCTAATGTGTTTTGGAGGCTGGATAATTTCCGAAGTTGCTTTAGAGAAATTGAATCCCTTTACACCTTTTCCTTTGCGATCGTACATGTAAACTTCCCGGCCCTGCGTGACCATAAAACGGTAATCACGTTTCTTATCGTAATCAAAAACAGACAAAGGCTGGGTAATCTTATCTCTAAACTTAAGAGGGAAAGGTTTAACAGGGTTCCCATCGCGATCTATGACATGAACTTCATTTTGAGTCGCAAAAGCAAGTTGAAATCTGCCATTTTTTAAAATATCTACCGTCTGTACTTCTCCTAAAATGGGAGATCCAAGATCTTTTTTCCAGTGAATCTTTCCTTCTGGCGAAATGAGGTACAGCGTATTTTGAACATCCTGCGCTACAATGTCCATTCCGTTGGAGCGATGGTTTTTGAAGAAGACTGGCGGGGAATTTAGGGCTGCCGCCAGGGCAACACTCGCGGCCTGCGAAGTCGGATTGTCGGTTTTTAGAGCAGCGCTCCTCGCCACCACACTGTGCAGGTGGGCAAAATTGTCCTGGTAAATATATTGGACTGCCGTAATGGGGTAATTAGTGTAGTCAAGTTGCTCTGTTTCATTTGTTCCTTCTGCCTGGTTGTTCCGGATTATCAAAAGTGAAGCTTCTGAACTGAGGTTTTCTGAAGAGGTTTTGTAAGCTTCGGTATTTGACAATACGAGATCATCCTGAACAGCGGCAATCACTTCCTTCAATGCTTCGGAAGATTCAGAAAAGAGTATGTAGCTATCCAAAAATGTCAAAAAATGGAGGTCTTTTGGATTCAGTAACGGCTGAAGTATTTCAGAAAAAGAATTGGAGTGGGGAAATTTGTAGATGAGTAGCCCACGGAATTCTTCAGTTTGTTCCGGCTCATAATTTAATGTCTGCAGGCCATTTTCAGCTTCCGCAGAGCGTATAGCGAACACTAAACCTTCAGCAAGATGAATACTTCCTGCTTCACTGGCTGCTGTGAGGAGGGAAATTTCTTCAGTAAAGGTAGTTTCTGTTTCCTTACCTCTCAAAAAGAGCAAATTCTCATTCAATTTTTTGAAATCCTGAAAGCTTACGGAATTGAATCCGGAGCTGGTCACGGGAGTGATATTGGCCAGGGTGTTTTTTGAAGTCCCTACTCCCTTGAAGACATTGATGAGGCGCGGAAGAGAATCGGAAGCAATAGTGATGCCGTTAAGCCTGATGTCGTTCTGGGAAATGTCGGTATCAACGACAGTCCATTTAGTAAAGTTTGAAAAAGGTGTCAAAAAGAGCTTTTTCAGGAAAGGAGCTGCTTTATCGGAATTCAGAAATACAGAAGTTTTTTTGGGAGAGGCTGCTTTGAAAGCCACCTGTAGATCTTTACTCAAGGCTGAATTGCCCCTGGCGGTTTCTTTTAATAAGGGAAGGGAGTTACTTAACAAACTGATGCTATCTATATGTGTTGAAAAAGCCGTTTTACCTTCCAAAACATATTTTTGCACCTCGAGATCATCAAAGTTCATTGTTTCTACCTGCCGGTTGGGGATTGAATCAAGGTTTTTAGGTTTGAGGTTATCGCGACTAATAAATAGGAAATCCAGGGATTTTTCGGCTTTAGGATCAAGGACGAGTAATGCCTCTTTTTGATGAGGGAAATATTTCAGGATCTCGAGTCCTTCTTTAATTTTAATGTAAAGTTCATTTTCGGAATTGAGCTTGAGAAAATCATTGTTTTGAATATTGCTGAAGAAGAGATCGGGGTTTTTCATCTGCACTATTACCGCCGGATCTTGGGGCAAAAAATCGGTAAGTTCTCCCGAAACCGAGGCTTCGTTGGCGCAGGAAAAGAATAACAGGCTGGTGAAAAATGACAGGATCTTCTTCATGGAAAGTTGAATGTAGTAAATTTTAAAGAGAAAGTTCCAGTTGCTCGGGCAGGAGCTTAAAGCTTTTGCGGTGGTATTTTGTGACTCCGTATTTTTTGATGGCTTCGCGATGTTCAATTGTGGGGTAGCCTTTATTTTGTTTCCAGTTGTATATGGGATATTCTTCGTGAATCCTGGTCATGAATTCGTCTCTGTAAGTCTTGGCTAAAATTGACGCTGCTGCAATACTTAGAAATTTGCCGTCTCCTTTTATAATACACTCGTGCGGAACTTCTTTATAGTTCTTGAACCTGTTGCCGTCTACGATAATGAATTCGGGTACCGGGTTCAGGTTTTCTATGCATTTGTGCATTGCCCTGATAGAAGCGTTTAAAATATTGATTTCGTCTATTTCTTCCATATAAATATGTTGCACCGAATAACAGACTGCCTTTTCCCTGATAATTTTCTGCAATTTGTTTCTGGAAAGTGCGTTGAGCTGCTTTGAGTCATTGATGATCTTGTTTCGGAAATTTTTGGGCAGGATAACGGCCGCCGCAGTGACAGGGCCTGCAAGGCAACCCCTGCCAGCTTCATCTGTGCCGCATTCAAGTGGAAGTTTGGAAAAACTCTTTGCTAACATGGGAAAGCTAATTAAAAGGAAATGTAAGGATCTTAAATGTTATGTAGCTGCAAAAGTAGAAATTTCACATGACCCTGAAAGTCTTATGTCGAAAAGCTGTGTTCAATATAGAACAACTTAAGCATTTGTGTTTTATTGCTAAAGAAATCTCTTCTTTTCAGCTATAACAGCAAAATCGAGAAATTAATTTTATCAACTATAAGGTTATAGACGTGGAGTTTCATCAACTTCTTAAATAATTAACAGGTTAGTTTATAAGCCAATCTTGTTTTATTAAGATTTTATTACCATTTTTGGCGTTGGCTAATTCAAATAATTTATAAAATGAAAAGAAAATTAAGTGGAATTCTAACGCTTTTACTGGTGTTAGTGGTGCAAATTTCGTTTGCCCAAGACAGAACGATAGCCGGGATGGTTACCGATTCTGAAGGTTTGCCCTTACCTGGAGTTAACGTACTTGTTAAAAACACGAATAGAGGGACACAGACTGATTTCGATGGGAATTATAGTATTAGGGCTAGTGAAAATGAGATTCTTGTTTTTTCTTACCTTGGTTTTGAGACTATAGAATATCCTATTGCTAATCTTAATACAATTAATGTAACTCTAAGCCCTGATGCTGCCGAGCTTGATGAGGTTATTGTACAGGGTTATCGTACCTCGACAAAGGAGAAGTCTAATATTGCGTCAATTACTGTTAGTTCAGAATCTATTGAGAATCGACCTAATGCCAGTGTTGTGCAGACTTTATCTGGACAAGTTGCAGGATTGAACATTTCTACAAACAGTGGTCAGCCAGGAGCGGCTTCTGTGATTAACCTTAGAGGTGTTAACTCTATTAATGGTAATACTCAGCCATTATTTCTTATCGACGGTATCCCTGTTGATGAGAGTAACTTTCGTAGTTTGAACCCTCAGGATATCGCATCGATCTCTGTGCTAAAAGATGCAGGTGCAACTGCTATCTATGGTAACCGTGGTGCTAACGGTGTGGTGATCATTGAAACTAAACAAGGGAATTTCGATTCTCCTTTACAAATCAGTGCTACCTCCATTATAAGCTGGAATAAACTTCAAGATCATGATTATGACTTGAACAATGCACCAGAGGAGCTTGGATTAGAAAATCTTTACGGGTCAGGAAGAGGTGCTTCAATGAGTGAAGAAGAAATTGCTTCAGCTGAATCTGCAGATTGGCTTAACCATTTCTTTAGAACTGGTATTACCAAGAACAATACCCTTAGTCTTTCAAGCGGTGGAGAAAGAGCTACTCAATTTACATCGCTTGGGTTCTATGATACTCAGGGAATCTTAAAAGGTTCAGATTTGAAGAGATTCAACTTTAGAAATAACATCACTGGGAAATCAGATAATGACAAGTTTAATTATGGATCTAGTGTTTCTATAAATTATTCTAATTCAAATGAACCTAGTAGTATTGGAACGGGTGGAGTAAACCAAAATTTTGTTTTGGGAGCTTTTCAAGCCTTGCCTTATGTGTTGCCTTCAGGATATGAAGAATGGGCTGAGGCACCTGTAGCATCTTTTACCGCGACTCCATATATGTTAATGGATAAATTAAAGTACTTCAAACAGGCTGATGAAGAGGTTAAAATTTTAGGAAGTTTTAATGCTAATTATAATTTCACCGACTATTTGTCTGCTAGTATTGTAATGAGTGCAGATTATGAAAATGAAATTTATGTTCAGGCGGTTCCTTCAGAATCTTTTAACATCGCTCTTTTTGCTGAAACAGGTAATGATAATGATGGCCGGCAGACTCAGAGTAGCCGTAGAGTGTTTAGTTACAACCAGGTAGCCTCTCTTAACTTTAACGAGTCATGGGATAAGCATACTCTTGATGTAGGAGTATTTACAGAGTATTTCAAAGCTCACTTAAGAAGTTTTGGCTACACAGCTAACGGTTTATTCTCAAAAACTTTTGCTTTGGGAGACGGCGCTGGTTTTATTAGTGATAACTCACAAAATGACTGGTATACTGATGAAGCTTTTGCTACTAGCAGAAATGCAGGGCTTTTCTCCTATTTTGGACAGATAAACTATGATTACGATACTACCTATGGTGTAGGTGCGACAGTGAGACGTGATGCTTCTTATAGATTCCCTGATGCCAATAAATGGGGTACTTTCTATTCTGTTTCCGCAAGATGGAACATTAATAATGAAGATTTCATGGATGGTTCTGTTTTTGATATTCTTAAACTACGTGCATCTCATGGTACTGCCGGAAACCAAAGAATTACAGGAGATACATATTTCTCAGGTCCAGATTTAGGGAAAAGTTTATTTGCTTCTGGCGTTGGGTATGGAGGAGAGAATGCTATTTTCCTTAGTCAAATTGGTAACCCTAGCCTTAAGTGGGAAACTGTGACACAAACGAATGTGGGTGTTGATTTTGAAGTTTTCAACAGAAGGTTGAGAGGGTCTTTTGATGCTTATTGGAAAAAAACAGAAGATTTATTCCAGAGTATGCCAGTTTCAGCAATTAATGCTACAACCGGTATTAATACAAACATTGGTTCTTTAACAAACCAGGGGTACGATGTGAACCTTAAATATGATGTTCTAAGAGGTGGTCCTGGAGGATTTAATATGGATGTGAGTTTCGTAGGGAACTATAACAAACAAGAATTCGTTGATCTTCCAAGTGAAACTGGAGTAATTGAAGACATTGGACGTGAAGGTGGAAAGTTCGGAGAAATCTATACCATTAGATTTGCGGGTGTGAACCCGGCTAATGGAAATGTGTTGTTTTATACAGCAGACGGAGATGTTACCGAAACCCCTAATACTGATACTGATAGAGTGTGGACTGATAAAAACATTTATCCTGATTATACTGGAAGTTTTGGTATAAACATGGATTATAAAGGTTTCTTTATCCAATCTCAGTTTAACTATGCTGTAGGTGGAGATAGATTTGATTGGGACCTTTTAGGTTATCAGGATCCTTCAAGTATAGGTACCTTTAGACATAACAGAGACCTGGCTAGAGCCTGGACTCCAGAAAATAGAGTAACTGATATTCCATCTCTTACGGCTACTAACATAAATACTTATGATTCTGATAGATATCTTCGAAGTACAGATCACTTAAGGATCAGATTTTTAGGTGTTGGGTATAATGTTCCAAATAGATTTTTAGAACCTACTGGTTTTAATCAATTAAGAATATTTGCCAACGCTGAGAATTTAGTTACTTTTTCAGAATGGAGGGGATTTGATGTAGAGGCTTTACAGAGTGCTCAATGGGATTACCCAACACCAAGAATAATTTCATTGGGAGTAGAATTAGCTTTTTAAAAAAAAATAAAAATGAAAAAATTAAATCTAATTTATGTTGTCGGTCTTCTGTTCTTCTTTGGAAGTTGTGATGATGCGATAGAAATTGATCAACCGGGACGTTTACCGGCAGAACAAGCGTATGAAAATGTTAATGACCTTGAACTTGGATTAACAGGAGTTTACGCACAATTTGATCTTAACCCGGAAATATACTTCACTACTATCTGGACAGACGAGGTGAGTATTGATGCGCCGGAAAATGGTGGACAGGGACAGTCGGATTATGGTTTCGTTTTAAACCCTTCGTCTGCTGGCCCAGCTGTGATTTGGACAAGTAATTATGCCGCTATTAACGCGGTTAATAGGGTAATTGAAGGAGCACAAGTTATTGAGCCGTCAGAGGGTCAACAAGAGAAATACAATAGTATTCTTGGTCAGGCCTATGCACTTCGTGCATTTTTCTACTTCCAGTTACAGTCTTATTTCACAACAGATTATGCTGATGATTCAGCTCTAGGTGTGCCTTTAGTTGATTATGTGCCAACCATTAATGATGAAGCGGTTCTTAGAAGTACAAATGGAGAAATTTTTGCTTTTATTAAAGATGATTTAAATAAAGCTGAAGACCTTTTGGTTGAGGAGTCAAATGCAACTTTTGTGAGTCAGGATTTTGTTACTGCCTTACGTGCTCGTATGGCTGCATACCGTGAGAATTATCCTGACGCTGCTACCTATGCTTCAGAATTGTTGGAAGACTACGCAATAGCCGATTCTTTAGAGTATGAAAATATTTGGGAGGATGAAGGTAATACTGAAATTATTTTTGAACTGGAACGCACCATTGGTGATAACTATGACCAACAGGGAGCTTCAGGAAGTCCTGCCGGTGCCGGTTATGTTGGAGTTAACTGGGCATTTACAGGTCCTGGACCAGACGGGGGAGTTTATTATGTAATGAGTCAGTCTTTGTTAAATGAGTTAAATCCTGCTGATGTACGTTTTAATGTTTTGCTTCATCCAGAGTCAACGACAGAGGTTCCGGTAATTGATAAATATTCTGGTTCTGAATCTCAACCGTTGATGAATGATCTGAAAGTTTTCAGAGCATCTGAAATGTTGTTAATTCTTGCAGAGGCATATGTTGCTATGGATCGGTTAGAAGATGCTGCTGCTCTTATTAAGCAACTAAGAGACTTAAGGTTTGGCATTGACACTGTACTTCCTGTATTCGCAAATAAAGCTGAAGGATTTGGCGCTATCCTTGACGAGAGGAGAATCGAACTTGCTTATGAAGGACACCGGTATAAGGACCTTAAGAGATTAGGTGAACGTGGTAACAGAGGAATAGAAAGAGCTCCGGCAGATTGTGCTGTTAATAATGCATGTTCTTTAGATGTCACAGATTACAGGTTTACTTTTCCAATTCCAATCGTTGAATTAACAGCGACACCTGAATTGCGTGATCAACAGAATCCTGGATACTAATTTAAAAATTTAAAAAAATGAAAAGAATATTTTCAAAATTATCGGTGTTGCTACTAGTGGTAGGAACATTGGTTAGTTGTGAGGAAGATCTGTTGGTCTACGATGTAGATAATGGACAGACCCTCGCTGAATTCTCTACGGATGGAGCCAGCCTGGCAACAGCAGAGGAAGGTGCTTCGACTACGGTTGAAGTGGCCGTTAGCACAAGATCATCTAAAGATAGGAGCATAGAAGTAGTGATTGACGAAGAAGAAACCACTGCTACCCCAGATCAATATGAGATAAGTGATTTATATATACCTGCAAATTCTTTTGTTGGGACAATAACTATTACTTCGAATTTTGAAGCTTTACCTGAGTCAGGTAGTACTGTACTTTCATTAAACCTTGTTGGAATTGAAGGTTCAGATGCATCAATTACTCATGATACTTATGAAGTAGAGTTGTTTAGATGGTGTACCACTACCCTGGATGAGTACGTTGGAACCTGGACGGGTCCTGGTGCGTGGAATTATCCTACTCAAGTTGAAACATTTCTAAATGAAGATGGAGAGTTGATGATGACAGGTCTCATGTTTGGTTGGATCGAAATTCCTTGGGGTGAACCAATTGTTACAAGTCAACCTGTGAAATTGGATGTTAACTTGGAAACTGGTGAAATCACAATAGCAGAACAACCTTATGCTACGACTACTTATGAGGGTGAACCTCAAGCAGCGTATTATCTTAGAGGTACAGGAACCATTTTAAATTCCTGTGAAAAAGTACTTCAGATAAAACCTGTATTAGTTCAACCCGATGGTGCTGGTGTTCTTACTGGACCAAGATATGGTGGTCCGGTTTTTACTGAAACTATTCAACTTATAGCAAGTGATGCGCCTGATTCAGGAGACGGAGACGGTTCTTCTGAAGAGTAACATTTAAAAGCGTTAATATTATGAAAAAGGGCTGCTCAATTAATCTGAACAGCCCTTTTTTTGCTCAACCCTCTTTCTGAAAAAAATTGATGATAATCTGAATTTATTATTAGTTCTTCAACAAATAATAAATTAAACGAACATAAAAGGATTACAACCTGGATCTAAATATTAGATTCAAGTGAGAAGTACAGTGTGGGAATGCTCAAATAAATATAATACATTAGACAAGGTCTCACCAAAGCCAGTATCCATACCTTTAAAAAAGAGACGCTAGCCCATAAATTAAAAAGAGGTTCTGATGAAAAATTGAATACCGCGCACCTTAAGAATAAAATTGAACTCTCCAATTAGCACTATAATGTTTCAATTCAAAAAAGAAATTTTTTTGGCTGAGAATATGCTAGTT